>CAZWEJ010000001.1:0-93858 GCA_964632435.1 uncultured Candidatus Saccharimonadales bacterium
GTCCAAGCAAGAACCCGCATGATGAGTCAAAAATTCCGGGTGGGTCCTCAGGAGGATCCGCTGCAGCCATTTCGCTGGGGATCGCTGCATTTTCGTTGGCAACCGATACGGGAGGATCGATTAGACAGCCGGCTGCAATGTGCGGCGTTGTTGGACTAAAGCCGACCTACGGTCTTGTTTCTAGATATGGAGTGGTGGCAATGGGTAGCTCGTTCGATTCGATCGGCGTTATCGCAAATCGAGTAGAGGATGCATCGCTCGTGCTTGAGTATATCTCGGGCAAAGATCCATCCGATGCCACTACAATTGATCGCGATGAGCACTCCTATGCTGAGTTAAGTTCGACTCTTGAAGGCCAGAAGTTTGGACTGGTCAAAGAATTTATCGGTGAGGGCGTAGACCCCGAGGTTAAGTCTGCGATTATGGACGCGGTTGAGAAGATAAAGGAGCGCGGCGGAGCAGTTGAAGATGTTAGCCTCCCATCGCTCGATCTGGCATTAGGTTGCTACTACGTTTTGGTCCCCGCCGAGATTAGTTCAAACCTAGCTCGCTACGATGGAATTCGCTATGGTCACTCGTCAAAAGAAGCCAAATCAATCAATGACCAGTTTTTTATGAGCCGAAACGAAGGATTTGGAGACGAGGCTAAGCGCAGAATTATGATTGGAACATATGTATTGTCGAGTGGCTACTACGATGCTTATTACAAGAAGGCCCAAAAGGTTAGGACTTTGATAAGAAAAGACTTTGATGGGGCATTTAAGAATTATGACTTTTTGATCGGACCAACTTCCCCGATCAAACCGTGGAATCTTGGGGAGAAATCCCATGATCCTCTTGCAATGTATTTAACCGATATCGACACGGTAGCTGTTAACCTAGTGGGCTCACCGGCAATTTCGATACCCCTGAAGACCGATGACTTACCAGTTGGGCTACAACTAGTCGGCCCACAAAAAAGCGAGCAAAAACTGCTTTCAGCTGCTGCTGGGCTGGAGGGGCTATCATGATAGAGCCGATCTGGTTGCTCCTAGGAGTTCTTGCCATAGCTTTGCTAGCCTTTGCGGTAGTTTCTAAGGGTGCGTCAGCGCCAAAAAGGGGTAAAAAATCATCACAACGGATATCGATCGATAAAGATTTTGTTTCCAGGAAGTGGGTAAACATTCAGACCATGTCTCAAGGAAACGGTAGTAGTTTGAAAGATGCAGTCAATGAAGCGGACAAGCTTCTGGATTATGTAATGAAAGGATCGGGTTTTCGTGGAACCACAATGGGGGAGCGCCTCAAGAATCATGGAGGCCGCTTTAGCGACATTAATTCGGTGTGGTCGGCGCATAAACTGCGAAACGCCCTGGCGCATGAGGCAGATTTTGATCTTGTTCCATCTCAAGCTCGCGAAGCGGTTAAGAATTTTGAGCGGGCGCTTAAAGACCTGAGGGCGCTATGAGTAATTACGAGCTAGTAGTCGGAATTGAGACTCACGTCCAGCTTTCTACCAAAACAAAGCTTTTTTGCGGCTGCGATAACGATTCCAGAGAAGCACAGCCAAATGTTAATGTTTGCCCAGTCTGCCTTGGCCTCCCGGGAGCGCTCCCCGTACTTAATGGAGCTGCCGTAAAGCTTGCCCTTAAGGCCGGCCATGCACTCAACGCTTACGAAAAAGTTGAGCAGTTTAACTCAAAGTTCGATCGAAAAAACTACTTTTATCCTGATAGCCCTATGAATTACCAGATAACACAGTTTGATCAGCCGATAATAGGTAAAGGCTTTGTTGAATTTCCGGTTGATGGCGAGATAAAGAGGGTGGGGGTAACGCGTGCTCATCTTGAAGCCGATGCAGGTAAGCTAATACACCCACCAGGCAAAGATTACTCATTGGTAGACCTTAACAGAGCCGGGACGCCGCTGATTGAAATTGTTTCTGAACCCGATATCAGAAGTGCAGCCGAGGCCAAAGCTTATGCTCAGGAGCTCTACAACTTGATGCGCTACGCTGGAGTAAGTGATGCCGATCTTTACTACGGTAATATGCGATTTGATGTAAATGTAAGTTTGCGACCAGACGGTTCCGAAGAGTTTGGTACCCGTACCGAAACAAAGAATCTAAACTCGTTTAGGGCAGTTTTTGGAGTTGTTGAATATGAGGCAAAGAGACAGGCTGAGCTTTTAGATAGAGGTGAAAGAATAGTTCAAGAGACAAGGGGATGGAATGACACCAAAAATCAAACATTTAGCCAGCGCTCAAAAGAAGAGGCACATGACTATCGTTATTTCCCAGAACCTGATATCCCGCCACTTATAATTACCAAGAGTATGCTTGAAGAAGCTTCTGAGGCTTTCCCACCCGATAAATACCCTCAACACATCCGCAAGATCATGGTTTCGCATGGGCTCGATGTCAGTACTGCTGAGGTTCTAATTACCCAACCCGAACTGGCTTTTCTTTACCTTGATGCGGTTGAGGGATCCAATAAGGGACATCACCGAAGAATTGCTAATTGGCTCACTGGCGAGGTCCGAGCCTATATGCAGTCTGAGCCAACTGGGCCCTTACATAATCTAAGTGCTGAAAAAATAGTTGCTCTTGCTGAAATGGTCGAGATGGGGCATCTAAGTTCAACAGCATCTAAAGAGATACTGCTTGAAGTCATCAAAACCGGCCAACAGCCAAACATAATTGCAGCACGCCTCAATCTCATTCAGGTTTCAGATAGTAGTGAACTGGAACAGATTGTAGATCAAGTTATCGAGGAGAATCCTAAGCCTGTATCGGACTATAAAGCAGGTGAACAGAAGGCTCTTGGGTTCGTAGTCGGGCAGGTAATGAAGGCATCAAAAGGAAAAGCCAATCCGGCTATGGTTAATGATATACTTAAATCAAAACTTGGAGAGTAGGTGACTCAAGTCCAATTCAATATAGAGCAAACATTCGACAAAATAGCGACAAATATAAATGATTTTTTGCCGCAGCTGGCTAACGCTATTGTCGTTGCTTTAGTAGGCTTTGTAGTTATTAGAATCCTATCGTGGATTGCGAGCTGGATAATCGGCTTTATTAAGATGCCAAAGGGTCTTAAGGGCATCATTATCGCCTTGCTCGATACGGTTCTTGCTCTATTCCTGGTGATTGTGGTTCTCAAAGCTCTGGGCTTAAACGATCTTGCGCTGGCTTTTACAGCTGGAGTGGCTGCATTTGGTATAGCAGTTGGTAATGGCTCGGTAACTCTGGTCGCAGATATTATTGCCGGTGTTTATTTAGCTCAAGATCGAGATTTTGGTGTCGGCGATATTGTTCGAGTGGGTCCCGATAATATTGAGGGCGAAATAATTAGCCTCGATCTTAGAAGAACAAGAATTGCCGATAGGGGCGGAAGAATTCATAGTTTCCCAAACGCAGTGGTTGAAAGAAACGCTTTTGTGCTAATTACCAAAAAGAGAAACCGCAAACTTAAGTAAAATAGGGAATTTCCATTTGCCAATTAGCCATTTCCGTTAGATAATATGCAATATAACAGGTGACATTATGGAAGATATACAAACAGTTTTGGTCATTTTGCTAAGTATAGGATTCTTGATCCTATTAATCATTAGCATTGCTGTATCAATCGTTATTTATAAAATTCTCACAAATATTCGAAGGCTCACTCAGCGTATTGATGAGACTACCGAAGATATAAATGAAATGGCTAGGTATATTACGAAGAAGGTAGGGCCCGCTGCTGCATCGGCGGTAATGTCGGTCATGCTAAGAAAAGCTAAGTCATCATTCAAAAAGAAAGGGAGGAAGTATGAGTAAATCTAATAAGGGTCTAGTTAAAGGTACCATCGTTGGCGTTATTGTCGGCGCTGTAGCCGGGATTCTACTCGCCCCTAAGAGCGGAAAAGAAACGCAGCAAGATATTAAGCGAAAAGCAAAAAAAGCAGTTCAAGATGCGGACAAACGATTGACCGAGATGGAAAGTGAGCTTGAAGGCCGAATCGATAATCTTAAGCTTGCAGCGCGTGAACTGCGAGGCGAAGCTTACGAAGAGAGCCAGAGACTGATTACTAGAGCCGAGATTTTAAAGAATGATCTTCAGGACTCAGCTTCACGTCTTGCCCGTTCAAGCAAAGATACGCGTGATGATGCTATGGTTGATGCGAAAAGATTGGTTAGCGAAGGAGCCGCTGTTATGTCAGAATTAGAAAAGATGACAAAAAAAATAATGGCGTCGGCTCGAGATCGAGCGAGGGAGAGCTTCGAAGATAATGTCAACAGAGACGAAAAGTAAACCAACACCAGAAGATTACGAAAAATTGGGTAAGGCGATTGAGTCAGCGTTAATTAATGACTATATTGACCTGCTAGCAAACACAAGAAAACAGGTTTGGGGCTCATTTGTTCGAGGCGTTTTTATGGGCCTAGGAACAGTTATAGGAGCAACTATCGTAGTTGCATTTGTGGTATGGCTTCTTGGTCAATTAGGTGGATTGCCTTGGATTGGTGACTACCTCCAGGGTGCAAGCGAAACTATTCAACAATAATTTTTCATATTTCAAGTCTTTAAGCGTAAGCGCTTAGTTGCTAAACTAATGGAAGAGAAGGGGAGCCGTTAGTGAATCAAGACAAAGGGGCAACGGCATCGCAAACAGCGGTGCCCGGTGATAGCTTCGTCCATCTGCATAACCACTGTCACTACAGCCTGCTAGACGGGCTTCAAAAGGTGCCACAGATGCTAGATCGTGCCAAAGAACTCGGCATGACTGCAATCGCTATGACCGATCACGGCACTCTTTCTGGAACAATCGAGTTCTACAACGAGGCTAAAAAGCGCAAAATCAAACCAATTATCGGTCTGGAGGCTTATGTTGCTACGAGGGGTATGCACGATAAAGCCGGGAAAATTGACGCCAACCCCTATCACTTGATCCTGCTTGCCAAAAACAATCAGGGTTATCAGAACCTTATGCGACTTTCAACGCTGGCACATTTGGAAGGCTTCTATTACAAGCCTCGAATCGATCGGCAGTTGCTTGAAAAATACAAGGATGGACTGATTTGTTTGAGCGGGTGTGCCTCAAGCGAGGTTTCGCGACATATTCTTAATGGCGCCATGGACGAGGCCCGTAAGGTGGTTGAATGGTATCGCGATCTTTTTGGGGAGGGTAATTACTACTTGGAGCTTCAGGATCACGAAGAGTGGGAGCCTCAAATACGGATTAACAAAGGTCTTATTGAACTAAGTCAACAAACTGGCGTCCCGTTGGTGGTTACTGCCGACTCACATTACACCTGTCGAGAGGACCGCGAGGCTCACGAAATTCTATTGTGCGTCCAAACAGGAAAGACTATCGGCGATACCGACCGTATGGAAATGGACATGGCTCTATATGTCACGAGTGCCGAGGAGGTAATGAGTCGATGGAGCCACCTCCCTGAGGCGGTTTCTAATGCAGTTAAAATTGCCGATTCTTGTGACGTTGAACTTGAGCTTGATCGTATCCTGATCCCGACCTTCCCAACACCGGATGGGAAAACTGAGCAATCATATCTTTACGAGCTTTGCTGGCAGGGGGCCATGTGGCGTTATGGCGACATCCCCAAAGAGGATATGTCGCTTCAAACTCAAGAGAAGGCGCGAAAATCACTGCCAAAGGAAGTTATCGATCGCCTAGACTACGAGCTCGAGGTTATCGACAAAATGGGCTATCAGGGGTACTTCCTTATCGTTGCCGACTTTATAAACTGGGGCAAAAACCAGGGAATCATTTTTGGGCCTGGGCGAGGATCAGCTGCCGGCTCAATTGTGGCTTATGTGCTAAATATTACTGACCTAGACCCTCTTGAGTACGATTTGCTTTTTGAGCGATTTCTTAACCCCGATCGAATTAGCATGCCCGATATTGATATCGACATTCAGGATACCCGTCGCGGCGAGGTAATCGATTATGTGACCGAGAAATATGGGCAAGATAGAGTTGCCCAAATCATCACCTTCGGAACTATGGCGGCCAGAAACGCTGTAAGAGACACAGGGCGGGCTTTGGGGATGCCTTATGCCGAAGTTGATCTTATCGCTAAGAAAGTTCCACCTCCGGTTCAGGGGCGCCATATTCCGCTCGCTAAATCCGTGGTTGATGATCCAGACTTGAGGTCTGAATATCAAAATAACCCACGAGCCAAAAACCTAATTGACCTAGCTCAAAAGCTTGAGGGTACAATCCGCAGTAATGGCGTTCATGCCGCCGGGGTCGTTATTGCCCCTGATGAGATCGTCAATCATGTTCCTCTTCAGCGGGCTCAAAAAGGTGGAATCTGTACCCAGTATTCCATGTTCCCAGTTGAGCAGCTTGGTCTGCTGAAGATGGACTTTTTGGGGCTTTCAAACCTGACAATTATAAAAAATACACTCCGAATTATTAGGCGAGTATACAAAAAGAACATTGATATTGCCGACATTCCTCTCGATGACGATAAGACCTATGAGCTATTTAGCCGAGGGGACACAACAGGAGTGTTCCAGCTTGAATCGGCCGGGATGAAGCGCTATCTTAAAGAGCTCAAGCCAACCAAGTTTGATGACATCATCGCGATGTGTGCGCTCTATCGACCGGGCCCAATGCAGTTTATCGACGACTTCATCGACCGCAAGCATGGTCGCAAGAAGGTGGTATACGAACATCCCGGTTTGGAGTCGGCTCTAGGCAACACCTATGGCGTATTGGTCTACCAAGAGCAGTTCATGCAGATCTCAAAAGAGATGTGTGGCTTTACTGGTGGCCAGGCTGACACACTCCGAAAGGCTATCGGCAAAAAGCAGCGCGAAACTATGGCAAAAATGAAAACAGCCTTTATTGATGGTATGGTCGAGCACTCAAAAGTTGAGCGAAAATTCGCCGAGGAGTTCTGGAGCCGGCTAGAAGCTTTCGCCGACTATTGTTTCAACAAATCTCACTCTGCCTGTTACGCACTTATTGCCGTTCAGACAGCTTATCTCAAGTCCAATTATCCGGCTGCATTTATGGCTGCATTAATGACCTCAAACTATGACAACATCGACAAGATTTCGATGGAGGTCACCGAGACTCAACGTATGGGAATCAACGTTTTGCCTCCAACCGTCAATGAAAGTTATCTAGAGTTCGGTGTTGTCCCAGAGACGGGTGATATCACATTTGGTTTGAGTGCGATTAAGAATGTCGGCATGGGTGCAATCGAGGCAATTGTAGAAGCGCGCGAGGCGGGTGGTAAGTTTTCTAGCGTAGAAGACTTCGCGAAGCGAGTTAGTGCGTCCCAAGTTAACCGAAAAGTGTGGGAAGCTCTAATAAAGTGCGGCGCCATGGATGACTTTGGGGATCGCAGCCAGCTACTTTATAACCTCGACATGATTACCAACTATGCTTCTAAGGCTCAAAAAAATGCACTCAGCGGTCAGATCGATATCTTTGGCTCAATGGGCGTTGAGGATAGTCTGCCGGCTCTCAAGATGGAACTTCCTCCAACTCAAGTTAGTTCTAGGGAACAGCTGGGATGGGAGAGGGAGCTTCTAGGGCTTTATCTTTCTAGCCATCCGCTTGAGGAGTATTCGGCTTATCTGGACGATAATTGCGTTCCAATCAAATCAATCTTGCCTCAACACGAAGGTCGTACCGTCAAAATTGGAGGCATGACTACAACTGTGCGCAAAATCACCACTAAAACAGGTGGCAATATGGCTTTCGTGGGTGTTGAAGATAGGTTTGGTGACAGCCTAGAGTTGATCGTGTTCCCCAAAGCTTATGAAAAAACCGTGTATCTCTGGGAGCCAGATACGGTAATTGAGGTGAGCGGCAAGGTTAATACTAAAGATCGCGATGGCGTTTCTACGGAAGAGATCAAGATCATGGTTGATGAGGCATCACGTATTGATTACGACATGGCTAAGGCCTACAAGCACGATCCGAATAAGAAAACACCCGCTGTTGGTGGCTTCGCACCAGTATCAAATCGTGAGAGATATGCTAAGGCGGCGAAGGCAAATGTAGAACCTGCACCTCAAGTTAAAAACGATGTGCCCAAGCCAGCTCCAAAAGAGCCAGTAACTTCAAGCGAAGAAGGTATAGTCATAACACTCAGCAAGATGTCCACAACCGAGGTGCTAGCTGACATCAAGAAAATCCTAACAGACTTTCCCGGGCAAACCCCAGTTTATCTTGTGATGCCAGGTAATCCTCCTAAGAAAATAAAGCTCCCACATTCAATTGATGTAAGCGACGAACTAATCGGCAAATTAAAAGCAGCGGTTAAAGACGGAAACGTCAAGCTATCCCGCTGACCCTTGATCTGATCTCCAGATTATGCTAAATTAGCTGAGTTATGCATCCGGCAATAATCAATTTAGATAAGCAGAATAAGAAGCCAGCGGTCGCCAAAGTTCAGACCGGTGATACTGTTCGTGTTCACCAGTTCATCCGCGAGGGCAACAAGCAAAGAATCCAGGTTTTCGAAGGCGTTGTTATTCGAACCGATAGAATGGGTTCTAGCACTGCTTCTATAACAGTACGCCGAATTGCGAGTGGTATTGGCGTTGAGAAGAGTTTTCTTCTGCACTCACCAAACGTTGATAAGGTTGAAGTAATGCGCCGAGGCAAGGTTCGACGCAAATTTATTAGCTTCCTTCGCGAGCGACGAGGTAAGTCCGCAAGACTTAAGGAAGTTGCGATTGATCGCAATGCGGTTAATGTAGCGCCAGTTAAAGCCGAAGAGATTAGCGATCCAATTGCTGATGAAGACGTAACCGAGGTAGATGTTGATCAGACTCAAGACGAGCTCAACCAGGCCGAAGTTTCAACCGAGGAAGTAGCTAAGGAAGAGAATAAGGAAGCAGCTGCAGATGAGCCAAAGAACGATCCCGATGCCGCTGACTCTGGCGATGAGGCAGTAATGCCTGCAGAGGAAGCCGAAGAAGGCGTCGACAAGGCTCAACCAAAAGAGTAAAAGCACCATAAACTACTAAGCCGCCGAGAGGCGGTTTTTTTGTGTAACGGTATACTGGTTATATGAAGGTAGTTGAAAAAGCTTTTGTTGCCAACGGGATGATTCTTGGTATTGATGAAGTGGGGAGAGGCCCTGCTGCTGGACCAGTTACAGTTGGTGCCGTAGTCTTGCCAGAAGGTTGCGAGATAAAAGGCCTCAATGATTCAAAACTACTGAGTTTAGAAGAAAGGCTTGAGCTTGACTGTGAGATTAAGCTTAGGGCATTAGCAGTTGGGATTGGTTGGGCTAGCCCTAGTTATATTGACGAGCACGGTCTAACAATGGCGCTCGATTATGCGGCTCAACATGCAATCGACTCAATTGCTGGTAAATATGATCTTATACTGATTGATGGTAATCATAATTATTTAACATCTCGGGTTCATACTGAGCCCATGGTGAAGGCCGATCAGCTAGTCGCTTGTGTGGCAGCAGCATCTATCGTAGCTAAGGTGGCAAGAGACCGCCTTATGGATCTTCATGATAGCCGCTACCCTCAATATGGTTTTGCCTCGCATAAGGGTTACCTGACAAGGAGCCATATTGAGGCGATCAGACGGCACGGATTGAGCCCGATCCATCGTAAAAGATGGAGCTTAAATGGTGCGCAAGGAGACGGCATTTGAACTTGGTCGAGAGGCAGAAAAACTCGCTTCCCGGTGGCTTGAGGCAAGTGGCTTCGAGATACTTGATCGCAACTGGAGAACACGCTTTCACGAGATAGATATCGTTGCTAGCCATCTAGGTATTCTCCATTTTGTTGAAGTAAAATACCGGCGAGGCAGAAATTTTGGCTCCCCAGCAGAATATGTAAACTTTGAAAAACAAAGAAGGATTAAAGCAGCTGCATTTGCTTATATAAATGAAAAACGCCCAAATTATCAAGGGATGCAGATTGATGTAATCGGCGTTTATGGCTTCAACAAGCCTTTTAAGCTTGAATACATCCCAAATATTACGTTTGCCTGATGTATAATTACGTTCATGACCAACTTCAAAAATGCCCCAACCGAATGGGATCTATCTTATCTTCTTAAGAGTGATGATGATCCAAATATTGAGAAATATAGGCAAGAACTCACAACAAAAACGGATGAGTTTGTATTGAAATGGAGAGATAACCATGATTATCTTACAAATCCCAATAAGTTAAAGGCTGCTCTTGATGAGTTCTGCGAGCTCACTACAATGCATCAAAATGGGGCCGAAGCATTTTACTTTGGCCTTAGATCCACCCTGGATTCTATGAGCCCCGAGGTAAGGGCAAAAGAGAATAAAAGCGAGGAGTTCTCTAAGCAAATAGCCAACAAAATAGTATTCTTCCCATTGGCGTTGTCCAAGATAAAGGAAGAAGATCAGAAAGTAATGCTCAACAGCGCCGTTCTCGAGGATTATAAGCATTTTCTAGAGCGAAAATTTGTTGAGGCAAAGCATCGGCTAAGCGTGAGTGAGGAACAGATCCTAATGCTAAAATCTGGGCCAGCTTACGAGAAGTGGATCCAGTTTATTGATAACTCACTCAGCAAAGCAGAAGCCAAAGTTTTGAAAGAGGATGGCAAGTCAGAAATCGCTACACTCGAAGAGCTGCATACTTTGACGGCCAACCCAAAGAAAGAGGTTAGAGAGAGTGCAGCAAAGGCACTTTCTCATATTTTTGAGCAAACATCTGATATGGCGGAAGCAGAAATCAACGCTATCCTCGAGAATAAAAAGATTGATGATCATCTTAGAAATTTTGACCTGCCTGAGCAATCACGCTTGCTATCAGATGATATCGATCCAGAGATAGTCGACGCTATGGTTGAAGCAGTAAAGAAAAATTATGATCTGTCGATAAGGTTTATGGATTTTAAGGCCAGGCTGCTTAAACAGCCAAAGTTTGAGTACTATGAGCGCGCCGTAGGCTATGGGGATGTTCAGAAAGAATATACCTATGAGGATTCATTGGAATTAGTTGATTCAGTATTTAATGAACTTGACCCTCAATTTTCTGAGATCCTTAGAGACCTCTCTAGCAAGGGGCTGATTGATGTCTACCCCAAAAAAGGCAAAAGAGGCGGCGCTTTCTGTGCTGGCTTCTCAAAGTCGCTTCCAACATATGTGATGCTCAATCATACAAACAAACTCAGAGATGTGGCCACCATTGCTCATGAGTTTGGCCATGCTATCAACAACGAACTAATGAGACTCAAACAAAATGAATTGAATTTTGCTACGCCTTTGTCGACCGCTGAAGTTGCTAGCACTTTTATGGAAGACTTTGTTTTCGACAGGCTGCTAGAAGAAGCTTCTGAAGAAGAGGAGCTCGTGTTGAGAGTAGGGCAGCTTCAGGACCAGATTGCCACCATTTTTAGGCAGGTTGCGGCCTATCGTTTTGAGAAAGACCTTCACACCGAGTTCCGAAAAACTGGGTATGTAGCTAAGGACAAGATAAATGAGCTTTTCTGCAACCACATGAAAGAATATCTGGGCGATCATGCCGAAGGCGCCGAGAACTGGTGGGTATACTGGTCGCATATTCGCAGGTTTTTCTATGTTTACTCTTATGCAAGTGGGTTACTCATATCAAAAGCTCTCCAGTCTAAGGTGAAGCAGGACAAGCAATTTATTGGTCAGGTAAAGGAGTTTCTGTCGGCTGGAACATCAAAATCCCCTAAAGATATATTTCTCCAATTGGGTGTAGATATTAGTGATAGTAACTTCTGGAAACAAGGAATTAGTGAAATAAAGTCGCAAATTGATCAAACTGAGAAACTGGCCAAAAAGCTAGGCAAAATATAAGTCCATAAAAAGCGAAATCCCCCGCCATAAATCCGCGATGCGGAAGTTTGACGGGGGTTTCGTTCACATCAGGGTCCTAGAACCCGAAGACTCGCCGGGCACGTACCCAGCCACTGGGAAATGCGATGGCGATGAGGACTACCCCGAAGAGGGTGGCGCCGATAGCCATGAAGTCCCTGATGTTGGAGACGGCGTAGAGCCCCTCGTACATGAACAGCTTTGCAGCTGCCCAGCAGAAGAGGATTCCGAGAACGCCGAGGACGAGCCTGAAGACGTTCGCGGGGCAGACCCACTCCTTGATGCCAATCGCCCAGATGGCGATAAAGGCGAAAAAACGCTGGATGGCGGGGGACACCATTTCCTCCTGTAGTGAACGAAAGTTGCAGCCAAAACGTATTTCTACGTCAAGGCATGATCAGTATAGTACCACTTCTGTAAGTATTTGTCAATACTCTTATGCTTCTTGGCCAACAGATTGACATAAGGGGAAAAGTGCTCTATCGTTTTGGGCGAGAAGTGGAATACGCCACGTCTTGATCCAAGGGGTTTCATGAAACGTATCTGTAAGCTGGTATTCGTCCTTCTGGCCGCTTGGTTGGCATATCTTGGTATCGAGGCTCACCGCTTCAATCGTAGGGAGAGAAGGGCTCGCGGCTTCAAGCCGAAAAGCTTCTTCGCTCTAGATTCCAACGGTCGGCTCAGCGAAGTGGATGTCGATAATTTCCTCCATATGACTGCCGTCCTCGACCCCACGGAGGTGCCCTGATGGACGAAACCTGCCACTACTGCGGTTCGATCCCTCATGCAATTGCCTGCCCCGAGCACCCTTCGAATGGCACCGGTCACCGCCTCCACATGAGGAGATGGGAGGCTGGGCGAAGGGAAGCGGCGAATGGAGGGATCTGTCGCAAGCCCGATGACCCGACCTACTGTCTCGGGTTCTACTGGCCGCACGAAGAGGAGGATGCAGCATGAGCCTCCTCAATACGCCCCATCACGGCAAGCATCCCGCCTGTCTTGGTGGGGCGCTTGTCTTTTAAACCTTTCTGAGTTAGAATAACGGTATTGAAGTCGGCCAGCGGGTCGACTAAATTTTTGCCAAACAATTGAATAACAACAGAATAGGAACATAAATGAACGCACAATTTTTAGCAGCAATTAATCATATAGCCGACGAGAAAGGGCTTCCAAGAGAGACCATCCTCCAAACCGTTGAGGCAGCTCTTGCTGCAGCTTATAAGAAGGACTACGGTGATAAAGATCAAGATGTTCGGGTTGAACTCAACGACACAACTGGTGACATGAAGGTGTTTGTCTCGAAAGAAGTAGTTGCCGATGATACGCCAGAAGAGGACTTCAACGAACTTCTACATGTCCGGCTAAAGGACGCTCTCAAAAAAGATAAAGAAGCCAAAGTAATCGAGCGCAAGGATGATGAGGACGAAGAGAATGTCGTTGGGCCCTACACAGTTGAGTATGAGGTAGATCCCGGCGAAGGATTTGGCCGAGTTGCTGCACAGACTGCAAAGCAGGTGATCATTCAGCGGCTCCGAGAAGCCGAGCGTGAGATCATCTTTAATGAGTACAGCGATAAGGTAGACACTCTTCTTAACGGAACAGTTCAGCGTGTTGATGGAAACATCGTATATGTTGATATTGGTAAAACCAACGGGGTGCTCTTTACTAACGAGCAGATTCCTGGCGAGCGCTATTACCCAGGCCAGCGGCTTAAGGTATACCTCGCGCGAGTTGAGCAAACCGCTCGTGGACCTCAGGTTGTAATCAGTCGGGCACATGCCAAGATGGTTGAGCGCCTCTTCGAGCTTGAAGTTCCAGAGATCGAAACCGGAACAGTAGAAATTAAGGGAGTATCCCGAGAAGCCGGGACTAGAAGCAAGGTTGCGGTTAAGTCAAACAGCGACAGCGTAGACCCAGTTGGCACCTTTGTTGGTGGCCGTGGAGCTCGCGTGCAGGCTGTAATGGGTGAGCTCGGCGAGGAGAAGATCGACATCATTCTTTGGAATGAGGACCCAGAAACTTACATTATCAACTCTTTGAGCCCAACTAAGGTTCTGAGCGTTGAACTTGATGAGGCTGAGCACAAAGCCGTTGTTAAGGTCCCGGAAGATCAGCTTTCGCTAGCTATTGGTAAGCAAGGCCAGAACGTACGTCTTGCCGCCAAGCTGACCGGCTGGAATATCGACATCGTTAGCGCCGACGAAAGCAAGGTTGAAGCAACTGCCGATGCCGCCGTCGAGCCAAAAGAAAAGCCAAAGAAGGTTGACCTAGAAGGTTCGCTGATCGCCGCGGTTGAGCAGCAATCAACAGAAGAGACTCAGGAAAAAGAGGAAGACAAATAACCGTTTGTTCAAACCTCTAGTTATGAAGCAAAAGAATCCGCCACATTTAGGCGGATTCTTTGGTTGATAGCAGTCTAGCGGTGATAAAATAAGACTTATGCGTGGACGCCAGGAAGCTTCAGAAGTACCCGCAAAAAACTCT
The DNA here is from genome assembly GCA_964632435.1 of uncultured Candidatus Saccharimonadales bacterium. GTDB lineage: Bacteria > Patescibacteriota > Saccharimonadia > UBA4664 > SCTI01 > CAZWEJ01. The sequence continues at coordinate 14,279 of CAZWEJ010000001.1, forward strand.
GGCACTCGGCATATTAGAGTGCTAATATATGGCTAAACGGTAGGTCCAGTTCCAGTTTTCCTACCGAGGAATAAGGGGAGAAAGGAGCTAAACATGGCACTAGAGTTTGGACCACATTTTGATAGATTCACTGAAAATGCTAAGCAAAGTTTAGAGAATGCCGATCAAATCGCGACCCAGATGGCGTCAAGTTATATCGGCACTGAGCACATTCTGTTAGGCGTATTGCAACAGGAGGGTTCAATTGGATCCAGAATATTAAGGAATGCTGGAGTTACTCTCGACAAAGCGCAAATGGTTCTGAGCTTTTCGCCTAAAGTTATCTCTCATAATCACAAGGGGCTCAGCGAAGCTGCCAAGACCACTTTGACCCTTTCTTGGCGTATTGCTCGCGAGTTTGGTCAACCATACTCGGGCACCGAGCACATTCTTTTCGCTCTCTTAAGCCACAAAAGCGCTCGTTCTAATACATTACTAAAAGAGATGCGGGTCGAGCCCTCGCTGGTTCGTTCGGAGCTGGAGAACTACTTAAGCAATCAACAATTCTTCCCAATGGAAGATGATGGCCGAACCTCTGGTGGAGGTACTGCCACAGCCAAGAAAACTAAGACTAAGACGCCAGCACTCGATAGCTTTGGTGTAGATCTTACTGCGAAAGCTCGCGAAGGATATCTAGACCCAGTGGTTGGGCGTGAGAACCAAATTGGCCGAGTAATCACTATTCTTAATCGCCGCTCTAAAAATAATCCAGTTCTTATTGGTGAGCCTGGGGTAGGTAAGACGGCAATTGTAGAAGGTCTTGCTCAAAGAATCGTTTCTGAAGAAGTGCCAGAAATGCTACAAAGTAAGCGTATTATCATGCTCGATCTCGCAAGCGTAATCGCTGGTACAAAATACCGAGGTGAGTTTGAAGAGCGCTTAAAGAAGCTTCTTGATGAAGCTAAGGCTAATCGCGAAGTAATTCTGTTTATTGATGAGCTACATACAGTGGTTGGCGCAGGTGCTGCCGAAGGCGCTATTGATGCAGCCAATATTCTCAAGCCGGCACTAAGCCGAGGCGAAATTCAAGTTGTCGGCGCAACCACTCTAGATGAATATCGCAAACATATTGAGAAAGATTCGGCTCTTGAGAGAAGGTTCCAGCCAGTTCAGGTTCCGGAGGCAACCGCAGAGGAGACGGTTCAGGTTCTGCATGGTTTGCGCCCTCGATACGAGGAGCATCATCGGGTTGAAATTACAGATGAGGCAATTGAAAGCGCCGCAAAACTTGCTCACAGGTATGTTGCCGATCGATTCCTGCCAGATAAGGCAATCGATCTTGTTGATGAGGCGGCTTCCTTGGTACGAATAAAGAGAGGCGCGACCAGTAAGCCGCTTCGCTCACTTCAAAGGCAGTTCAATGACATTCAGGCCCAGATTGAAGATGCGGTAAACGACCAAGACTTTGAGGGCGCTGCCCGACTCAAAACAAAGGCGAGTGTTCTGGAGCAAAAAATTGATGTACTCCGCGAAAAAGAGGGAGATAAAGAAAACCTCAGGATTGTGCCCGAGGATATCGCTCAAGTTATTAGCGTTATGACTGGCATTCCCGCAACTAGATTAATCGACAAAGAGATGCACAATCTAATGCAGCTAGAAGACCGACTTGGTAAGAGAATTATCGCTCAAAATGAAGCTGTGGCCGCAATTTCAAAAGCCATTCGTCGAAGCCGCACCGGAATAAGTGATAGTCGCCGGCCTATTGGATCATTCATTTTTCTTGGGCCAACGGGTGTAGGTAAGACAGAACTGGCTCGTGTATTAAGTGAAGAGATGTTCCACAGCCGCGATGCGATGATCAAAATCGATATGAGTGAGTTTATGGAGAAGCACAATGTGGCAAGGCTTGTCGGCGCGCCCGCAGGTTATGTTGGTTATGATGATGGGGGCCAGCTGACAGAGCTTGTTAGAAGAAAGCCTTATAGCCTAATCCTCTTTGATGAGATTGAGAAAGCTCATCCGGATGTTTTCAATATGCTTTTGCAGATTCTTGAAGATGGGCAGCTCACAGATGCAAAAGGGCGCAAGATTGATTTTCGCAATACAATTATTATTATGACCTCAAATGTGGGAGCAGAAACCATGTATAAGGAGGCTCAGCTCGGATTTCAGGCAGATACTCGAGAGGAAGAGAAGGAGCTTGAACAGCAGCATGAGCGTGTAAAAGGTCAGGTTATGGATTCGCTTAAGCGCACTTTTAGGCCAGAGTTCCTTAACCGTATTGACGACGTAATTGTTTTCAAGCCGCTATCCAAACTGGATATTCGACAAATTCTTGACCTGCAGTTGAGTGAGCTCGCTGGAAGAATTGCCGAGCAGGGATTGAATCTGCGAGTTAGCTCATCAGCAAAAAACTTGCTTATCGAAAAAGGCTATAACGTCGATCAAGGTGCAAGGCCAATGAGAAGAGCAATTCAAGATTTGGTTGAAGACCCCCTTGCGATTGGTGTTTTGAAACATGAGTACAAAGAAGGTGACACTGTATCCATAACAGCAAAAGATAACGAGCTGGTGCTTAAAGCCTTATCGCCTCACGCCAAAAGTTAATTAGTCCTTAATTAAGTTCGCTTTTAGTTCGCCTCTTATGCTAATATATTTCATATGGCTAAAGCGACAATCCAATTTGTTTGCCAGCAATGTGGCGCCACTCAGAGCAAGTGGTCAGGTAAATGCGATCAGTGTGGTCAGTGGAATTCGTTAGTTGAAACTACCGTCGCGCCAAGACGAGCTTCTACAGGGGCGGTCGCTGCGAAACCTCAGAAGATATCAGAAGTAGAGACTAAAAAACTTCCTCGAATAGATTCTGGAATAGGCGAGGTGAATCAGGTTTTGGGGGGAGGGATTGTCCCAGGTTCAATTTCGCTTCTTTCAGGAGACCCCGGCATAGGAAAGTCAACGCTGGTTCTTCAAGTAGCCTCACAGATTGCTCAACATGTGCCAGTTCTATACGTTAGTGGTGAGGAGTCCGCTAATCAGATCAAGATTCGCGCAGAGCGTCTTAAAATTAACTCAGACAACCTTGATCTCCTAACCGAGACTAATACGGATGTTGTGGCAGCAACGCTTGAAAATGGCGACTATAAGCTGGTAATTATTGACTCGATTCAAACTATGGCGGTTGAAGCCCTGACCGGGAGTCCCGGCTCGGTTGGGCAGATTACGGCGTCTTCTCAAATGCTACAGGCAGTTGCAAAACGTAAGCATGTGGCAATGATCATTATTGGTCACGTCACAAAAGAAGGAAATATTGCGGGGCCAAAGGTTTTAGAACATTTGGTTGATGTTGTTTTGTACCTTGAGGGTGATCGCTACGGAGCCTTTAAAGCCTTACGTGGCATCAAGAATCGCTTCGGCTCAACCAGCGAGGTCGGCATATTCGAGATGAAAGATAATGGCCTGAGTCCCATCTCTAACCCAAGTGAGGCCCTACTTGCAGAGCGGCAGGAAGCTCCGGGTAGTGTTGTTCTTGCCACAGTTGAGGGGACGAGGCCGATTCTGGTTGAAGTACAGGCGCTAGTCTCTAAATCGAGCTTTGGATACCCAAAACGTACTGCGTCGGGGTTTGATATAAACAGGCTTAATTTACTGGTCGCAGTCTTGCAGAAAAGAGCCGGTCTCAACTTGTCAGATCAGGACATTTATGTTAATATTATAGGCGGTTTGAAGATCACCGAACCGGCCGCAGATCTGGCAATTATTTTGGCGATAGCCTCGGCTTTTAAAAATCAGCCGACCGCCCATAATCTTATTTCGTTCGGAGAAGTTGGCCTAAGTGGTGAAATTCGATCTGTCTCTAATGTTGCCGGCCGTATCGCCGAAGCAAAAAAACTTGGATTTAAATATGTGGTAGGGCCAAACAACCTCTCACAAGCACAAAACATTCAACGTGCAAAGAACATCAAGCAAGCGATCGAAGCAGCGTTAGGTTCTTAAATAAATAGGGCAAAAATTATTAGCAGCCTCCCTATTGGCTGAAAGGACGTATTTATATAAATGATATTTAATAGAAATGGTAAGGACCCCAAAGATAGCGAAGGAATTTCTCCTCTATCTGCGGTTCCTGCTTTAGTTGATACCTCTGTCATAATTGATGGTCGCATCGGCGATATCTCAAAGGCAGGCTTTGCGCCAGGCAAACTACTAATACCAAGATTTGTTTTACATGAGCTTCAAAATATTGCAGACTCAAGTGATGCCATGCGACGTGGTCGCGGGCGAAGAGGTCTAGAAGTGCTCAATGATATGAGAGCTACGGGTGTAGATCTAGAAATTATTGATGACGATTTTCCTGAGATTGCAGAAGTTGACGCAAAACTCGTCCGACTTGGCCGCCAGCTAGGCGCCAACGTGCTTACAACCGATTACAACCTAAATCGTGTTGCATCAATCGAGGGGGTGCGAGTACTCAACATCAACGAGCTGGCAAATGCTGTTCGCCCGGTTATTCTTCCAGGCGAGAAGATGGTGGTGAAGATTGTGCAGCCAGGTAAGGAAAAAGGTCAGGGAGTCGGCTACCTAGCGGATGGAACCATGATCGTGGTTGATAGCGGGGACAAGATGATTGGCCAGGACGTTCCCACGGAGATTACACGGGTGTTTCAGACAGTTGCAGGTAAGATGCTATTTGCAGTACCAGTCGACATAAAGAAGATTGGTAAAGAATCAAAAAATAAACAACAGACCAACGAGTCAAAAGTACCGCCAACCAAGAAACACGTTCATCAGACAAAAGTTGAAAAGAAACCTCATCAAGAACGAAAGCAGAACGATCGCAAACAAAATGATCGAAAACTGCGAAAGCGAATCAGTCCTACGCAAAGATTAGAAAATAGTTTGCTTGAGCTAACTAAAGGCGACGAGTAAGGCTTTTCTACCTGCAGGTACTTACACAGAAGCTAGCGCTTGCAGTTTGTTGGCCTGCAGACTCAACATACCAGGTGTATCGGCCTGGAGTTGAAGGTCCCTGACGAGTTGTAGATGTGGAAGTAATGTTTCCATAACTGGGGCTGCCGCCTGGGCCACTTACTCGAACCGTATAACGACCATTCCCGCCGGGTGTCCAATTGTACGTAATACTTTGTCCGGGTTGGAATATCTGGTTACCGCGTGGGCTAATCAGCCGGAAAGTCACCTCCTCCAGGACCCCCGGGCCCGGAGACGGTCACCGTTTTTTCGTCACTTCCGCTATATAGTGCTGAGTCGGTTACAACTGCTCGTATTGTATAGCTACCAGCATTTGGAATTGTATAGTCGAAGGTATAGGTGGTACTTCCGTTAATACCCTGTGTAGAAATTATCTGATCATTTAGGTAAACCGTTAGATTATTGGCTAGATGTGTACCGGAGGTGACTTTGGCGGTGATTGCTAGTGGGTTGTTCCCCTTTGTAGATAACTCTACAGTTGGTTTTACGTCGCTACATCGGTGCACATCATCAGTTTCAGTTGGGACCGAACCACCGGCTGCAAATCCAAGCGAGCGGGCTAGTGCCTGAATTGGAGGGTCCCATCTCTTAAATTGCGGGTCAGAAGGTGGCACCTCCGCACGCATCTCTGATGAGGTTACAGATTGGACTGCGGCCTGTGGGGTACATTCGGTTGCAAGTTTGCCCGAGACCTTATCAACGTTTGCGGTTTTGCTACCTGTAACATTTTCTGGCTTATACCAACTTGGGAAAATATCAGTTCGGCGTTGCTTAGTTGATTCGGTTGGGAGTTTGCCGGTTTGAGCATCTAAGGTTACTTCTTTAATTCCGGATGGTTTAACGAATTTCGCGTCTTTGTCATATCCTTGCAAAGCACTCCTCATGTAGGCGTTCCAAATTGGTGCAGAAACGGTTGAGGCGGAGGCAGTCATAGGCTTGTTATCGTTGTTGCCGGCCCACACTCCAGTTACAAGATCCGGGGTGAATCCCATAGTCCAAGCGTCGTTGTAGTTCTCAGTGGTACCCGTTTTTGCCGCGACTGTTCGACCCGGAATAACAAGAGGGTTGTTTGCTCCAAAAATGTAAGACCTTGCACTGTTGTCGCTCAATATATTGGAAATAATGTATGAGATTTGTGGGTCGAGGACTCTCTTGCCCTTAGGCTTTGTATTATCCATAACAACTCGATCTCGAGCATCGTAAACCTTAAGAATTGGTGTGGCTTCGTAATGATCGCCACCATTTGCAAAGCTCTCATAGGCGTTGACCATATCGTTGAGCTTAACTTCACCAGAACCGAGAACCAGACTCAATCCGTAATTGGAGGCACCTCTATTAAGTGTAGATATTCCCATATCTTTCGCAGTCTTTAGTGAGTTATCGACACCAGCTATGTGTAGCATTTTGACAGCTGGAATGTTCAATGAGCCTGCAAGAGCACTTCTAACCGATTGAACCCCGTAAAATCTACCCGTGTAGTTTTTTGGCTGGTAATTACCGAAGTCGGTTTGAACATCATAAATTGTACTTCCTGCGCCCCAATTTTTCTTTAATGCAGTGGCATAAACGATTGGCTTAAAGCTCGAACCAGGTTGACGGTTTGCTAGAGCAACGTTGAACGCGCCCTGCTTAGGATCGTTATAGTCGTTTGAGCCCACCATTGCGAGAACTTGCCCAGTTTTAGGATCTGCCGAAACTAAGGCTACGTTGGAGCCACCCAAAGCTTTAACCTTGCTGTAGCCATTTTTAATAGCTTCTTCGGCCTTTTTCTGCTTGTCGATGTCGATAGTGGTTACAACCCTTAGGCCGCCATTTTCAACCTTTGAGGTACCGAACTGTTCCTGCGATTCAAGGAACTCCTTTGCGTAGAGGGCAAAATGCGGATAGTCGCTCTTTGCGGTTTCGATTCGAGGGGTTTCACTTAATCCAGCTTCGGCAACCAGTCCCGCAGTAGTTGCGGCCTGTATCTTGGCAGCATCGGCTTCTTGCTGTGAAATCATCTTCTGGTCAACCATGTTGTCTAGCACCACATGCTGACGTTCTACTAGAGCCTCAACGTTTTGACCATAAGGCGAGTAGTAGGTCGGAAGTTGCGGCATCGAAGCCATAAGAGTAGCTTGCTTTAGAGAAAGAGTCGAAGCACATTTTGTGCCCTCCGGCTTGCCCTCAAGATTCCCCTTGAAGAAGGTTTGACAGGCGCTCTCGACTCCATAAGCCATAGAGCCATAAGGTATTTCATTTAGATAAAGCTTGAGGATGTCATCTTTCTTATAGAGCTGCTCAATTTCGATAGCTAGAATGAGCTCCTTTATTTTTCGGGTGACAGAATACTCATTTGTTAACAAAGCGTTCTTTACGTATTGCTGAGTAATTGTAGAGCCACCACCTTTGGAGCGGTCGTTTGTGAGCACACCCGTAAAGGCGCGACCAATACCCATAACCGAGAAAGCGCCATGCTTATAGAAGTCTTTATCCTCAATAGCGACTGTAGCCATCTTGATGTTGTCGGACATTTCGTTGAATTCAATTACCTTACGGTTTTTATCACCGTGAACTTCGTAGATTTTTACTTTATTTTCACGATCATAAAACTCAGTATTTTGAGATCCGATGCGAGAGTTGATCTTACCTGGGCTTGGAAGATCTTTGGCGAACCATAGGAACACCAAAAATAGACCAGCTAACCCGGCTGCGGAAATTTTTCCGAAGCGACGAGCACCGGCTGGGTTAAACCAATATCTCTTAAATCGATTAGGAGACGTAAAAGACCCGAAGAACTGTCCCGCCCTGGCTTTTATATCTCTATTTCCCCCGCGAATGACGCGACGTTTAACCATAGAATTTAATACAAATCCTTTCTAAGATATTATAATGCTTTGGCTAATTTGTTCCAAATCATTGAACTTATGTTTGATATTTATAGATGATGCTTTAGAATTGCCCTAAGTTTTGCACCTTCAACAAGGGAGAGTTAAGTTGGCAACCATCCCGGTCACGCATTATCGTCTCTCGGTAGTCGGTCTTAGGCTTTGCGGCCATTGGACTAGACATGGATTTACACTTCGTGTGTATTCCGTGGCTAGGGGTCGCGAATGCTCCCGAGGCAGCTGTGTCATTCTGATGACAAGGATAGACGCAGACTCGAGAGCGGAAGTACCAGTCTGCTACGCTGAGTACAACAGCAAGCAGGTCGCAAAGTCTGAGCATTGTCGTATTAAGTGGCTTCCTGTTGAATCTTGGCAGAAGGCTCTCTACGAATCAGAAGGTCGTATCAACTTCGAGAAGACAGAGGAACCCTGGTTCCTCCTAGATCGGCCACCCATTGCTCCGGCGATGATTCACTAAACTTCGAGCTCCTCGGCGCACGCTGAGGAGCTCAATCATTTCTTATGTTATGATGAAAGCCATGAAAGAGCTTATTCTCGACCGAGCAAAAGACATTATTGTAAAGGAAGAGCTCGCCGAAAAACTTACTAGCGAGAAACTCCGTATTAAGTTTGGTATTGATCCAACCGGCCCCGAGCTTCACCTAGGACGCGCATCAACTATTCATCGGCTCAAGAATCTTCAAGACATGGGTCATCAAATTGTGCTGATTGTTGGCGACTTCACCGCCAAGATTGGTGATGCGTCCGATAAAACCAGTGAGAGACAGCCGTTATCTGATGAGCAGATAAAAAAGAATATGGCCGACTACAAAAAGCAGATCGGCAAGATTCTCGATATCGATAAGGTCGAATTTCACTACAACTCGGAGTGGTTGAGTAAGCTAGACCTGAGCAAGCTGATCGAGTTGGCTCAACAATTTACAGTCGCCCAGATGATAGAGCGGGAGAACTATGCCCTCCGCTTTAAAGAAGGTAAGCCAATTGGGCTACACGAGTTTTTGTACCCGATACTACAGGGTTATGACTCTGTTGCAGTCAAGGCGGATGTTGAAATAGGTGGTACCGATCAGCTATTCAATCTAATGGCTGGACGAGTCATGCAGAAATACTTCGGTCAGGCCCCTCAACATGTGATTACATTTGATTTGCTTACTGGCCCCGATGGTAGAAAGATGTCAACCAGTTGGGGTAATGCGATATATATAACCGACACCGCTAATGATATGTTTGGCCAGCTGATGCGGATTCATGACGACCTGATTTCGGCATATTACAAGATTTGTACCGATGTTCCTTTGGAAGCGATTGAAGCTGTTGAGAAGAGCCTTGCGGAAGGCGACAACCCCAGAGACACAAAGGCTTCTTTGGCAAGAGAGATCGTATCTATCTATCATGGCGAAAAAGCGGCTGTTGAAGCTGAGGAAGCATTTAATCGTCAGTTCAGGGAAGGAAAGCTGCCTTCAGACATCGAGGAGGTTGAGCTTACCAAAAAGGAGTGGGACCCAATTGATCTTCTAGTTGGCGTCAAGTTAGCAGAAAGTCGCTCAGAGGCCAGAAGACTAATTGAGCAAGGAGGAGTTCGTCTCGGAGGAGAAAAGGTTGAGTTTGGGGAAATTAAGGTTCGAAGCGGAGCTATCCTGCAGGTCGGCAAGCGCCGCTTCCTGAAACTCAAGGTTAAGTAAATGAATTTAGACGTAAGAGTCGAGACGCTGAAAGGCGTTGGTAAGGCGGCGTCTGTAAAGCTTGAGAAGCTCGGGATTAGGACTGTCGGCGATTTATTACATCATTTTCCACGCCGCTATGACGATTTCTCAAATATCATTCCGATACGGATGATGAAACCGGGGATGGTAACGTTTCGTGGGGAGATTGTGAATATAGCCTCGCGGAGGGCCCGTACCCGTCGGCTCTCAATAACGGAAGCTGTAATCTCTGATGGAACGGGTACAGTTAAGGCGGTTTGGTTCAATCAGCCATTTCTTGTAAAACAACATCCCGTTGGATCAAGCGTAATGATTTCGGGCAAGCTTGAGTTTAAAAACAATGACCTTGCACTTCAGGCACCGGCAATCGAATCCGATTCCGGTGTTTCGAAGCATACTGGGCGAATTGTTCCTATATACCCCGAGACAGAAGGTTTGACCTCAAAACAGCTTAGAAATTTCATAATGCCCCTGCTGGGGCTTATTAAGCTTGAAGAAAATCTACCGGAAGAAGTTAAAACAAAATACAAGCTTATGGATCGCACCAAGGCGGTTATAGAGCTCCACGCACCTAGCAGCGAGGCAGCTTTAAAGAGAGCGCGGCATCGAATGGCTTTTGAAGAGTTGTTCTTTATTATCTCGGCGAGCCTAGTCATTAAAAAAGAGATCAAGAGTGAAGAGGCTCCAAAGATTGATTTCAAAGTTGATGTGGCTCAAGACTTTGTAAAATCTCTGCACTTTGATTTAACAAATGCCCAACGCCAGGCGGCATGGCAGATCTTGCAGGACATGAGCTCAGAAAGGCCGATGAATAGATTACTTGAAGGTGATGTTGGAAGCGGAAAGACGGTTGTGGCTCTTTTGGCAGCGGTCATGGCAGTTCGAAGTGGTTATCAAGCAGCGATAATGGTTCCGACGGATATACTGGCACGTCAGCATTCTAAGAGTATTCAAAATATTCTCGGGAATATTGGTATTCAATCTGCTTTATTGCTAGGTCGCCAGCCCGCAGCCGAAAAAAATGAAGCGCTAAAAAAGATTAGGGACGGTTCAGCCCAGGTTGTTCTCGGTACTCATGCATTGTTAACGGAAGCTGTTGAATTCAATAATTTGGGGCTGGTGGTTATCGATGAGCAGCACCGTTTTGGAGTTGAGCAGCGCCAAAAGCTCAAGCAGAAAGCCAGCCGCCTGCCTCATCTATTAAGTATGACTGCGACTCCAATACCGCGATCACTAGCCTTAACCGTCTATGGCGACTTGGATCTATCTATCATTGATGAGTTACCGCCGAATCGTCAGCCAATTGCCACAAAGGTCGTTAAGCCAACAGATAGGGATGTGGCCTACGGCTTTATCGACAAGCAGATAACGGATGGACGGCAGGTATTTGTAGTCTGCCCACTGATTGAAGACTCAGATACCTTGGGTGCGAAGAGCGTAACTGCTGAGGTGGAGCGGTTGCGTAAAGGACCGTTTCGTCATCGCAAAATCAGCGTAGTTCATGGGAAGCTCAAGCCGGCAGAGCGCGATGATACGATGCAACAGTTTGTCCGGGGCGAGATTGATATTTTAGTTGCCACATCGGTGATTGAGGTGGGCATCGATATACCTAACGCCAGCGTAATTCTGATTGAAGGTGCTGAGCGTTTTGGACTTGCAGCTCTCCACCAGCTTAGAGGAAGGGTTGGCCGAGGTGAGCATCATTCGTATTGCATGATCACCAGCGATTCAAATGCACCGGGAGTAATGGAGCGATTACAGGCTTTAGAGAGGACCCAAGACGGGTTTAGACTGGCACAGATTGATCTAGAGCTGCGAGGGCCGGGGCAAATCTACGGTAAAAGGCAGCATGGTTTGCTGGAGCTCGAGATGGCAGATCTTGGCGATTCTAGGCTTGTTTCGCAGGTTCGTGAGGCTGCTTCTACCTTTGTGAGTGATGGACAGAACATGCTACAATATCCTCAAGTTGTCGAGCGCATCAACAGATTAAAAACGGTCACTTCGCTCGACTAGGTGGAGCAAAATGTATTCAGGTTTTATTACATCTAAACGATCGGTTTCGGCCGTTGGTGTACATCAGCGTTTCAATAAAGTTTCCTATAAGATGATTGAGTCATTCTTGGCAAATGGAAGCTTTCCTAGCATTACTCAAATAAACCATTTTGAGGGAATTAATGGCCCAGATGGGCTCAAGACGAAGTCTCCTGGTGAAAACGAGCCAAGCCATCTTTATGACCCATACGACGATGATGGTCCTATCCCGGATCTTATAAATACACACTACAATCTATTGGTGAAAAAACTCAAAGATCGGGACATGATTGGTTCTGCTTTTGAGGCAGCCTGGCTGTCGCACTTTGTGGTGGATGGATTAACGCCGGCTCATCACTTCCCACTCGATAAGCATCTTCAAGAACATGGGTTTAAGAAGAACGAGAGAGGTCGTTATGTCGTTGAGCGAAAGGGGCTGACGCATATTGATATTGTTCGCAAAGCTTGGAAGGTTGTAGGCGGGAAGGGTCTTCTTACAACTCACTTCAACTTTGAGATGGGTGTTGCGACAGTGATCTTGGGGCAGAAGATCCGCGTTAAGCTCGATTGCTCAAAGATGGCTGATGCAAGGCAGGACGGCCCAATTGGATTTTTCAAAAAAGAAGCACTTGAGATTGCCGAAATGAATCTTTACGAAAAGTTTTATCGCTACGGGTGGACTCCAGAAATTGCACGAAAGACCAAGGGAAAGCTTGCTCCGAAGATTGTTCAAGACGTTGGGATAATTTGGTTGCTTGCATATTTGGAGAGCGGGGAAGAGCTGGTCAAAGATGTTGTGGCAAAGGAAGTAGTAGCCTAATGAGAATAATTTCTGGAAATTTTCGTGGTAGAAAAATATTCGCTCCTGGCGTAAGATCGACCCGCCCGATGACAGAAAAAGTCAGAGGAGCGCTTTTTGATATTCTTGGGCCAATAAATGACTTTAATGTACTTGATGCATATGCCGGCAGTGGCGCTCTTGGTTTTGAAGCAATAAGCAGAGGAGCAAAAAGGGTTATTGCCATCGAATCTGGTAAGAGGGCTAATATCAACATCAAAAAGACGATCGACGGTTTAGGAGTCGATTTTCAGTACCAGCTCGTGCCCAACACAGTTGAATCGTGGTTGGCGCGTAGCCCTAAAGAAACTTTTGATCTTATTTTCTTTATGCCCCCATACGCAATATTTGATGGAGAGCTAGCTCAAGGGGCTGCTGATCTTTTAAATCCAGATGGATTGATGGTAATTGAATACTCTCGTCAGCAAAATCCTGCAAGTATGGATTCACTGGATCTTGTTGATACCAGAGACTACGGCGATCAAAAGTTGGCGTTTTACAGAAAGCAAACATAAGTTACAATAACGTGGTTATCACTCGGGCGAGTGGTGAAATGGTAGACACGCTAGCCTTAGGAGCTAGTGGGGGAAACCCCGTGGAGGTTCAAGTCCTCTCTCGCCCACCAAGCAATTATTTTTGAGTTTTCCACTTCTAATTCGACATACGCTTTGTCATAATGCTTGAGTTCCGTAACCACGCTCAAGCCGTGAGGGGGAAGTTCTTTTGAGCGATATTCATGTTGTGAGAAGGACAGTTTTCGTCATCAGCCGAGATGAGCCGCCACAAGGAAGTGATTTGGTTAAGGCTAGAGTCCAGCATTCCGAGGACCCAACTTGGGAATCGAAGGTCTGGAAGGTCGCTTCAGTCTCGGGTGATCTGGATAGAAGGCTAGAGCTGTCGGAAAGGCAGAAGGCAGAAATTCGCCCAGGCTTTGTAACGCATTCAGGACCAAAGGCAGGGCGCTACGAGGTTCTCGGCTTGGCGTACTGCCAGGGCGAACTCCCAAAAATCAACCCAAACAGGGTCGGCGTCTTCTATCGGGCTTTGTATAGGTCCACTAACTGCCATGGGCCCTTCTGGTTCCGGCCCCTTTGGGGTCGCGGAGGCTGGTTTGTCCCTCTGGATGGCAAGGTCCGCTTCGTCCGTGCCGACAAGGAACATGCTGCCGCATAGCGGCTTTTACGCCCATCCGGGTAAAACCGGGTGGGCGTATCTATTTTTTCGTGCTACACTACTCCAGTTATGAAAGCTGAAATCACTAAAAAAACTGACACAGAAGTAACTCTGCTTATCACTGCCAGCGAGGCTGAGATCAAGCACTCATATGAGCACGCTATTGCTCATTATCGTCCGCGAGTAAAGGTTGCTGGGTTTCGCCCAGGTAAAGCCCCCGACAACATTGTTGTGCGAGAAATAGGTGACACAACAATCCAGACAGAAACGATTGAACACACCATCAGTCACGCTTACTCGGATGCGGTTACTCAAGAGCAACTTCAGGTAATTGGTCAGCCAAAAATTGATATCAAAAAATGGGTACCATACTCAACTCTCGAATTCGAGGCAGTCACAGAGATTGTCCCCCCAGTTAAACTCCCAGATTACAAAAAGATCAAAAAGACTAAAAAGGAAGTTAGGGTTACCGACGAGCAGATCAATCGGATGGTCGAAGATCTACGCCGCCGAGTCGCAAAGCGAGTTCCGGCACTCCGACCTGCCCAAATGGAGGACGAGGTAAAGTTCGACTTTGATGGTCGCCAGGATGGCGAGTCAGTTGAGGGTGCTTCAAGCAAAAACTTCACACTTAAGCTTGGTTCGGGACAGTTTATCCCCGGTTTCGAAGAGCAAATGGTTGGTCTGAATGTTGGTGATGAAAAAACTTTCACAGTTACTTTCCCAAATGATTATCACGAAAAATCGCTTGCTGGTAAGCCAGTCGATTTTACAGTTAAAATTCACGAGGTCACTTCTCTTGAGCTTCCAGAGACAGACGACAAGTTTGCTTCAGAGGTTGGGCCATTTAAGACATACAAGGACCTCCGAGCTGACATTAAGGATCAGTTGACCGTTGAAGCCGAAGAGAACACCAAACGCGAGCTCGAGACCGAGCTACTTGATGAGATCGTTTCGAAGATGAAGACAACCGTTCCCGAACGATTGGTAGCTCAGCAGATTGAGCGCTTAAAAGCAGATCTTTCGCAGCGCCTTGCTCAAAGTGGCCTAAACATGGATCAATATCTTGAGATTCAAAAGAAAAGCCAGGAAGATTTGGAAAAAGAGCTTCGACCCGAAGCCGAGAAGCGTGTGAAACTCGCGTTGGTACTTAGTGAGGTAGCTAAGGAGGAAAAGCTGACCGTCACCGCCGACGAGCTTGACTCTGAATTAGAGGCATTGAGGCAGCAATACACTGATCCAGCGATGCAAGAAGAGCTTTCAAGCCCACATATTCGAGAAGATCTGTATAACCATCTTCTTTCGACAAAAACCATCAATAAACTGATAGAATACGCTACTCTAAAGAAGTAAATTAGCACTCTTGCATGTAGACTGCTAATTCGATAAAATACAAATACTGATTTTGTTCAAAACGTGACTTACAAAGGGGTGACTATGACTAACCAGCGTAATCAAATACTTGTTCCAACCGTTCTCGAAAAAACCCATATGGGCGAGCGGGCCTACGATATTTATTCTCGTTTACTTAAGGACCGAATTATATTTGTCGGGACGGGAATTGACGATACTGTTGCGAATCTCGTTATCGCTCAGCTTCTCCATTTAGAGAACGAAGACCCCAAAAAAGATATTAAGATGTACATCAACTCTCCCGGCGGGTCGGTTTATGCTGGAATGGCAATGATTGATACTATGAATTACATTAAGCCTGACGTATCGACGATCGCGATTGGGATGGCCGCCAGCATGGGCGCTGTAATGCTTGCAGCAGGCGCTAACGGTAAAAGATTTGCACTGCCCAATACAAAAATAATGATACATCAGGGCTCCGCGGGCTTTCAGGGTATGCCATCTGATATTGAAGTTACTGCTAGAGAAGTAATGGATATGCGCAAAAGATTAAGCGAAGAGCTCGCCGATGCGACAGGAAAACCCTATGATCAGATTATTAAGGACACCGACAGAGACTACTATATGACCGCAAAAGAGGCCAAAGATTACGGCATAATTGACGGCGTAATTTCCCGTAACAACGTCTAACATATAAAACCTGTTGACACATCTGTCATTATCCTGCAAAATAGGCTCTAAGAGGAAGCTTAAATCAAAAGTAGGAGTGGGCCTACTTTGTTTTTGCGTGTAGGGCTCCCGTACTTGGATAGCTGGTGCAAGTGCGAAAGTTCTAGAAGGCAAAACTCATCAATCCACACCTTAAGGATTTAGATAAACCTCTTGATTATTACTCCAGACAGCACTGGGGAAAAGCGCTATATAAACTTAATAATCAAGAAGGAGACGGTTTTGGCTCATACGACCCAGCGTCGATTCTTTAACAAAAACGAGGAAGTTCTTCAGCTTCCAAACCTCATCGAAAACCAAATTAAGTCATTCGAGTGGTTTACCACCGAAGGTCTAACCGAGCTTTTCGCCGCCGTAAGCCCAATCGAGGACTTTACCGGTAAGTCTTTGGCGCTCTATTTTAAAGAGTTCCATTTTGAAGAGCCAAAGCTCGACGAGAAAACCGCTAAGATCAAAAATGCGACCTACGAGATTCCGTTGAAAGCAACGGTTGAGTTGGTTAACAAAGAAACTGGCGAAGTAAAAAGCCAGGAAATCTTCTTGGGAGATTACCCATGGATGACTCAGCGAGGCACCTTCATTATTAATGGTGTTGAGCGTGTTGTTGTCAGTCAGCTTGTTCGATCTCCAGGAGTATTCTTTACCGCCGAAAATGCCGGTGGTGATTTGCTCTACGGTGCCAAGGTTATTCCTGATCGAGGCGCATGGCTTGAGTTTGATACCGCTGCTAATGGCGTAATTAGCGTAAAGATTGATCGTAAGCGAAAGATCCCTGTGACAACTTTGCTTCGTGCTTTCGGCTATACCGAGAATAAAGAGATCGAAAATCTATTCAAGGATGTAGATACTGGCGACATCAAATTCATCAAGGAAACACTTGATAAAGATGCCACCAGCAATATGAGTGAAGCTCTGATGGAGGTTTACCGACGCATCCGCCCAGGCGACCTCGCTACAGTTGAGAATTCAAAGACCCTTATTGAGGGAATGTTCTTTGACCCTAAGCGCTACGATTTCAGCAAAGTT
Organism: uncultured Candidatus Saccharimonadales bacterium; assembly: GCA_964632435.1. GTDB lineage: Bacteria > Patescibacteriota > Saccharimonadia > UBA4664 > SCTI01 > CAZWEJ01. The sequence continues at coordinate 30,982 of CAZWEJ010000001.1, forward strand.
GGTCGATTTAAGATCAACAAGCGACTTAAGCTTGATGTCGCAAACACTGTTGAGAATCGAATCTTCCGACGCGAGGATCTCGTTGAGATTATCAAAGAGATTGTTCGCCTCAATAACGACCCAAATGCACGTCCAGATGATATCGATAACCTCGCAAACCGACGCCTTCGCAGCGTGGGCGAGCTTATTCAGGGTAAATTCCGTGTTGGACTGCTTCGAATGGAGCGCAACGTTAAAGACAGAATGTCGGTCTACGATCGAGAAACTGTTACTCCTGGTCAGTTGATTAATGTTCGTCCTATTGTTGCTAGCGTTAAGGAATTCTTCGCTAGCTCGCAGCTCAGCCAGTTCATGAACCAAGTCAACCCGCTTGCAGAAATTGCTCATAAGCGACGTGTGACTGCTATGGGTTCGGGTGGTTTAAGCCGAGAGCGAGCCGGTTTTGAAGTTCGCGACGTTCACAGAAGCCACTACGGCCGACTTTGCCCAATTGAGACCCCAGAAGGTCCAAACGTAGGACTGGTTTCTAACATGGCTAGCTATACTCGAGTAAACGAGTATGGTTTCCTAGAGACTCCTTATCGAAAAGTTGTGAACATGGTAAAGCCTGCTGATGCAGCGGGTCATATTGCGCGCTCAACCATCAAAGACGCCAAGGGCGCCGCTATCGTTAAGCCTGGCGACAAGATAAGCGAAGCTGATGCCAAGAAGCTCAGCAAGCTTGATGTTGAGACAATCCCTGTTAAAGCCCGAGTTACAAGCGAAGTTGTATATATGGATGCAGCCGATGAAGCAGAAGCTGTAATTACCGAAGCAGCAACCAAGATTGATGACAACGGCTACTTTACAAATTCTCGTGTTCCTGTTCGAAAAGCTGGTGAAACTGTCGAATCAGACGCAAACCAAGTCCAGTACATGGACGTTTCAACTCGACAAATCGTATCCGTATCAACTGCGTTGATCCCATTCATTGAGCACGACGATCCAAAGCGCGCATTGATGGGTGCAAACATGCAGAAACAAGCAGTTGCCCTGGTCAAGCCGCAGGCTCCAGTTGTTGGAACCGGTATGGAGCAGGTTGTTGCTCGAGACTCAGCGCAAATTATTGCGGCTGAGGATAACGGTGAGGTTGTTAGCGCAACTGCTTCCGAAATCGTTGTTAAATATGCAAAGCTTGGCGAAAAGCGCTACGAGTTAACAAAGTTTGCACGAAGTAACGAAGGAACCAGCGTCAACCAAAAGGTTGTGGTTTCAAGCGGCGACAAGGTAAAGAAGGGTGATCTTCTTGCTGATGGTATGTCGACCGAGGACGGAGAATTGGCATTGGGTCAGAATGTTCTCGTAGCTTTCATGAGCTGGGGAGGTTACAACTTTGAGGATGCCATCATCATCAGTCAACGACTGGTACATGATGATCGCTACAGCTCAATTCATATCGAAACCCACACATTTGATGTTCGAGATACCAAGCTAGGACCAGAAATTGTAACTCGCGATATTCCTAACGTAAGTGAGGATAGCCTAAAGGATCTTGATGAGGCAGGAATTGTTCGAATCGGCGCAGAGGTATCTGCGGGAGACATTCTTGTTGGAAAGATCACTCCAAAGGGCGAGCAGGAGCTTTCCAGTGAGGAGCGGCTTCTTCGAGCAATCTTTGGAGAGAAGGCTCGTGATGTAAAAGACACCAGTCTGCGAATGCCAAACGGTGAGCGCGGAAAAGTTGTTGGCGTAAAGATCTTTAGCCGAGAGAATGGCGATGAGCTTTCTGCAGGAGTTATTGAGCAGTACCACGTATCGGTTGCTCAAATGCGCAAGATTAGCGCCGGTGACAAGATGGCCGGACGACACGGTAACAAGGGTGTTGTAGCTCGAATCGTTCCAGTTGAGGATATGCCTTACATGGAAGACGGTACACCAGTTGATATCATCCTCAACCCACTTGGAGTTAGCGCTCGTATGAACATCGGTCAGGTATTTGAGACCCATATGGGTCTGGCCGCTCAAGCCCTTGGTTACAAGGTTGCTACACCAGTGTTCAACGGTGTTTCAATTAATCAGGTTAAAGATGAGCTCAAGAAAGCTGGCTATGCCGAAGACGGAAAGATGCAGTTGTTTGACGGTAAGACCGGTGAGGCATTCCAGGAACGAACAACCGTTGGTTACAAGTACATGTTGAAGCTCGACCACATGGTTGACGATAAGCTTCATGCTCGATCAACTGGTCCATACGCCATGGTCACTCAACAGCCACTCGGTGGTAAAGCCCAGCGTGGTGGACAGCGATTCGGAGAAATGGAAGTTTGGGCGCTCGAAGCATACGGTGCCGCGAATACACTTCAGGAAATACTGACAATTAAGTCGGACGATGTTGTTGGACGATCAAAAGCCTATGAGGCGATCATTAAGGCTGAGGAAATCCGAGGACCACGTATCCCTGAGAGCTTCAATGTTTTGGTCAAGGAACTACAGAGTTTAGGTTTAGGGGTTGATCTCCTTACAGAAGGAGCTGAAGAACAGGAAGTTGATGCCGAAAGCGTACTTGCTCATGAGACTCACGAAGAGGCAAATGAGCTTGGTGATGACAAATTAATTCAAGGCGAAGACGCCGTAGCTGATATGCCGCTAGTTGATCTGGCCGGCGGTCAAGAGGACCAGCTCCAGGCAGAAGCAGAGGCTGCTGAAGAAACAGTAGCCGCGGAGCAGGAGGCGTAAAATGGAGAAGACTTTGGAACATACAGGAACAGAATTTAACGCAGTTCGCCTAAGTCTGGCGAGCCCAAAGCAAATTCTTGATTGGTCACACGGCGAGATTACTAAGCCAGAAACCATCAACTATCGAACTCAGAAGCCAGAAAAAGACGGTTTGTTCTGCGAAAGAATCTTTGGACCAACTAAGGACTGGGAGTGCTATTGCGGTAAGTACAAGCGAATCAGATACAAGGATGTTGTTTGTGATAAGTGTGGTGTACGCGTTACGCGAAGTATTGTTCGACGAGAGCGAATGGGCCACATCAGCCTTGCCGTACCTGTAACTCACATCTGGTTCTTGCGAGGTACTCCAAGTTCAATTGGATTGGTCCTCAATATGAGCATTCGCGATCTTGAGCGAGTTGCATACTTTGCCAACTACGTTGTTACAGAAGTTGATGACGACCGCCGAAAAGCGGCAATAGCTGATTTGGAAGCAGACTATAAGGGCCGAATGAACGACATTGTTAAAGATCACGAAAAGAAGGCTGGCGAGAAAGACGCCGACGTTAAAGAAGTTGCAGCAGCTCAGACACGTGAACTCAACGACCTTGAGGCTAGTTACGAGAGCGCAAAGAGCGAACTAGAAGGTCTTGCCCGACTTACTCTTTTAACGGAGTCCAAGTATCGTGACCTGAACCTTAAGTACGGTGATGTATTTAAGGCTGATATTGGCGCAGAAGCCATTCGTAACCTCCTTACCGAGATTGATGTAGATAAGCTTGTTGAAGAGCTTACAAAGGAAGCCGAAGAGTCGGTTGGGCAGAAGAAAAAGAAGACCCTAAAGAGACTTAAGATGCTTGAAGGTCTAAGAAATGCCGGAATTCGTCCCGAGTGGATGGTTATGACCGAGCTCCCTGTAATTCCACCAGATCTACGACCAATGGTTCAGCTCGCGGGTGGTCGATTCGCCGCCTCTGACCTCAATGACCTTTATCGGCGCGTTATCAACCGAAATAACCGCTTGAAGCGACTTATTGAGCTCGATGCGCCAGAAGTTATTCGCCGAAACGAAAAGCGAATGCTCCAGGAGGCAGTCGACGCCTTAATCGATAACAATGCCCGACGTGAGCGCGCAGTCTCCAGCACGGGAACTCGCCGCAAGCTTAAGAGCCTCAGCGACATGCTCAAGGGTAAGCAGGGCCGTTTCCGCCAGAACCTCCTTGGAAAGCGCGTTGACTACTCTGGACGATCAGTTATTGTTGCCGGTCCAACTCTAAAGATCTACGAATGTGGTCTTCCTAAGATGATGGCTCTTGAGCTGTTCAAGCCATTCGTTATGTCCAAGCTTATCGAAGAGGGTCACGCTCATAACGTTAAGAGCGCTGGCCGAATGATTGAGCGAGCTCGAACAGAAGTTTGGGACGCACTCGAAGAGATCATTAAGGAAAAGCATGTTCTTCTTAACCGTGCGCCAACCCTTCACCGACTCGGAATCCAGGCGTTTAAGCCGGTTTTGATCGAAGGTAAGGCAATTCAGCTACATCCGCTCGTATGTTCTGCCTTCAACGCAGACTTCGATGGTGACCAGATGGCTGTCCACGTTCCATTAAGCGATGCTGCCCAAAAAGAGGCTCGTGAGATCATGCTTGCATCCCACAACCTATTGAAGCCAGCTGATGGCGCCGCGGTAGTTAATCCAAGCCAGGATATGGTTCTTGGTTGCTACTACCTAACTTACGATAAGTTTAAAGACGAGAAGCCAGTTAAGAACTTCACTGACAAGAATGAGGCAATTTACGCCCTAGATACGGGAGTAATTAACCTTCAGTCTAAGATTACTGTTCCTATTGAAGGTGAACGACTAGAAACAACCGTCGGTCGAATCCTGTTCAACAATTTGATGCCAGATGAGATTGAGTTCCGAAACGAAACTATGACCAAGAAGAAGCTGCAAGCTCTTGTAGCAGAAATCTTCGTTAAGTCTGGCCCTGAGGCAACTGCTAAGGTTGTTGATGACATCAAAGACCTTGGGTTCAAGCACGCTACAAACAGTGGTATCTCAATCGGTATCGATGACTTCATCGTTCCAGGTAACAAGCAGGAGCTCATTGACCAAGGTGAAAACCAGGTCGTTGAGATCAGCCAGCAGTATGAGATGGGCTTGATTACAGAGGATGAGCGCTACCGAAGAACTATTGAAGCGTGGCAGAAGACCAACGATGAAATTCGATCTGAGCTAGAATCAACTCTTGATGAGGCAACCATTGGATTGTTCGTAGAGTCAGGCGCTCGCGGTGACCTGAGCCAGGTTAACCAGATCTCCGGTATGTTGGGACTTGTAAACAACCCAACCGGCCGAATCATTGAGTTGCCAGTCCGCTCAAACTACAAAGAAGGTTTTTCAACTCTCGAGTACTTCAGCTCAACCCACGGTGCAAGAAAGGGTCTAACCGACACTGCTCTTAGAACCGCTGAGTCAGGCTACCTAACCCGTCGCTTGGTAGACGTTTCGCAAGACGTTATCGTTACCGAACTCGACTGTGGCGACAAAGAAGGTAACCTTATCAACCGAGTTGAATCTGCAGCCATGGGTGAGGGCTTTGCCGCTCGACTCGCCGGACGCTTTGCTGCTAAAGACATCAAGGTTGATGGTAAGACAATCGTTAAGGCTCGTAATTTAATTACTGATGAGATCGCCAATGAGATCGTTGAGAGCTCGGTTGAGGAGGTCTCAGTTCGATCGGTGCTTAAATGTAAGACCCAATGGGGTATCTGCCAGAAGTGTTACGGTGTTGACCTAGCCCGTGGCCAGATCGTTAAGATGGGTGAACCAGTAGGCGTTATCGCCGCTCAGTCAATCGGTGAGCCAGGAACTCAGCTAACCATGCGTACCTTCCACAAGGGTGTGGCCGCGACAGGAGCCGACATTACTCAAGGTCTACCTCGAGTTGAAGAAATCTTTGAAGCCCGTTCGCCTAAGGGACAGGCAATCCTAGCCGAAGCTGATGGCGTTGTAAGCGTCAAAGAAAGTGGCGGTAAGACGATTATTCGTGTAACCCCTGCCAACTTGAAGATTACTGAATACGAGCTTGGTGAGAGGATCCCAGAAGTTAAGACCGGCGATAAGGTTCTGCCAGGAGATATCATGGCAGCCGACGGTAAAGGCAAGAAGGCTCTCAAAGCTAAGGCTGAAGGTACTGTTGAAGTAACCAAGACCAAGATTTTGCTCACCCATGCAGGTGGAGCACATCGAGATCACACGGTTCCTGCTTATCAGGCAGTTGAGGTCAAGAATGGCGACCTTGTTGTACGAGGTCAGCGTTTAACCGAAGGTTCAATCAACCTTCAAGACATGCTTACTCTTCTTGGGGAAGAGGCAGTTCAGCGATATATCGTTTCCGAAGTTCAGTCTATCTACGCTTCACAGGGTCAGGCTATTGCTGATAAGCACATCGAGATCATCATTCGACAGATGTTCTCACGTGTACAGATTGAGGACCCAGGCGACAGCTTGTTTGTAACCGGCGACATCGTCAGTAAGGTAAGCGTCGTTGAAGAAAATGAAGAGCTATCAGCTGCTGGCAAAAAGCCTGCAACATACGAGCAGCTCTTACTCCCAATCACTAAGATTTCAATCTCGTCAGATTCGTTCCTTAGCGCTGCAAGCTTTCAGGACACCAGTCGTGTACTGATTGCAGCAGCAATCCGAGGTAAGCTCGATAAGCTCCGCGGCTTGAAGGAGAACGTGATCATCGGTCGATTGATCCCAGTTGGAACCGGATTTAAAGACGATGATGAGGTGGAAGAGGTTAAAGAGCCGGTAGCCGTCGGTGCAGAGACCGATGCGCAAGCTGGATTATCTAGCAGCGACCCAGATCAACAGATTGACGAGAAAGAATAAATCTGATTAACTAGTTAGGTCTAAGGAAACATACATGCCGACAATCAACCAATTAATTCGCAAACCACGCAAGGATAAGCCAAGAAAGTCAAACACACCGGCCCTTGGTAAAAACCTCAATGCGCTCAAGAGCAAGACTTATTCACAGTCTTCTCCTCTTAAGCGTGGTGTTTGCACCAAAGTCTCGACTACTACTCCTAAGAAGCCAAACTCGGCTTTAAGGAAGATTGCTCGTGTCCGGTTGACCAACGGCATGGAAGTTACCGCCTACATCGGTGGTGAAGGCCATAACCTTCAAGAGCACAGCGTTGTATTGATCCGTGGAGGTCGTGTAAAGGACCTTCCTGGTGTTCGATACCATATCGTACGCGGTGCTCTTGATACCGCCGGTGTTGGGAACCGTAAGCAAGGCCGAAGTAAGTACGGCACTAAGAAAGCTAAAAGCGAATAATTAAAGCATGACAGCCCTCCGGCTTTTGGTCCGGGGTTAGGGCAGTATCGAGAAGGAGAAGAAGCTCATGCCAAGAAAAAAGACTAAATCATTTAAGCGCGATATCACTCCTGATATCAAGTACAACAACGTTATGGTTGCTCGTATGATTAACAAGATTATGCGAAGTGGTAAAAAACGACTCGCCGAGGGGTTGATGTATGGCGCTATGGAAGAGATTCAAACAAAGCTCAAGACTGAACCAGTTGAAGTTTTTGAGCAGGCAATTAAAAACGTATCCCCGCAAGTTCAAGTTCGAGCTAAGCGTATAGGTGGAGCAACCTACCAGGTTCCGATGGAAGTTCGCGGCGACCGCAAGCTTCACCTTGCGATGACCTGGATTTTGACGGCTGCTAGAAGCAAATCAGGTAAATCATTCGATAAACTCCTTGCTCAAGAATTGATGGACGCCTACAACAATCAGGGTGATGCTATCAAGAAGAAAGAGGATACTCACAAGATGGCCGAAGCCAACAAGGCATTCGCTCACTTTGCGCGATACTAAACTAAGAGTAGGAAAGAAATGGCACGAGATTATAGCTTAGAAAGAACTCGAAATATTGGCATCATCGCCCACATTGATGCTGGTAAAACTACTGTAACCGAGGGCATCCTCTATCGAACCGGACGCGTCCACAAGATTGGTGAAGTCCATGAAGGTGAGGCAACAATGGACTGGATGGAGCAAGAGCGCGAGCGAGGTATCACTATTACCTCTGCGGCTACTACTTGTTTCTGGAATGAGCACCGGATCAACATTATCGATACTCCGGGCCACATCGACTTTACAGTTGAGGTCGAGCGCTCGTTGCGAGTTCTCGACGGTGCAGTAACCGTTTTCGACGGCAAGATGGGCGTGGAGCCACAGAGTGAAACCGTTTGGCGACAGGCTGACAAGTACGGCGTGCCTCGCATCTGCTTTATCAATAAGATCAACCAAACTGGTGGGGACTTCTACAAGAGCCTCGAAAGCATCCATGAGCGACTAAGCAAGCGTGCGTATGCGATTCACCTTCCGATCGGTTTCGAGCAGGAAATCAATGGAATTGTCGACCTTGTTGAGATGAAGGCTTACACCTACAAGAACTACACCGATAAGACTCTAACTGAAACTGAAATTCCAGCCGATATGAAGGAAAAGGCTGAGCGATACCGAAACCATCTAATTGAAGCAGCGGTTGAAGCCGATGATGCCATGATGGAAAAATATCTTGAAGGCAACGAACTCTCGATTGATGAGCTAAAAATGCTCATCCGCAAAAGCGTTCTTTCAGGTGAATTTTATGCTGTCTCTGGTGGCGATGGTCGCGGAGTTATAGTTGAGAAACTTCTTGATGCTGTTGTTGATTACCTTCCAAGCCCGCTTGATGTCCCGGCAGTAACTGGAACTGATCCAAAGACTGGTGATACTATCGAGCGAAAAGCTAGCGATGAAGAGCCATTTTCAGCACTTGCCTTTAAGATTGCAACCGACCCATTCGTAGGTAAGCTTGCCTTCTTCCGAGTGTATTCAGGAACGATAAAATCAGGCTCCTATATTCTGAACTCAAGCACAGGCGAAAAAGAGCGTGTCGGGCGAATTCTTCGAATGCACGCTAACTCACGAGAAGAAGTTCAAGAGGTGTTTGCAGGTGAAATTGCTGCCGCTGTTGGCCTCAAGGGCACTACTACAGGTAACACATTGAGTGAGCAGTCAAAGCCAATCATTCTTGAATCAATTACCTTCCCAGAGCCAGTTATCCAGATAGCAATCGAGCCTAAGACAAAAGCCGACCAGGAAAAGATGAGTATTGCGCTCCAGAGATTAGCCGAAGAAGATCCAACCTTCCGAGTTTCAACCAACCACGAGACGGGTCAAACCTTGATCGCCGGTATGGGTGAGCTTCATCTCGACATCATCGTTGATCGCATGAAGCGCGAGTTTAAAGTTGAAGCCAACGTCGGTCGACCCCAAGTTGCATATCGAGAAACTATTCGAAAACCCGCTCAGGTCGAAGGAAAGTTTGTTCGACAGTCAGGTGGTCGTGGTCAGTATGGACACGTTTGGCTTGAGCTTACTCCTCAAGAGCCTGGTGCCGGGTTTGAATTCGAAAACGCCATTGTTGGTGGAGTTGTACCTAGAGAGTACATCAAGCCAGTTGAAGAGGGCGTCAAAGAAGCTATGAACAATGGAGTTCTTGCTGGTTACCCAGTAGTTGACCTTAAGGCGAAACTTTACGATGGTTCATATCACGATGTTGACTCAAGCGAAATGGCCTTCAAGATTGCTGGTTCAATGGCACTTCAAGAGGGTGTTCGTAAGGGAGACCCAGCTTTACTAGAGCCTGTTATGAAGGTTGAAGTAACAACACCAGAGGAGTTCATGGGCGATGTCATCGGTGACCTAAACAGTAAACGCGGTCGTGTTCAAGAGATGACCGATCGTGGTCAGGCCAAAGTTGTAAGCGCATTTGTGCCGTTAGCCGAGATGTTTGGGTACACCACTACCCTTCGATCAATGACTCAAGGTCGTGCAGCAAACTCAATGGAGTTTGACCACTATGCCGAAGTGCCACCAAATGTAGCTCAGGAGATTATCGGTAAACACGCTGCTGCAAAAGCTTAAGACAAAAAGATATCCCAAATAACTAAATCGGCCTTCACCGGCCGATTTTGTTATACTGACCTTGTCCTACAAAGGAGGCTTTTTTGATTACGCCCTTAGAGGAGTTCGACTGGGAAGAGATTTTTGCCGAGCTGGCTAGAAACCACCTGGTTTCACAAGATCAGGCCATTAGGCTCACATCTTCCAGGGCTACCTCAACTGGGAAAATCTATACGCTCTGCTGCTTTCATGACGAAAGAACTCCTTCGTTGGTGTTCTGGCCAAACTCGGGGTTCAAGTGCCACGGGTGCGGCGAATGCGGGCGCAGCAAGCTGGACTTTCTCGAATGCCTTGGCATTTCCGAAAAAGAGATCGATCTAATGGTCGATTCCATCAACTCAAGGTCGGTCAATCAAAACCAACTCAGGCTTCTTTGAACCGCCTCTATTTAATTAGGGGCGGTTCCAAATTGATAACCCAACCTCAACCCTTTACAAAGCGTAAATTACTCCTTATACTAGTAAAGTCCAAATCAGGGCGAATATTTTTATGCCCAAAAAATATTAATTAAAGTTTCATTTTAGATAGCTGACCCGTTCGGCCCGCCCTGAAAACAGGGTTAACAATCTGAAATGAAACAAATAAAAGGAGAACGAATGGCCGAGTTTCAACGAACTAAGCCCCACGTTAACGTCGGTACCATGGGTCACGTCGACCACGGAAAGACCACGCTAACTGCTGCCATTACCGCTGTATTGGCAAAGAAGCTACCTAGCGATATCAACAAACCTATCGCTTACGACCAAATTGATAACGCTCCAGAAGAGAAGCAGCGTGGTATCACAATCGCTACATCTCACCAGGAGTATGAGTCCGAGAAGCGACACTATGCTCACGTCGACATGCCAGGACACGCAGACTATGTTAAGAACATGATCACTGGTGCTGCTCAGGTTGACGGTGCTATTCTCGTAGTAAGCGCTGCTGACGGCCCAATGCCTCAGACTCGTGAGCACATCCTTCTTGCAAAGCAAGTTGGTGTTCCTTACATCCTTGTCTACATGAACAAGATGGATATGGCCGATCCAGAGCTAGCAGAGCTCGTAGAAATGGAAGTTCGTGAGCTTCTTGCAAAGCAAGGCTTCGACGAGAACTGCCCAATTGTTAAGGGTTCAGCTCTTAAGGCTCTTGAAGGCGACGCAGCTGCAGAAGACTCAATCATGGAGCTTGTTAAAGCTATGGATGAGTCAATCCCAGAGCCAAAGCGTGAGATTGATAAGCCATTCATGATGGCAATCGAAGATGTATTCTCAATTAAGGGACGTGGTACTGTTGCTACCGGTCGAATCGACCAAGGAAAGCTCGCAGTTAACGACGAAGTTGAGATCGTTGGTATCCGCCCTACCAAGAAAACCGTTGTAACCGGTGTTGAGATGTTCAAGAAGCTTCTTCCTGACGCTCAAGCAGGTGACAACGTTGGTGCACTTCTCCGTGGTATTGAGCGAACCGACATCGAGCGCGGTCAGGTTTTGGCCAAGCCAGGTTCAATTACTCCTCACACTGAGTTTGATGCCGAAGTATACGTTTTGAACAAAGAAGAGGGTGGTCGACACACTCCATTCTTCAAGGGCTACAAGCCTCAGTTCTACATCCGAACAACCGATGTTACCGGAGAGATCCAGTTTGAAGGTGAGATGGTTATGCCGGGTGATAACGTTCAGATGAAGGTTAAATTGATTGCTCCTATCGCCATGGAAGAAGGTCTCCGATTCGCTATCCGCGAAGGTGGACGAACCGTTGGCGCAGGTGTTGTCACAAAGATTACCAAGTAACATAGATTTCAATGGCTGAAAAAGACGCACCTAAACAACGAATCCGAATTAGATTAAAGGCTTACGATAACAAGGTTATCGATCAGTCGGCTAAGCAGATCCTAGATACTGCTACACGTACCGGCGCAAAGGTAGCGGGGCCAATCCCGCTGCCTACAGATCGAAATACCACCACTGTTATTAAGAGCCCTCACATCTTTAAAAAGTCTCGAGAACAGTTCGAGATGCGGGTTCATAAGCGGCTGATTGATATCACCGAGCCGACAGCAAAAACTGTCGACTCGCTGATGAATCTCAATCTTCCAGCTGGCGTCGACATCGAAATCAAAATGTAACACTAGAAACTGCCCCGAAAGGGGCGTTTTTAGTATAAAAGTCGTGTATAATTAACCACATGGTTAAACGAACAGATTTAAACACAGTTTTTCGATGTATATCCGATCCAACCCGGAGGCACATACTTGAGCATCTCTCCGAGATGGCGAGGCCGATGAGCGTGTTGGAGCTCGCGGAACCTCACAATATGAGCCTCCCCGCTGTGTCCAAGCATCTTCGCTATCTTGAGAAGGCCGGGCTTGTGAAAAGGACCGTCAAAGGTCGTGTTCATTCTTTCGAAATTATTCAGGAGCCTCTCAAGATGGCAGAGGCGTGGGTCGTATATTACCTGCAGTGTTGGAATAAGCAGCTTGATGTTATAGAGAGTACAAAAAAGGAAAGCAGCATCTTCTAACTTGTTATGGTTGCGTTTTGGCCTCGGTAAAGCCAAAATGATATCAACAAAGGGGTAGAAGTAGATGGATTTTCAGGAAGCGATCATTTTTGTAAGTGCAGTCATTATTGTTGTGGCTGCTGGGGTTGTCCTTGGTGCGGTTATACGGGGCAGGAGCATCAAGCAATCAGAGAAGGTTGGCTTAATTCAACAGCGCAAAGCGGAGTTATATTCGGAAATTATTGGCGCCCTCGACACAATAGTTGAAGACAATGATCAAAAAAAACAGTGGTTTATCCACCGATACTACCAAGCTCTAGTCTATGCGCCCGACAATGTGATTGCTTCCATTAATAGGTATCTTGATGGTGTTACAGCAATAGGAGCGGATCTCTCGCCAGACAAGATAATGGAGCTTCGCGGTAAAGCCGTAAGGTCAATGAGAGCAGATATCCAGGGATACCTGAATGCTAAAACACGGCTTCCACTCCCTGAACTTTATCGAATAGAGGTTAAGGCGCCAGCACATCCGGCTCTAAAAGAAGATTCGAAAAAGAGTAAACAAAAACCCGTTGCTCAGGAAAAATAGTTTGCACCAGGTAAGCTTAAGAGGTATATTCAAATCAAAACCATAAAAAGAGGGAAAAATGGCGGTAAAAAAATGCACCAACAAAAACTGTAATGCGAATGTAAAGGTTTGCAAGGACAAAAGCTGTAGCGCTAAAGGCCCACACGGTCATTGTTCAAACGGGCATAAAGTAAAGTAGGCCTCCTTTGGAAAAGCGAAAGGTCAAACGACCGGCAGGCTCGACGCGACAACAGATTGTAAAGAGATACAACTCTCGGGCTTGGTATCAGCTGCCTGATTGGGCTCAACAGTTTGTTGTTAGTGCCGCTCCTTGGTTCACTGGTCTGATCGTGGCTGTCTTGACGCCTGCAGCGGCACTTGCTCTGGTATTAGGGTTCCACTCGTTACCCCTTGAAATTATTGGGGTACCTGGGACTGAGAATGATTTTGGCTTAGCTGCATTTATTCTATTAGTAAAAGTTGCTCTACTAGCGCTAGCTCTAAAGCCCCTTTACAGGAGGCAAGCGAGGGGTTGGACTTACTTAATTTTGGCATCATTTGTCCATTTGCTTCACAGTATATGGTTGCAGCACCCCGTTTCGGGAACACTTATTTGTTTAGGGACTCTATATCTGTATAGCCAGGTACGTCGCTGGTACACGCAGTAGTCTTGCAGGTAAAAAGCATAAGCGGTATACTTCGCTTAAGTAATAGAAGGATGCCAAATGGCCACCTCAAACCCCTTAAATAGTATAGTAAGCTCTCTTGAGCCATATTTCACAACAAAATCGCCCTATCAGCTGCCGAAGAACATCAGAGAGTTTTTAGTAAAATACATACCTTGGATTAATGTTGTCATCCTGGTAATACTGGCTCCAGGAATTTTGCTCGCCCTTGGCATAGGAACTGCAACTCTACCATTTAGTGGAATTGCAGGCGTCGACTCCGCAACAGGGTTAACCATCACCCTCCTTGCGCTTGTAATACAAGTTGTATTGATGATCGCAGCGCTACCTGGTTTGTTCAACCGTAAAATCAGTGGTTGGAATCTTTCATTTTATGCTGTCATATTCAATCTTGCTTATAGCCTACTCAATTTCCAGATTCTAAGTGGGCTTCTTGGGGCTTTGATCGGAGCTTACGTTCTATTCCAGATAAAGTCTTATTACAAATAGCCTAATGGCCAAGAAAAACGCTACAACCGAATATGATAGTGTTTATTTCTTAAAAATTTTAATCTATCTGATTCTTGGAACAGTTTGGCTCTCAAATGGAGAAAGTCGAACCCTGCCAGTAGGCTTAATAGTGGGTATTGTGGCTGTTCAGCACGAAAAATTACAAATTGACCGAAAAATTGAGTACGCACTATTACTAATTGGAACTATTTTAGGCCTGGTAGGCATTGGTTTAACAATAAATTTGTAGCCGCAACATAATCAATTTCTCTATCTGTTGACAGATGTGTCAAAACTCTGTTATATTTACTTGGTAACTTTTGCTCAATTTAGAGCTTAGAACTAGGAGTTGATCTGGTCCGTGAGCCGCGGATACCGCTCGAATCCTAGAATTTGTTTTGTTTAATATAAGGAGTGGCATGAAAGCCTTGCTCGGCCGAAAACTTGGAATGACCCAGCTGTTTGACGACAACGGCAATGTTGCGCGTGTCACTATAGTAGAGGCAGGCCCTTGCGTGGTTACTCAAGTGCGAACTGGCGAAAACGACGGCTACCAAGCTGTACAAATTGGCTTTGGTAAGCACAAAAACGCTAGCAAGCCGCAGGAAGGCCACGCTACATTTGATGGCGTAACTCCTCGTCATATCAAAGAAGTTCGTATGGACGATACCGTTGTAAATGTAGAAGAAGTTGAAGGCGACAACAAGCTCAAGGTTGGCGACAAGCTGGATGTCAGTATTTTTGAAGTTGGAGACAAGATCCAGGTAACTGGTACTAGTAAAGGTAAGGGGTTTGCAGGAACTGTAAAGCGTCACAACTTCAACACTGGTCCAAAAACACACGGTTCACATAATTATCGTCAACCAGGTTCAATTGGTTCAGGATACCCACAGCACGTATTCAAGGGAATTAAGATGGCCGGTCGAATGGGTGGCGAGAAGGTTACTACAAAGGGGCTCAAGATTGTCTCAGTTGATGCCGAGAACAACCTGATCGCTATAAAGGGCGCAGTTCCTGGGCCGCGTAAGTCAATCGTTATGATCCGAGGCGCGAAGTAATGGCCCAAGCAATTATTTATTCAAAGACAGGAGCTAAGAAAGAGGCTCCAGCAAAGCTCAGCAGCAAAGTATTCGCTGTCGAAGCTAATAATGACCTTTTAAAGCAGGCTTATGAGACCTACCTAGCTAATGGTCGAGCATCAAGTGCAAAAACAAAGAGCCGTGGCGAGGTTCGTGGTGGTGGTCGTAAGCCTTGGAAGCAAAAAGGTACAGGGCGAGCGCGTGCAGGTTCAATCCGACTTCCTCACTGGAAGGGCGGTGGTGTTGCTTTTGGACCAACCGGCGAGCAAAACTACACCAAGGATATGCCAGTTAAAGCCAAGCGAACTGCTATTAGGCAAGCTCTCAGCGTTCAGGCAAAAGACAAAAAGATTGTCATTCTTGAGTCATTTACAGGCGGCGAAGGCAAGGTCAAGCCAGTTGCTCAACTCCTAGACAAAATCAATCTTGATGGAAGCGTCCTAATCGTTGTTTCCGAGAAGACGCCTGTTATTGATCGTGCAACTCGCAATCTTCCAGGAGTAAAGGTTGTTTCGGCAAAATACCTCAATGTTTTCTCAATTCTTAACGCCGACTGGGTCGTAATGACTACTGACGCGGAAAAGATCGTAACAGAATGGCTGGAGGCGTAGCATGAGCATGGCACTAGTACCACGAGTAAGCGAAAAGGCTATGGCACTTGCCGAGCAGGGAGTTTACGTATTTAACGTCCCTACAACCGCAAACAAGATTGAGGTAGCGAAGGAAGTCGAGAAGGCCTTCAACGTTAGCGTGGTTGATGTAAACATTTTGATCCATAAGGGCAAGCAAGTATCTAGGCGATACGGCAAGAATGCTGGGAAGCGCAATAATACCAAAAAAGCCATGGTTACGGTAAAGAAGGGGCAGAAAATAGCCCTGTTTGAGGAGGGCAAGTAATGGCAGTTCGACTATACAAGCCAACGACTCCAGGTCGACGAGGAATGACCTCGATCGATACAAGTCAAATTACCAAGAAGAAGCCAGAGAAGTCACTTCTTGTGCCTATGAAGGCTGGTTCCGGTCGAAACAACCAGGGTCGAATTACCATTCGTCACCGAGGTGGAGCGGTGAAGCGCTTCTATCGATTGGTTGATTTCCGACTTGTACCTGGGTTTAGTGGCAAGATTACCGCAATTGAGTACGACCCAAACCGCAGTGCGCACATTGCCTTGGTCGAACTAAAGAATGGCAAGAAAGCCTATATCCTTGCAGGTAATGATATGAAAGTTGGGCAGAAGATTGAAAGCGGCTCAGATGTGGAGATTCGCCGAGGCAATCGATTGCCACTTGCCAACATCCCTGTAGGTACTCAGATTTACAATATTGAGCTAGTTCTCGGCAAAGGCGGTCAAATTGCTCGTAGCGCTGGAACAAAAGCCCAGCTCGTCGCAAAAGAAGGTGAGTTTTGCCAGGTCCGACTTCCTAGTGGGGAAGTTCGTCTTGTGAATCAGAACTGCATGGCAACAATCGGTGCTGTCGGTAACGAGGCTCACCAGAACGTTAAGTATGGTAGCGCCGGTCGTCGTCGTCGAATGGGTTGGCGCCCTACCGTTCGCGGTAAGGCTATGAACCCAGTTGATCACCCTCACGGTGGTGGAGAAGGTGGTACCGATATCGGTTTGAAGCATCAGAAGACCCCTTGGGGTAAGGCAGCACTTGGTCTTAAGACCCGACGCCGCAAATTAACAGACCGCATGATTGTACGCGGACGTAAGCAAGGTAGGAGACGCTAAATGAGTCGTTCACTCAAAAAAGGCCCATACGTAGATGAAAAGTTGATGAAAAAAGTCGACAAGCTTAGTGCTGGCGACAAGACGGTAATCAAGACTTGGGCTCGATCAAGCACTATCACACCTGAAATGGTTGGTTTTACTTTTGCTGTTCACAACGGACGACAACATCTTCCAGTATTCGTTACAGAGAATATGGTTGGTCACAAGTTAGGTGAGTTCTCTCCTACCCGTAAATTCCGTGGTCACGGCGGTAAGCTGGCGAAAGGTAAGAAATAATGAACGTTCGTGCTAAAGCAAAATTCGTTGGCACTTCACCTCGCAAAATCAGCTTGGTCGCTGCTCTTATTCGTGGCAAAAAAGTTGATGAGGCAAGAACTGTTCTCAACAACACCCAAAAGCGCGCTACCGATCCAGTTGGCAAAGTTTTGAATAGTGCTATTGCTAATGCCGAGAACAACTTCAACTTGAGTTCGAAGAACTTGATTGTTGAGTCGGTCCTTGTCGGCCCTGGCCCAACCCTAAAGCGATTTCGCCCCCGAGCGCAGGGTCGCGCAGCTTCAATCTTAAAGCGAACTAGCCACATAACTGTGGTGTTGAAAGATTCATCAAAGGCTAAGGCAACAGACGTTAAGGCCAAGAAGGAGGCCAAATAATGGGACAGAAAGTAAATCCGCGCAGTCTGCGCCTACAAGTTGATAAAGACTGGCAGTCAAAGTGGTTTGCCAGTAAGCAGACCTATGCTGATCAGCTGGTTGAAGACGTTAAGCTTCGCCGTGCTGTCGAAGGTAAGCTCAGTCGACGCGCCGGTGTTTCTCGAGTAGACATCGAGCGATCACCAAATCTCATTACGGTCACAATTTATACATCAAAGCCAGGAGTTGTTATCGGTCGAGGTGGAAGTGGCGCCGAAGAGCTCAAAAAGCTGCTTGTTAAGATCTGCAATGCGCCCGTCAAGGTCAGCATTGAGGAGATAAAGCGCCCAGAAACCAACGCCAAATTGGTTGCCGAAAACATTGCAGGTCAGCTTGAGCGACGAATTTCATTTAGGCGAGCTATGAAAATGGCTGCCGAGAATGCAGTTAAGTCAGGCGCTAAAGGTGCAAAGATAACCGTCGCTGGTCGTTTAAATGGCGCTGAAATGGGTCGCCGCGAAACTGTTGCTAACGGGTCAATTCCTTTGCACACTTTACGAGCAGACATTGATTACGCCCATGCTGAGGCAAAAACAACCTACGGCATCATTGGTGTCAAGGTATGGATATTTAAAGGAAACAAGTTCTAGAGGTCGATTATGTTAATGCCAAAGAAGACAAAGTACAGAAAGCAGTTCAAGGGAAGAATTCCTAAGGGCCCTGCTACCCGTGGCACAGAACTAGCTTTTGGCCAGTTCGGACTACGTTCTGAGGGCACAGAGCGAATTACCTCACGACAGATTGAGGCCGCCAGACGAGCCATGACTCGACACATCAAGCGTGGTGGTAAGGTTTGGATCCGTATCTTCCCAGATTTGCCTGTTACCAAGAAGCCTGCTGAAGTAAGCATGGGTAGCGGAAAAGGTTCAATTGACCACTACGCTGCTCGAGTACGACCAGGACGAATTATGTTTGAAATGGATGGTGTCCGCGAGGATCTAGCTCGAGAGGCAATGAGACTTGCTGGGCGTAAGTTGCCGGTTAAGACAAAGTTTGTGGTTCGCCACACTCCAGGGGAGACCTCAGAATGAAAGTAAAAGAGATCACCCAGAAGACCGACAAGGAGTTGATGACCCTGCTAATTGACTCACGAAAGAAGCTAGCCGATGCAAAGGTGGAGCTTAGGACTAAGCAGGTAAGTAATGTTAAAGAAATACTAGCTTTGCGAAAGACCATTGCACGTGTGCTGACGGTTCAACGCGAGCGAGAGCTAACCAAGGAGGAAGCAAATGGCTAGACGACTGCGAGGAACAGTTTCCTCCAACAAAATGGATAAGACAGTAGTTGTAAAGGTAGAACGTGTTAAAGAGCACCCTATTTACCGCAAGAAGTACACGGTGACAACAAACTTCAAGGCTCATGACGAGAAGAACTCATGCCAAGTTGGCGATCTTGTCGATATCATTGAGAGTCGCCCAATTAGCAAAGATAAGCATTGGGTAGTCGAGAAGAAGGTTACCGCTAAGGAGTTGAAGTAATGGTTCAGGCCGAATCAAGATTAAAAGTAGCTGATAACAGCGGCGCCCGCGAGGTGCTGTGTATCAAGGTGCTTGGTGGATCACGACGACGCTACGCCGGTATTGGTGACATTATCACTGCATCCGTGAAGTCTGCAGCTCCTAATGGCAACGTCAAAAAGAAAGAGGTTGTTCAGGCGGTTGTAGTACGAACTACCAAAACCACTCGACGCCCCGACGGTAGCCAGATTCGCTTTGACGATAACGCTGTTGTCATTATTGATAAGAATAAGCAGCCTCGAGCAACCCGTGTTTTTGGACCAGTCGCTCGAGAACTTCGTGACGGTGGTTACATGAAGATCATTTCCCTCGCGCCGGAGGTGCTCTAATGAAGATACGTAGAGAAGACCAGGTTATGGTCATCACCGGAAAAGACAAGGGCAAGACCGGCAAGGTAACTCAGGTCATACCCAAGAGGAATGCGGTTATTGTTGACGGCTTGAATGTTGTAAAACGGCACACAAAGCCATCAGATAAGTTCCCACAGGGTGGAATTCTAGAGATCAATAAGCCAATAGATGCCTCAAAAGTTATGGTGCTTGACCCAACTTCGGGTAAGCCCGCAAGAGTTGGTTACAGGCTAACAAAGGATGGTGTTAAAGAGCGAGTCTTTAAAGAATCGCGCTACGCCAAGCCTAAAAAAGCAGAGAAAGCATCAAAGGATGCAAAAGATAAGAAAGAGAAGAAGGCCTAGTCATGAGTAGACTACGAGAAAAATATCAGAAAGAGATAAAGAAGCAGCTCAAGCAAGAGCTGGGCCTAGCTAATGATCATCAAATACCGAAGGTTGAGAAAGTAGTAGTCAACGCTGGAGTTGGGCGAGCAGTTGCTGATAGTAAGCATATTGAGCACGTGACCAACACAATTACTAAGGTTACCGGCCAAGCGCCTGTCACTACTGTCGCCAAGAACAGTATTGCTGGCTTCAAGCTTCGTGACGGCAACAAGATTGGTGTAAGCGTTACCCTGCGTGGTGAGCGAATGTATGAGTTTCTTGATAGGTTGGTTTCAATCACTATTCCTCGAATTAGAGACTTCCGTGGGATCTCAACCACGGCGTTTGATAAGCAGGGCAATTACAGCATCGGCCTTAAAGATCAAACCGTATTTCCAGAGATCAGCTATGAAGAAGCAGGAACACCCCACGGTCTTCAGGTAAACATTGTTACTACCGCTAAGACCAAAGAGGAGAGTAAAAAATTACTAGAATTAATGGGATTTCCCTTTAGGAGGAACAGCTAATGGCACGAGTAGCCTTGGTCGCAAAGGCCAATAAAAAGCCAAAGTTTTCGACCCGCAAGGTCAATCGCTGCAAGCTGTGCGGTCGACCTCGAGGTTATATACGTAAGTTCGGTATGTGCCGAATTTGCTTCCGCGAGCACGCAAGCCGTGGACAGATCCCTGGCGTAACTAAGGCCAGTTGGTAAGGAGAGCACGATGACAGATCCAATCGCAGATATGTTAACAAGAATTAGAAACGCCATCGCGGCAGGTCGCGAATCGGTGGTAGTGCCTCATTCCAAAATTAAGGAATCACTGGCCTCAATCTTAAAGCAAAACAACTTTATTGCTGACTATCGTGTTGAAGAAGTTGATGGCTTTAAGACAATCATAATCACCGTTAAAGAAGGAGACCGGCCAGCAATTAGCTCACTACAGCGAGTAAGCAAGCCAGGTCGAAGAGTCTACACCAGCAGCAAGGATATTCCTTTGGTGCTTGGTGGACGCGGAATGGTTATCCTTTCTACCTCAGGTGGATTGATGACTGGCCGTGAGGCACGCCAAAAAGGCCTCGGCGGTGAATTAATCTGTAAGGTGTGGTAAGATGAGTCGAATTGGACGACAACCTATCGAAGTGCCAGCAGGTGTAAACGTTGAGTTTGAAGGCGACGTAATCATGGCAACCGGTCCAAAAGGGACCCTTGAGGTCAAACTTCTACCCGGTCTTAAGGTTGAGCAGAACGAAAACGTTCTCACCGTTGTTAAAAAGCTTGATAACGAAGAGACTCAGCGCACTTTTGGTTTGCAGAGAACCCTTATCAACAACATTGTTGTAGGCGTTAGCCAAGGTTATGAACGCCGATTGGAAATTAACGGCGTCGGTTACCGAGCAAACGTAGCGGGTAACATCATCAACCTTTCTCTTGGCTACTCTCACCCGATTGAGTTCAAGCTCCCTCAAGGTGTTGAGGCTAAGGTAGAAAAGAACCTGATTATTCTCAACAGCGCCGATAAGCAGCTTGTTGGGCAAGTAGCAGCAAATATCCGCGCCCTACGCAAGCCGGAACCATATAAAGGTAAGGGCATCAAGTATGTAGAGGAGCGCATTAGGCGCAAGGCCGGAAAGGCGGCAACAAAGTAATGAGTATGAATGTGTTAACTAATAAAGATCAGCGTAGAAAGCGAATTCGGGCCAAGATTTGGGGCACCGCTGAGCGACCACGCCTTAGTGTTAATATCAGCAATAAGCATATTGTGGCTCAGTTGATTAACGATGATAAGGGTGTAACTCTCGGGTATGTTTCAACTGTTGGCAATAAGGATGTTAAAGGAAATATGACCGAAAAGGCAAAGACAGTCGGCGAGCAAATTGCAGCTATAGCATCAAAGAAGAAGATCAAAACTGTGATCTTTGATCGAGGCACCAGAATTTACCACGGCCGTCTGGCAGCTTTAGCAAATGCCGCTAGAGATAAGGGATTGGAGTTTTAGTATGGCAATTCAACAGCAGCCAAAAGAATTTGAAGAGACAGTAATTGCCATCGACCGCGTAGCGAGAGTCGTTAAGGGTGGACGAAGATTCCGATTTAGGGCAACTGTCGTTATCGGTGACGGTAAAGGCCGAGTTGGGCTTGGTATTGGTAAAGGCGGCGAGGTTATCACTGCAATTGCTAAGGCAGTTGCTCGCGCTCGACGCAATATGATTACTATTCCTTTGAAGAATGGCACCATCCCCCACGAAGTTACAGTTCGTTTCTCCGGGGCACAGGTAATGCTGAAGCCTGCCTCAGATGGTACCGGTGTTATTGCCGGTGGTGCGGTTAGAAATGTAGTTGAGCGAGCCGGCATTCATAATCTGTTGACCAAGTCGTTTGGCTCAACAAACAAGGTGAATAATGCCTATGCTACAATTATGGCACTGTCGCAGCTTGAGCCGGTTGAATCAAGCCCAATCCCTCGAGCAAAAGCGCTTCGAGATGCCAAGCAGACCAAAGAAACCAAACCAAAGACTAAGGCGGCTGCTTAAGGATAGACTATGAAGATTCATGAATTAACAGTTTCATCAAAACAAGACCGAAAGAGGGTTGGTCGCGGTATTGGTTCCGGCACCGGTAAAACTGCCGGTCGAGGTACAAAAGGCCAAAATTCAAGGTCTGGAGGCGGTGTACGCCCTGGGTTCGAAGGCGGACAAAACCCGTTAGCCAAGCGATTGCCAAAGAAGCGTGGTTTCCGAGCCCTCAACCCAACTAACTACACAGTAATTAGCCTATCGCGTATTGAAACCCTTAAAGGCTCAAAGCTAGACAATGCCTCATTGGTTGATGCAGGGATTACTGCAAACCTAAGCACTCCAGTTAAAGTTCTTGGAACCGGCAAGCTTACTCGCAAAGTCGATGTAAAACTTCAGGCAGCAACTTCAACAGCTAAGGCTGCAATCGAAAAAGCTGGTGGATCATTTACAGTAGCTACCGTTGTAAAAAGCCCCAAGAAGCCATCAAAGCGTAATAGAAAGTCGTAATTAGGTGGACTGGGCGACACTAAAGCAAGCCTTACGTTCATCAGATTTGCGGCGGCGTATCGGATTTGTTCTGTTTATACTGGTTCTTTTCCGGGTTCTTTCTTATGTCCCAGTTCCAGTTCCCGACAACGCTGCGCTGTCCTCATTTTTAAATAACCTCTTTAATAGCAGCCAGCTGCTAGGTTTTGCAGATCTATTTTCTGGTGGAAGTCTTAGTAATTTCTCGATCATCATGATGGGTCTCGGACCTTACATCAACGCGTCTATTATTGTTCAATTGATGACTCGGGTTATACCTCAACTCGAAGCCTTAAGCAAAGAAGGTGAAGCCGGTAGGAGGAAGATTAATCAATACACAAGACTTCTTACGTTACCCTTAGCAGTTGTGCAATCAATTGCTATGGTGATTCTAATCCAAAAGACTTCTGTTCAAATTGCCAATACTGACTTAATTGGCAACCCTAGTATTTTTGATTGGTTCCTTATGGTTATCACGATGACTGCGGGTACGATGCTGTTAATGTGGATGGGTGAGCTGATAACTGAGCGCGGCGTCGGAAACGGTATTTCTCTGATTATTGTGGCTGGAATAGTCGCGTCCATACCTGCAAATATTATTCAAAACTACAGCTTGGTGGTGAATGATACTGGTAAATTGCTACAAACGTTGGCCATTGCTGCAGGTGCTCTTGCAGTTACGTACATAATTGTTCAGCTAAACGAAGGGCATCGGTCGATTCCAGTTTCGTATGCTCGTCGAATTAGAGGTAACAGGGTATTCTCTGGTGTCGATACCTATATGCCAATTAAGCTAATAACGGCTGGGGTTATACCAATTATCTTTGCGCTAGCCTTTTTGGCAGTCCCTCCATTTCTTGGGCAGCTACTTTCCGGTGCAAGTACTGCTTGGGTATCAGCCTTCGGCACGTGGCTAACCACAACCTTTGCAGCAACCAGCATCTGGTATGCGGGCTCATATTTCTTCTTGGTTGTAGGGTTTACGTACTTCTATACTTCAATTATTTTCAATTCGACGGAAATAGCCGAAAATATGCAGAAGAATGGCGGGTTTATACCAGGTATTAGGCCGGGCACAGAAACCGCAGCCTATTTAAAGAAGGTCATTAATAGATTGACTCTATTTGGCGCAATAGCCCTAGGTTTAATAGCAATAATGCCATTTATAGTAGAGCGCTTTACAGGTACGACCTCCCTAACTATTGGAGGAACCAGCCTGTTGATTATCGTGGCTGTAGCGCTTGAAACAATGAAGCAAATCCGCTCAAGAGTCATACAAATTAGCTATGACAATTATTAATGCAAATTTTACGCAAAAACTCCTTTACAGATCTGAAAAAAATCTGTATTATATCTACTTGTAGCTCATTATGTCAGATACAAAGGAAGTAATCGAACTATCCGGAACCGTTCTGGAGACCCTCCCAAACGCAATGTTTAGGGTTGAGCTCGAGAACGGTCACGTTATTTTAGCCCATATCTCTGGGAAAATGCGTATGCACTATATTCGCATATTGCCTGGAGACAAGGTGACTGTTCAAATGACCCCATATGATCTGACAAAAGGCCGAATTACTTATCGGCATAGAGATTAAGTTTAGAGGATTAGCATGAAAGTACGCCCCAGCGCAAAAAAGATGTGTTCTAAGTGCAAAATCGTTCGTCGCGAACGGGTAGTTTACGTTATCTGCGAAAATCCTCGACACAAGCAGAGGCAAGGTTAATGGCTCGTATTGCTGGTGTTAACATCCCAAATGATAAAAGAGTTGAGATAGCTCTCACTTATATATATGGGATTGGCCTCACGACTAGTCAGAAAATCCTGGCCACAACCGGCATCAACCCAAATACAAGGGTTAAAGATCTGACAGAAAGCGAAGTTATTAAGCTTCGAGAAGAGATTGATAAGAACTTAACAGTTGAAGGCGATCTTCAGCGAGTTGTTTCTCAGTCAATATCCAGATTGAAAGAGATTAACTCTTACCGTGGGCTTCGCCACAAGAACAACCTTCCAGCTCGCGGACAGCGAACTAAGACCAATGCACGAACAAAGCGAGGCAAGAAGGTCACAGCTGGCAGTGGACGTAAAAAAGCAGCATCAAAGACTTAGGATTAATTAGAAACAATGGCAACCAAGACTGCAACTAAAGCAAGACGTAGAAAAACCAAGCGCAATGTCGCTGTTGGTGTTATGCATGTTCATGCTACGTTCAACAACACCATTATTACTATTGCTGATGAAAACGGAAACTCACTAGCATGGGCAAGCTCTGGAGCGAGTGGGTTTAAGGGCTCGAGAAAATCAACTCCCTACGCAGCACAGGTAGCAGCCGAAAAAGTTGCACAGTCTGCTAAGGATATGGGTATGCAGCGAGTAAGCGTTGAAGTTCGCGGGATTGGAAGCGGTCGAGAATCCGCCATTCGCGCACTGAGCGCAGTTGGAATTCAGGTAGCAAGCATAAAGGATGTTACCGGTATTCCTCACAACGGTTGCCGACCACGAAAGCCGAGGAGAGTCTAATGGCACGAGATCTTGCACCAATCGTAAAGCGTTCAAGACGCGAAAAGACTGCTCTTCATCCAAAGGCGGTAAAGGGGCTTACTCTTCGCAATTATGCTCCTGGCCAACACGGTCAGTCCATGATGCGCTCAAAGATGAGCCAGTATGCGGTTCAGCTTCGAGAAAAGCAGAAGGTAAAGCGCATGTACGGTTTGCTTGAAAAGCAGTTCAGACGCGTTATCGCCGAGGCTGAGCGTAGGCAAGGTGTTACAGGTGATATTATGGTTCAATTGCTTGAACAGCGCCTAGATAATGCTGTATACCGCCTAAATTGGGCAATCAGCCGACAGGCGGCCCGTCAATTGGTTACACATGGTCACATTTTGCTCAACGGTAAGCGAGTTGATATCCCATCAATTCAGCTTAAGCCAGGTGATGAGCTTGAGGTTAGAGCAAAAAGTGCTTCAAATGCCTACTTCACCGCTCTTAAAGAGCAGTTGGCAAGCAATCAATCAACAGTTGGTTGGTTAAGTTCAGATGCAAAGAAACTTAAGGCTAAGGTTACAGGAGCCCCTTCACGCGAAGACGTGACTGAGGAGATCAACGAACAGTTAATCATTGAGTTCTACTCAAGGTAAGTAATAAAGGAAGGAATTAGAAGGTGTTGTACGACATTCAACTCCCAAACATCAAGACCGTCAAAGAGGATGGCAATCGCGCAACCTTTGCGATTGAGCCACTTTACTCTGGCTATGGTATGACATTAGGGAACAGCCTACGCCGTGTTATTCTTTCAAGCTTGGGTGGTGCAGCTGTCACTGCCGTAAAGATTGATAACGTGGCTCACGAGTTCTCAACAATTGATGGCGTCAAAGAAGACGTTGTTGAGATTATTTTAAACTTAAAGAAGCTTCGCTTCCGAGTTTATAGTGATGAGCCTCAGTACATTATCCTCACCAAAAAAGGTAAGGGGAATGTTACTGCTGCAGATATTAAGACAAACTCCGATATCGAGATTGTTAACACAGATCAACACATTGCAACGATCGATAACGACAAGACTCAGATTGGAATGGAGATTAAGGTTGAGAAGGGCCGTGGATACATTCCTGTAGAGGCTCGCGAGAACGAGAAGCTCGAAGTAGGTATGATAGCTGTTGATGCGCTTTACAGCCCAGTTCGACGAGTTCGCTACAATGTTGAGAATACTCGTGTTGGTCAGGTTACCGACCTCGATCGATTGGTTCTTGAGGTAGAGACCGATGGCTCAATAAGCCCAATGGACGCAGTCACTCAGGCAGCCGAGATCTTGGTACGCCACTTCTCAGTCGTTGGCGGTCAAACTGCTCCTGTTGGCGAAACTCAAGAAGTCGCTGAGGACAGCAAAGAATCAAATGCAGCTAAGATCATGATTGAGGAGGTAAACTTTACACCTCGAACAACTAACGCGCTGCTCAATAACGATATTCGCACTATGAAGGATCTTCTTCGATTAACCGATAGTGAGCTAAAGGAGCTAAAGGGATTTGGTGCTAAGGCTTACGATGAGGTCAAGGACAAGATCGCAGAGCTCGGTTTCGCTAAAGAGACAGAGGAAGTTTAAATGCACCGTCACGGTTATAAAGGTCGAAAACTACAACTCGAAGCCGGTCCTCGCCGGGCGCTGATTCGTGGTCAGGTTACCTCATTGGTTCTGCACGAGCAGATTACCACAACTGAGGCCAAAGCTAAGGAAATTGCTCCTTACTTCGAGAGACTTGTAACTAAGGCCAAAAAGGGTGACCTACATAACCGTCGCCAGATACGATCGTTTTTAACTACCGATAAGGCAACTCAAAAGCTAATTGAAGAAATTGCGCCGGTATTTAAAGACCGTAATGGCGGTTACACTCGAATTGTTAAGCTCGGCAACCGACAGGGCGACAACGCCAAAATGGCTGCTGTGATGCTTACTGAAAAGCCAAAAAGAGTTGCTACAGAAAAGGCAAAGACAGAGACCAAGGGTAAGATTGAGGACAAGCCTAAAGCAGAAACCAAGAAAGCTGCCCCTAAGAAGGATGCTAAACCTAAGGCTAAATCAGCTAAGGGAGATAAGTAATGAAGACATATTCCGCAAAACCATCAGAACTTACGCATGATTGGTATGTAATCGATGCCAGTAACCAAACTCTTGGCCGTATTTCTACAATTATTGCTACTCACTTGATGGGGAAGCATAAGCCGCAGTATACCTCACATATTGATTGTGGGGACAATGTTGTGGTTATCAATGCAGAGAAAATACAGGTTACTGGGAACAAGTTAACCGAGAAGAAGTATTACCGACATTCGGGCTATCCAGGCGGAATAAAAGAAAAAGTACTCGAGGACGTACTTTCAAGCCATCCCGAAAGAGTTATTGAACACTCCGTAAAGGGGATGCTTCCAAAGAACCGATTACAGGATGTACGAATGAAGAGATTAAAGGTTTACGCCGGTCCAGAGCATCCACATGGTCCGCAGAATCCTAAAGAATTGGGAGCTAATTAATGGCTGAAAACTCAAAGTATTATTACGGCTTAGGCCGCAGAAAAGAATCAGTTGCAACTGCCCGACTATACCAGGGTGGTGGCGAGATAGTGGTTGGCGAGAAAACCGCTGATGAGTATTTCAATAATAAGTCACTAACACTCCTATTACAGCAACCAATAGCTCTTGCGGGGCGCGAAAAGAAACTTCGAGTAACTCTAAGTGTCAAAGGTGGCGGTAAGCGTGGCCAGGCCGAGGCAGCACGGCTCGCTATTTCTAGAGCATTGGAGGAGATGGACGAGAATTTGCGCCCAACACTTAAGAAAGCGGGCTATTTAACTCGAGACCCACGGGAGAAAGAGCGCAAGAAGCCCGGATTGAAGCGTGCTCGAAAAGCACCTCAGTTTAGTAAGCGATAAACAAAAATATTTCAAAAAAAGAACCGCCATGATGGCGGTTCTTTTTATTCTCGACCTAAGACATTAATAAAATTAATAGCTTGGGTTGAGTGACAAAGTGAGTGAGATGCAGGTGGGTGAGGCACGCTAGATGCCTCACCCTCCCTTTCCGCTAGATACCTGCATTCGGAAAAGCTGCTCCATCGGTAAAGATGCGTAGTGAATCCGACCACGCTACGCGCCCGATTGGCGGCACATAGGCCGCGCTAAAGCTGGAGAGCCTTGAAGTTTTACGGGGCAACCTCCGTGTCGCCCCGATTTGTCCCCCCCGTGCCATTCTTGGCGCGAGCTTGTTTTACTTCTTGGTCTTCGAACGCCGACGAGCGCCCTTGGTTCCGGAGCGCTCACCCTTGGCGTTAACGCCCACGTTGCCGCGACGGTTACGCCTCGGGTCGTCCGGACCCTGCGGGTTAGCCTTACCGATCCTGGGGCCGGCTCCAGGAATCTTCGGGGTGTTAGGCTCCTTCGACTTCTTGGCGGCCTTGGAGCCACCAGCCTTTCCGCGGTTGCGCTGATCGACCTGCTTGACCCGATTACTGCTTGCGCGAGCATCGCGGTCGAGCTTGCTCAGAACCATCATGAGCTTGCTGTCCAGCTTGAGGTTCCCCCTCAGAATGCGCAGCGCATGGTGAATATCACGAACGTTCTGTCGGGTCTTCAGGATCTCCTCCGCCAGATTCTCAATCGGCTGAGTCATCAGCATCATGAGGTACGAGCCGGGGTCGATCTCCTTGATCCCCTCGCTGAAGGCGTTGATCCGCCTCTGGCGAGTGGCTTCGATCTCCGAGATCATCTCGGAGATCTTCTGCTGAGCCGCCGCCCTCTTGCTGAGGCTCTGAAGAGCGATGATCATCGAGGCGTTGGGCCGAAGCTGCGCCTTCATGATCCGCACGGCGTTCAGCTCGCCGTAGACCGAGTTGCCCTCCTTCAGAAGCGTCTCGATGAGCTTATCGAGAGGCTCATTGAAGATCCGATGGAGGTACGTGCCCTCATCGATCAGATGGAGGTCATCCATGAACTCCTCCCGAAGGGTATCGATGCGACGCTGGAGGGCGGCCTTCTCGGACTCAGCCTTGGTGGTACCCTCATCGCACAGGCGCTTCAGCGTCTGCATGAAGTCGCTCTCATCCTCGAGCTGCTTCATAACCCCCAACATCGCTTCGGTGACCGTAATGCCACGCCTTCTGGCGTCGTACGTTGCGGTCTGCATGAGGGGGAAGTGGATCAGGTGGTAGAGCCGGGTGTCCTGCTTGATCAGACTCACGCCGTTGCCGTACTTGGCAATCGCGTCCGTCTTGAGACGCTCGGCTTTCGCCGAGACCTCGTTGAGATCAACGCTGTCGCCCTCGACGTAGCCGGTCGAGAGATCCTCGACGCGGTGACGCCTGGGAGCGCTACCAGTAGTCGAGCGCTTGGGGCGACTCTTCCGCCCCTTCTGCCTGCGAGGCCGACGCGACCTGATCGCCTGCCCGAAAGCAGACATCAGTTCGTCGGTTGTCGCGACCCGATCGTCGGCCGGGGCCGGATCGGAGGTCTCCCCCTGGGGATTGACCTGGGGCGAAATCGCCATGTTATCACCTCGTTTGGGAAGAGCCATAACTTCTGACTCACTTTGTCAAAAAAACATCCGGATTGTTGCACCCGGAAGTTGCGCCAATATTAACATAACTATCTTTATCTGTCAACCACCTTACGTCTGGCCACTAAAACATAACCGCTATATAATAATTTTGTGAGCACTAGAAGATTACCGTGGAAAATTATACTCGCGGCACTTATTACTGTTGCGTTTGGGACAATCGCATTTGTTGAGTTTGAGCGTCTATCCTACCCAGACGCCTTCTACCATACGCTTCTGGTTATGCTTAGGCATTTCGGGTATGTTGAAGTCCATGATCCGATTGCAAGGTTCGTAAACGTTGCGCTCATACTCATCAGCTTTGTTCTCATAGGTTATTTGATTAAGTGGTTTGCAGAATATATCATTGGTGTAAGTGATTCGGTGCGAAAAAAAAGATTGGAAGCAAAAGTTAGCAAAATGAAACATCATTATATTGTCTGCGGTCTCGGTCGAGTCGGTAGTCAGGTCGCTCGTGAAATGAAGATGGAAGACGTCGAGTTTGTGGGTGTAGATCGGGACGATAATAAGGTTCAAGAAGCTATTGCCGCTGGTTATACTGCATTCCAGGGTGATAGCTCGGCCGAAGAGGTTCTCAAGTCGGCTGGTATTGATCATGCTGCAGGTTTGGTTGCAAGTCTTGGAGACGATTCAGCTAATCTGCTGGTAGTTCTAGCAGCTCGCGCCATCAACCCCGATTTATACATAGTGGCGAGAGCTAATCGTGCAGAAAATGAAGTCAAGCTCAAGCGCGCGGGTGCAGATAGAGTGGCGCTACCTTACCAGATAGGTGGTTATCATATGGCTTCAATGGCCCTCAGGCCAAGTGTGGTTGATTATATGGATGTCGTTAGCAGCTCAGGCCAAGCTACAGACCTACAGGTTGAGGAGATGGTCGTGCACGAACACTCCAAGCTTGCTGGTCATAGATTGGGTAAAGCTCTCACCGAGGGAGCCGTGGGGGCAACAGTCATAGCGATCAATGGCTCTGATGGCAGTAGCCGAGTAAGACCTACGGGAAATGAAGTTATCTACCCCGGGGACAGGTTAATAGTCCTCGGTCGTAAAAATGACCTAACACGGGCATCCGAACTGGTTCAATGAGTCGAAAAGTAATAATTCCAGATTCAGCCGCCGGTGAGCGGCTCGATGTTGTTTTGGCTAAAATTACCGGCCAAAGTCGAAGCTCGTTGCAGAAGCTATTCAAAGAGGGGAAAATTACCATTGATGGACAAACTGCTTCGGCTAAACAGACAGCAGTGGAAAGTCAGCAAGTTGAAATTAGCAATTTAGAAGTTGATGAGATGCCACCAGCGCCGAGTTTAGAAGTTTTATACGAAGATGACGATTTGATGGTGGTTGAAAAGCCTTCAGGGCTTGCTGTGCACTTGAGTGAATCAGGGAGACCTCAACCAACCGTAGCTGCTTTTGCAAAGGAATATGGGGTGGTAGATGAAGATGATGACCGCCCTGGAATAGTCCATAGGCTAGATAAAGACACTAGTGGCTTGCTTGTGATCGCTAAGAACCCTGCATCGAAGGACTTTTTACAGCAGCAATTTAAGGATCGTAACGTAGATAAGACCTATATTGCATTGGTTAGGGGACACATGCCAGAGGATGAAGCTACAATCAATTTGCCTATTGAGCGCGATCGCAAACGTCCTACAAGACGCGCAGTTATCCCTGGAGGAAGGGGCTCAGTCACACACTATAAGGTAATTGAGCAGCTCGACGGGTATAGTCTGCTCGAAATAAAACTCGAAACAGGCCGCACCCATCAGATAAGGGTTCATTTTTCTCACCTGGGACATCCAGTTGCAGGGGATGATCTTTATGGAGGCCCAGCAATAAAGGGATTGAAAGGGCAGTTCTTACATGCGGCAAAGATTTCTTTTACTTCGCCTTCGGGAGAAAGGGTTGAAGTTGAAAGTGAGCTTCCAGCTGACCTAAAAAATACTCTGGAAAGTCTTCGCAAGGAGGTATAATAGCGCTATGAAGCTGTTACTACACAAAAGCACGCAGCGGCATATTGACGGAATTATAGCGAACCCAGGTGGTTCGTTTCTGTTTCATGGGCCATCAAACATGGGTAAAACCTTGGCTGCGCTTGAAGTGGCCCGGCAGTTAAACTGCGATAATTGCGCTGACGAAAGTTGTAAGTCTTGTTTAATGCTAAAGGCTGGTATGCACCCAGACATTGAGCTAATGGGTCAGGATGACAAGAACAAGATCGGTATTGAAGCGGTCCAAAATTTGATAAAGAAACTGAAGTACTCTGCTTACGATCCATCAAGTCATAGAGTAGTGATCATCGATAACGCAGAAACGCTGACGCTGCCCGCTCAGAATGCTCTGCTCAAGGTTCTTGAGGAGCCTCCTGTATCTACTACATTCATTCTGACAGCCGTTAGCCCTGTTAGTATTCTAGAAACTATTGTTTCGAGATGTCAGCCAGTGTATTTTGGACCTTTATCAACTGATGAGCTATTGAGTCTAGATGGCCTGAAAAGCCTTCCAAGAGATGATGCAGAAAAGATAATCGAAGCCGGTGCCCACAAGCCAGGTGAGATTATTTCGAATCTTAAAAATGAAGAGACTGGTGACAGTTTGGATCTAGCTGAACATATGATCACTTCTAATGACCTTTTTTCAAAGTTGAAAATATCTGCAACGGTCGCGAAGCACCCAGAAAAGATCTGGCGATTTGTAGATGTTCTGGAGTCGCTTGCTAAAAAACGTGCTCGAAAGGGAGATAACCCGGCAAGCATTATTGCAGTTGATCGATTAAGAAGACGACTTTCAACTAATATTAATCCCAAATCGGCTTTAGAGGCTTTCGCGGTGGAGACAGCATGCTAGGTGTATTATTCCTAGCCGGAGTAAGCTTTTATCTTTATCGGTTGCTTGGTGGGGCTCCAAACCTTCATCTTAAGAGTAGTAAATCAGGAGCGGGCGCTGTAACTGGTACAGCCAAAATTGCTGAATTAACAGAATATGCGTCAAGATTAAGGGCTGCCAATAAATATACAAGTGCTGAAAAAGTATATCTTCAGATTCTGAAAATAGACCATAAGCATGTATCTACCTATAGCCGGTTAGGAACTCTATATTCGGCCATGAAAAATTATGGTGATGCCATTGAATGTTTCCAGATGACAACACAGCTTAAACCATCTGGTACGACATTTTATAACTTAGGTCTCGCATACTTTGAGAACAGAAATTATATTAAGGCGGTTGCCGCTTTCGAGAAATCTATCATGTTCGAGCCCACCGTTCAGCGCTACATTGGCTTAGCAAAGGCTTATAAGAAAATTGGTGACAATACCAAAATGATTGGAGCTCTTGAGCAAGCTATAGTAATTGAGCCTTCAACAAAGGTTCTTTGGGTTTTGGCAGATGCTTATGATTCAATCGGCAAGAAACATGAGGCATCGGCAGTTAAGCAGCGAATTGCTCAACTCGACCCCAGAGATGAGAGGCTGCGAAAGCAAAAAATACCAGCAAAGGCTATTTGATATAACGGGTTAAAAGTGCTATGCTACTTGGGTTGAAATCGGCCGAGAGCAGCCTGCCGACGTAGCTCAATGGCAGAGCAACAGTTTTGTAAACTGTAGGTTGCGGGTTCAATTCCTGTCGTCGGCTCCATTAAAACCTGCCGGGTTACCCAAGCGGCCAACGGGGGCAGACTGTAAATCTGCTGGCGATATGCCTTCGGGAGTTCGAATCTCTCACCCGGCACCATTTGCCCAGGTAGCTCAGTGGTAGAGCACTTCCATGGTAAGGAAGGGGTCACGAGTTCAATCCTCGTCCTGGGCTCCATTTAGAAAGGAATAATTATGGCAACATCTAAAAAACTCACTTTAGGAACAGATAAGAAGCTATCCGGTGTATGTGCTGGTTTAGCCGAGTATTTTGATTTTGATGTGACAATCGTTCGTCTCGCAATGCTGTTTTTCATTTTAGTTACAGGTATTTTCCCGGGACTAGTCTTCTACATCATTGCAGCGATCGTTATGCCAGAGAAGAAGGAAAGTAAGTAATGCCTAAGCGTAACAGACCATATTTCGCTTTGGAGTGTACCGAGTGTCACAACCGAAACTACACTACAAACAAGAATCCAAAGAATACTACAGACCGTCTTGAGCTAAAGAAGTTTTGCCGACACGACGGCAAAGTTACTGTACATCGCGAAACCAAGTAAGATTGTTTGATACAATTATGTTCAGACCCTGATTCCATTCGGATTCAGGCTCTGTTTTATAGGGGTGTAGCTCAGCTGGTAGAGCAACGGTCTCCAAAACCGTGTGTCGTGGGTTCGAGTCCTGCCACCCCTGCCAATTTGTTATTATCTGCATATGACGCATAATTTTCAACAAATCGTTAATGACCCAATCAGAATCCGTAGTATCTTGGATAATTGCTCATTTGTAGGAACTTATGAGCGCTGGGTTAAGCGCAAGAAATTTATTTCTGACGCAATAAATCAGAGCGGTAGTTTTCTCGACATAGGATGCGGAAACGGTTTCTTGATACGATCCTTACAGGAATGGTCAAATTTTGAGCTAATCCCTTTTGGGGTAGATATTGATGAGACCTATATTCTTAAGGCAAAAGAAATGTTCCCTGAGAACGCAAATAACTTTTCAGTACTAGATGCACGCAATTTAGTTAAACTTCGACAAGTAGGCCTGCCGGACAAGTATAATTCTGTTTATTTTAGTAATATATGGACCGAGGGTGCAGTAAATACTTCTAAAACGATGATTCAGGAATTGCTTGAACACGTTAACCCAGGCGGCCGATTAATTATTGGTTTTTACGATGAAGATCCTGAAAAAAATTTACGAATGCTTAATTTAACTGAAGAAGCGGGTGTCAAATGGTCGGGCAGTAAAAAGAACCCAAGTGGAACAAATATAGTTGCCTGGGTGGACCAGGGCAGTTCCTGAGGGCCTGTTGTAAGTCGGGCATGCCATTGCAATTATGCTTACTATGTTGTATAGTAATCAAATCTCCCAAACGTAGGGAGCGTTCCGACCTGGAGGTCATTCAATAATGCCAGTTCCTTCTCTGATCGATCGCGAGATGTGCGAGATCGCCTGGGAGATGATCGGTCCCGTTGTCCGCTTCATGAACGAGCGCGACGAGAAGGGGGCCGGTCACGTCATCGTTCTGAATCCCGCAGTTCCGTTCGAGCCGAAGTACCATGGTCGCATCGACGACCCGGAGTTCGTCGGTATGTTCTTCGACGAGGTCGTCATCTACGACGCACCCGTCGGGGCTCCCGGCAAGAAGTTCTTCGACACAGCCCTCAACAAGGCGTACGTGTCGTTCGTCACCGGCGTCGAGTCTCACCGAGTCCAGGTCGACGCCCCGTGGGCTTACGAGCCCGGCATGACCAAGTGGGGCGGCAGCGCCGTCAAGTCGCTCGGCAACAGCCGGCTCATCGTGGCCTACTCGGGTCACACCGAGATCGTCGATCGCATGATCTCCCGCATGCTGGCAGAGGCCATCGAGGCCCTCACCTGCACGCGGATGCGAGGGATCATGGAGTCCGAGGAGCGACTGCTCCCCGAGTCGATTCTGGTCGGCTAGCTGTACAGGCCGCCGGGAGCCTTTAATCCCGGTATAGTCAACGAATGTGAGTTTGTTCTGATGAGCTCAAAAGAGCGAAACTATGCCGAAGACCTTTTGACATAAATAGCCAATAGTTTTATAGTATGGCGATCTAGTACCTTCAATTAAAAGGAGAATGATGTTCCGCTTTCGTCGTCACCGGCAGATCGGGGCTCCGTTCTACTTGGTTCGAGAATTGACCGATCAAGAGTGGGGTAACTCGGTTCGCGTAAATATGTGGAATGGGTTCGCTGCAAGCTTTGAGGGGCACGAATTCCTGATCCTTCGAGGTGATACGGAATCTTCGAAGCGAATTGCGGATATGGCGGCTTACTGTCTTGGGCCAAATATTGAGGTCCGATGCGATCTGGCAGTCAGCGGTGAATGGCACACTGTATCATCGCCGACCATCGAATACATCGGGCAGTATGCGCAGGCAATCTTGCCAAGAACCTTAATTGCTGTAGTCCCAACCGGGATGTTCAAGCAGCTTGGACTTAAGCTCCAAAGAGAAAATAGACGTATTGATATTTTCAGCAGCCTCATCCTTAAAGGAGAGTCCGGATCAAAGTCTTATACAAGGATCCAGGTAATTCATCAGCCGGTCACTGCGATTGACGAGTTCAGCGATCGGTTCACCAGCGGCAAAAGTCTCTAGAGGTCGCCCAGTGCAAAATTGGGCGGCCTTTATATTTCTCAAAAGACTTATGCTTATCTGGTATACTTGCATCAAGGTGAGCTACTATAATAGTCAAGTAGAAGCGGTAATTCGTGATCTGCAGAGTACTGCAGAAGGTATTTCGCCTACTGAAGCCAAGAAACGCCTACAGCAGTATGGGCATAACCGGATCAAGCTCAAACGTAAGCGGTCAATACTTTACGACATCATAGAGCCCTTTAAGAGCGCTTTTGTTCTTATTCTCATAATTGCCGCAGCTATCAGTATTTTTCTTGATAAGAGGCTGGACGCTGCTGTTATTGCCGCAATTGTGGTTATCAACTCAATCATCTATTACGTTCAGCGTATTACCGCCAGTCGCGCGCTGAAAAGCTTGCGCCAAAAGGACTCTCATATAGTTGAGGTGGTTCGGGGTAACAAAAATTATCGTGTACAAGCAGATACTTTAGTGCCTGGAGACATCGTAATCCTGTCCGAGGGGTCTAAAGTGCCTGCAGATGGGCGCATCGTTGAAACTACGGACCTGACAGTTAATGAATCTGTGCTTACGGGGGAGTCACTCCCAGTAAGCAAGACCGCAGAGGCTATTGAAGGCGGCCATCCCATATACGAGCAATCAAATATGGTCTTTCAAGGCACTTTTGTCGTATCCGGAATTTCGAAATTTGTTGTCTCGGGTACCGGTAACTCAACTGAGATGGCAAAGATTGCAAAGCTCTCAAGCGACACTCAATCACTAAGCCCGATGCAAAAAAAGATCGACAGTATGACTTCAAAGATAGTCATCGCCTCAATTAGTGGAGCAGTATTGGCGTTTGGTTTGGGTATAT
Organism: uncultured Candidatus Saccharimonadales bacterium; assembly: GCA_964632435.1. Taxonomy (GTDB): domain Bacteria; phylum Patescibacteriota; class Saccharimonadia; order UBA4664; family SCTI01; genus CAZWEJ01. Next base: position 67,925 of record CAZWEJ010000001.1, read on the forward strand.
ATCGTGGATTTGACCCATCAGAAATGCTTCGATTTGCGCTATCTCTTACAGTAGCCGCGGTTCCAGAGGGGTTGCCTATAGCTTTGACAATCATTCTTATATTCGGGGTTAGACGAATGGCCAAAAAAAATGCACTTGTTCGTAACCTTCATGCGGTTGAGACACTTGGCCAAACAACACTAGTCGCAACCGACAAAACCGGAACGATTACCAAAAACCAACTTACAATTGCCCATAGGTGGCATCCCGGTAATAAAACTGGAGAGCTTGACGAGGCGGCATGGCTATCGCTTGCAATCCATGGTCATCACGGAGTTGATCCAATCGAACAGGTTATCAATAGCCAGCTTGAGCAAGACAAACCTAATGGCTGGAAGAGGGTCAAAATTATTCCATTCAATCAAAAGCTCAGAGTCAGTGGAGCTGTTTGGAAGGATGGTTCAAAGTTCCTAACTTATCTTAAGGGTGCGCCCGAAGTTGTCGTTGATCATTCTAGCCTCAGCACCGACCAAAAAAAGGCTGTTAAGCAAGAGATTGCCCAGCTTAGCCGAGATGGTCACAGGCTTATCGGGTTTGCTTCTAATGTCTCACAATCGCCCAGCATGGATGAGCTCCCAAAAGACCTCAAATTTGAAGGGATAATTGCGTTTTCCGACCAGATGAGGCCAGGAATTCCTGAGTCTATAAAGGCGACGCATGAAGCCGGCATTAAAGTCATCATGCTTACCGGCGATCATATTGAGACGGCCCGAAATTTTGGGCAGCAGGCAGGGATAATTGATAGCAATTCAAGTTCCGCCGAGGGCAAATTGATTGAAAAGCTTAGCCTAACGCAAATAAGACACCTATTGGGCAATGTTAAGGTTTTCGGGCGCGTCCTGCCGGAGCACAAATACAAAATTCTACAGGCTGTTGAGCGAAGCGAGATAACAGCAATGACCGGTGATGGCGTTAACGATGTGCCAGCCTTAGTAAAAGCGGATGTTGGGCTAGCAATGGGCAATGGTACCGATGCCGCCAAAGAAGCATCCGATGTGGTGCTTCTAGATAACAACTACGCCACCATTGTGGAGGCTATTCGTGAAGGCCGAACAATCCTAGCCAATGTTCGTAAAATGATTTTCTTCCTTTTTTCGTCGACGGTTGGGGAAATAATGATAATGGTTGGAGCACTTATCGCCGGTCTTCCTCTTCCTTTGACTGCTATTCAAATTCTTTGGATCAATCTTGTCACTGACGGGATAACCGTAATACCACTTGGATTAGAGCCCCCAGAAGAGGCGCATATGAAAAGAGCCCCTGAAAAAATAAAAGGAGGCCTTATAAAGCGCAAAATGGCGTACCGAATTGGCCTAACTTCTGCCGTGATGCTTTTCTTAACGCTCGGCGTATTTTGGGTTTATCTGCCGTTAGGTTTAGCCGCAGCCCAAACTATGGCATTTGCAACACTTGCTGCCGTTCAATGGGCTAATGTTCTGAATGCGAGAAGTGATCACGCCTCATTTCTTGAAGGAATCAAACGTCCCAACTTTTGGCTTTGGGGGACCATACTATTTTCGATGACCCTTCAGGCATTTGTTTACTGGGGGCCTCTTGGCCAAATTCTTGGTACCGTTCAACTCGGTTTGAGGGAAGTATGGGTGTTGGTTGGTGTCGCGCTCATAATGCTAACCTTCGGGGATGTATTTAAGAGAATTTTGAATCACAAACACTTATCATAAGCTTAAGCGCTTTATTGACTTTCGTGACGTCGGAATCGATACTTAAGGAGTGAATCCTTTTCGTTTAATAAATATGCCGGTTGAGCCCCTGGTTGCATCGTGGAATGGCGAATACGAAACCAGAGGAAAGCTGAGCGACGCCGATTGTGTAATTGGCCTTTCGTTCGGATATCGTGGCGAGGGCAAGAATGTTACTCCCGGATTAAGCAACCAAGATCTGGCAAATGTGGCATTCAAGCAATTCGCAAACCTCCCCAAAATTCTTCAATTCGAGATTGCGGATGCTTACTCTCAGCTGGATGCTCATGATTCCAATAAGGTTATTCGTATCGAAAAGCACCGCAAAAGGGGAAAGTACTTGGATACCCGAGAAGTTGTTGAGCAGGCAAAAATTGTAATGGACGCAAACGGCTGGAGTAAACCGGTTCTGTTGGCGCATCCCTATCATATGCCCAGAGTTCAGCTAGTTTGCGATAAACTAGGCATTGATTGGATCGCAACTGATGCCTCGGTCGGCCAAATTGAGTTTGACCCTCTTTCGACTCAAAAATGGACCAGAGATTTAGACCATTGGCGCGGTTATGAGCCACTTGCGATGGCATTTTATGGCTTAAAGGGGTGGGTATGAGCAATCCGGAGTCTCTAGATGTGGTTATTGTCGGTGGCGGTTTTGCGGGTGTTACAGCTGCTCGTAAGCTCTCAGAAGACCCAAGAATCAATGTGACCCTCATTAGCCTAAGTGAGTGTTTCGAATATCACGCCTCGTTATACCGTTCGGCGACAGGTCGTTCAAAACTTGAAGTGGCAGTCCCTCTATATGAAATTTTCGAGGGTACCGAGGTTCAGATCGTTATCGACAAGGTAACAAAAATCGATGAGAAGAAGAAGGTGTTAACGACTGGTGCAATGAAGAAGTTCAAGTACGACAAGCTGGTGCTTGCGGCCGGGACTGTAACTGATTATTTTGGCATCAAAGGGCTGCCAGAGTTCTCTTATGGAATTAAAACCATAGATGAAGCTATTCGTCTAAAAAACCATCTTCATGCGGAACTAACTACAGGGCATAAACCAGATCTCAACTATGTGGTTGTTGGCGCTGGCCCAAGTGGGACGGAGCTTGCAGGGGAGTTAGTGAGTTATCTCACAAAACTTCGAAAGTCGCATAAGATCAATAAGCCCTTCCAGGTTGATTTAATCGAAGCCGCCCCCAGAATATTACCTGCATTGCCGGAAAGATTTTCGCGTTCAGTTGAGAAAAGGCTCAGCAAACTAGGAGTTAATATTTACCCCAGCACCGCAGTAAAGGGTGAGTCTGCAGATTCCCTCCAGCTGCCTCAAGGATCAATAGATACACATACTGTTATCTGGACGGCGGGCATGAGCAATGCGCCGCTATTTGCTGATCACCCAAAGCTTTTTAAACTTGGCAAAGGCAAAAAAGTTGACGTCGACTCTCATCTAAAGGCAGGAAAAAATATCTGGGTGGCGGGAGACAGCGCCAATTCTTCAAAAACTGGCTGGGCTCAAACCGCCGTTTACGATGGCTCCTATATCGCTGGTAATATCATTCGAGAGCTCGATGGTGAAAGAGCCTCAGATTACTCTCCGAAGGACCCCATTGGCGCAATCCCGGTTGGTCCTAATTGGTGCGCTGTTAATATCCATGGGCAACAATTCTACGGCTATCTTGGCTGGGTAATAAGGCGATGGAGCGACTTCAAGCTATTTCGTAGTGTAATGCCTTTTGGGCTTGCTATCAGATCGTGGTTGATGGGAAATGTGGTCGAAGAGACCTGCTCAGTTTGTCGCAGCCGCCAGTGATTGGTATATTTTAGGTTATGAAAAAACAAATCAAGGTAATTGAATCACTCAATCACGTCGACCAAGATGTCCAAATCAATGGGTGGGTCCACACCATTCGCGACATGGGGCAAATAGCATTTATTGAACTCCGGGATAATACTGGGTTGATCCAAGTTGTGATTGATGAGGTTGAAAAAGCACCTAAGCTAGGCGTCGAATACGTAATAAAGGTTTCAGGCAAGGTCCGCAATAGAGGAGAACGCTATATAAACAAGAGGCTAGAAACGGGGACTATTGAGCTTGGGGCCGATAATATTGAGGTTATCAACGAGAGCGCAGACCTGCCTTTTGAGGTAAAGAAGGATACTAGCGACATTAACGAAGAGCTTAGATTAAAGCACCGCTATCTTGATTTACGATCAGAGCGAATGGCGTCCAACATCAAGCTTCGCCACAATGTATTGCAGTTTGTGCGAAACTTCTTAGATTCAAAGGGGTTCATTGAAGTAGATACGCCAATGCTAACCAAGGGCACCCCCGAAGGCGCGCGGGAGTTTTTGGTGCCCTCTAGGTTACATCCAGAGGAGTTCTACGTGCTCCCTCAATCGCCACAACAGTTCAAGCAGCTATTGATGGTTGGGGGTATCGGAAGCTATTTCCAGATAGCAAAGTGCTTGCGTGATGAAGACCAGCGAGGGGATCGGCAACCGGAATTTACTCAAATTGATATGGAGATGTCATTTGTTGAACAGGAGGACATCCTTAGAGTTAACGAGCAAATGATGGTTGAGCTTATTGAAAAAGTTACACCGGAGAAGAAGATTGCAAAACCGTTCTCTCGGCTTACATACTCCGAAGCCATGGAGAAGTACGGAACCGACAAGCCGGATCTTAGAAAAAACAAGGAAGATGATGACGAACTAGCATTCGTCTGGGTAACAGATTTCCCAATGTTCGAAAAAAATAAGGATACCGGGAAGCTCGACGCCATGCACCATCCTTTTGCAGCACCAAAGAAAGAAGATTTAGGTAAACTGGATGATCAGCCGCTAGAAGTAAGAGCAGATGCGTATGACTTGGTACTGAACGGATACGAAATTGCCGGTGGCTCGGTCCGAATTGATGATTCAAACTTGCAAGCAAAAATTTTTGGTCTACTTGGTCTTGAAGAAAACGAGATAAATCAGCGTTTTGGTCACATTTTAGAAGCTTTTAAGTACGGCACCCCTCCGCATGGCGGGATTGCATATGGTCTCGATAGGCTCCTAATGATTTTGGCCGGCGAGCCCAATATTCGTGAGGTAATAGCCTTTCCAAAAACGGGTGATGCCCGAGATCCACTAACCGGGGCTCCTTCTGAGGCAAGTCCTGATAGACTTGCAGAGGCACATATCAAGACTGTTAAACCGAAGTCATAACTAGTAGAATGTTTTTATGTTTCGGCTAATACTTGTTGCCCTTTTTTCTGCAATCCCCGTAATTGCTAATGCCCAAGCAGCTGATGGCTTGCTGGGCCCTAGTTCAAATAGCAATGGACAATCAGTTGGCCCGTCTAGCACTCAGAGTTCAAATTTACTTCAACCTGCTAGCAAATCCGATGGCGAGAGTCTTCAGTCTACCGGAACAAACGGTGTAACTCAGTCTCCAGATCAAAGCGCATTACAGCGACCTGCTTCGGCAGATGAAGCCAAGCTCTTTATCTCAGGAGATGTCGATACCGAGGATGACACCGGTGGCAGCAGTTTGCAGACATGGGCTGTAGTAAGCGGTCTTGTTCTCGGCCTCGTAATAATTATTGTCATCGTATTCCGTAAAAAACTGAGACTTCCCCAACTCGTTGCATATCAGGAGGCAGAAACACCACAATCTGTTCAAGCTGAAAACATCCCATCCGAAAAAGTTGAAGAAAAAGGCTCAGTTACCAAACCGAAGCCTGCAAAGCGAAAAAAGAAATCATCGAAGAAAAAGTCTACTAGGCGAAAATCCAAATAGATCTCACCATAAATTGTGACATTGACTAAAAAGCGGTGTGGAAATGTGGATTAAGTTCCAATTGTGCTTATGTTTATTTAGTGATTAAATTTATTCATGGCTTTAAAGTGTCAAAATTGTGGCTCAACAGATATAGTCACTATTGCTGGGCAGAATCTGTGTATTAATTGTGGTGAAAAAGTTAAGGGCGATAACGTTGTTGCCGCTAAAGTTGAGCCTAAAAATACCCCAGTTGTTGCGAAGACGCCGGTTAAAGAGCCGCAAGAAGATCAGAAGATTGAGATAAAGAAACCCAAGGCAGAGGTGCAGAAGTCTCCGTCTATCACCAAATTTGGATCTGCGTCTAACAATAAGCCTGCTGCTAAAGCACCTAGCGTGGTTAACCCGCCTAAGAAGCTGAAAATTGAGCCAATAAAGGACAAAAGTTCTGATACCCCTGATCCCGTTCCAACTTATGAGAAAGTTGCTGCCGCTAAGCCTCAACCAACCAAGATAGAGCCCTCAGAGCCAACTAGAATTGACCCGCCAACTCAGTCGAAGTCTACTCTAATCGATAATCCTAACGATATTCTTCATCCATATCCGAAGCCAACTCCATTCGATGGCAGTGACTCAAAGGTGAAGAGACTAAAGACTGACACCATTCAACCAAATGAAGTAAAGCTAGAGAATAAAAGGGCGGATGATTCTGGGGCAAGAGTTAAGCCGCATCCGTTTCAGTTTACGCTCAAAATCGGTCTTCCAATAGGAATCCTGGCAGGCTTAGCTACATCGGCGGTTCTATGGTTCAACTTAGACCTGGACTTAACTCTGTATACCCTGGGAGCTGTTGCGATCGTTACACTAGCTTTTCTCGCCCTGGCACAAGCATCCCTCCTTTATGGCTTATCTAGAAGCCAGGATGGTAGACCAGCTGTCCAGAAGCTGTGGTGGCGGGCTGGAAAAGGGGCATTCTTAGAGGTAGTTAATGCTAACCTTATATCGCTAATAATGCTTTCTGTCTGCGTATTGGCTGGTCTGGGAGTGTGGCAGATGATACAGCAACTACCGGCTGACCCGATATATTACCGAGTAGTTGCAGGATTATTTGGCTACGGAGCAGTAGTGTGGGTCGCACTTGGCGCGTTATCCGCTCGACACATTGCCATACCCGCAATTGTGATTGGGAGTGTGAATTCGATCTCAGCCACAGCAATGGGGTGGAGGGCCTTCACTCATGCAGGCGGCCACATGGTTATGGCAATGATTGAGACCACCCTCGTGAGGCTGGCAGTAATCCTGTCGGTCTCGGTTGCAGTTGTGTATGGCAGTCGATATCTGGGTGGGCTAACCCCAGAAACAGTCTCCGTTGTAATAGGGGCCGCTGTATCTCTGACGGTTATCTTGTGGTACTGGCTTGTTCTGCAGGTTGAAGCTAGCGTATGGCTAAAGCAGTATCGACAATGGGTAAAACTATACTTTCCGGAAAATCACATAAAGCTTCTTAGTGGTCGAGTTCAAGCATCAAAACCACATTGACTTTTCTGGTCTCTGTAATATAATTGTCTTCAGAAGCCGAAGGGCTTTTTAAAATTGCCAAAAATAGGGGTCAATATGAATCGAGTAACCAACTATTTTAGACAGTCATGGAATGAACTTTCCAAGGTTGTCTGGCCAAGTCGAAAAACTGCATTGCGCTATACAGCAGCAGTTATATTGTTTGCTCTAGCATTTGCGGCATTTCTCGGTGTAATTGACCTCGCTCTAACCGAGCTATTTCAAAAAGTAATCTTAAAAGGGTAGTTTATGGCAGAAGCAACTACAAGCAAGCACTGGTACGTGATTCACACCTATTCTGGATATGAAGACCGCGTAGCCGAAAATCTTAAGCAGCGTATCGAAACCATGGATATGAAAGATAAGATTTTCGACGTTATCGTGCCTAAGGAAAATCAAATCGAAATTAAGAATGGTCGACGACGTATTGTTGAGCGCCGAATCTTCCCTGGTTACGTACTTGTTCAGATGGACGTTACTGATGACTCATGGTTTGTAGTGCGCAATACTCCAAACGTAACAGGCTTTGTTGGTAGCGGAACAACCCCTACCCCTATTGATCCAGAAGAAGTTCGCTACATTCAGAAGCGAATGGGTGTTGAAGAGCCTAAGTACAAGATTGACTTCAGCATTGGTGAAACAGTTAACATAACCGATGGTCCGTTTAAGGGCTTCGATGGCTCAGTTAACGAGATTGATGAGAGCAAAGGCAAGATTAAAGTATTGGTCAACATGTTCGGCCGCGAAACACCGGTTGAGCTCGACAGTCTTCAGGTAAAGAAGATATAAACCTATTAAAGTACGTGGGAGGCTAAACGCCGCTAGTACCACGAAGGAGAAATCATGGCAGAAAAAAAACCAGTAAAGGCAAACGTTAAGTTCCGACTAGGAGCAGGCAAGGCTAGCCCAGCGCCACCAGTTGGCTCAATTCTTGGTGCTCAAGGAGTCAACATGATGGAGTTTGTTAATCAGTTCAACGATCAAACTCGGGAAATGGGCGATCAAGAACTTGCAGTCAAGGTGACCATCTATGAAGACAGAAGCTTTACATTCACCACTAAGGGCGAAGCTACGGCCAACCTAATCCGTAAAACGGCTGGGGTACAAAAAGGCGCTGGGAACTCTCTCAAGGAGACCGCAGGAACGCTTACAAAGCAGCAGGTTCAAGAGATCGCCGAGAAGAAAATGGAAGACCTCAATGCTAACGATGTTGATGCAGCCATGAAGATTATTGCTGGTCAAGCTCGAAGCATGGGCATTAAAGTTCAAGACTAATTAACTTATGTGGGAGGCTAAACGCCGCTAGCACCACGAAGGAGAAATCATGGCAAAAGAAGAAAAAGCACCCAAGGCTACACAAGCGGTTGAGGTTGAAACTACAGAAACCGATAAGGTTGAAGTTGAGGCTGCTGAAGTAAAAGAAGAGGTCAACGCTGAGCCAAAAGCAGCTGCAAAGGCGGGCAAGAGAAGCGCAAAGTCACAGCGCGAAGCAGAGGCTGAGGAAGCCCGAAAAGAGGCTGCAACAGAAAAGCCAGAAGAGCCAAAAAAGAAAGTCGTACAAAAACCGAATCCGCTCAAGAGACATGGAAAGAATTATCGAACATCAGCCGAGCTAGTCGATAAGTCGAAGCTTTACGAGATTACTGAGGCGATTGAGCTTGCGAAAAACACCTCCAAGGTTAAGTTTGATGCATCCGTTGAGCTTCACGTAAACTTGGGCGTTGATCCAAGGCAGGCGGATCAAATGGTTCGATCAATGGTTGTTCTCCCAGCAGGTACGGGCAAGAAACTTAGAGTTGCCGTAATCGCTGGCGCAGACAAGCTGGATGAGGCCAAGAAAGCCGGCGCCGATATTGTGAGCGACGGTGATTTGATCGAAAAAATCGCCAAGGGTGAAATCAAGTTTGATATTCTGATCTCTACTCCAGATATGATGCCAAAGCTTAGTAAAGCTGCTAAGGTGTTGGGGCCGCGCGGCTTAATGCCAAACCCTAAAAGCGGTACTGTTACTCCGAACGTTGCTCAAGCTGTTGAGCAGTCAAAGGCTGGTCGAGTTGAATTTAGGATCGACAAGCAAGCAATCGTGCACATGGCAATCGGTAAGGTTAGCTTTAAGGAAGATAAGCTTGAAGAGAATGCCAAAGCTGCAATTGATGCGATTATGAAGGCAAAGCCTGCTGCAGCGAAGGGTACATATGTAAAAGCTATGTCGCTTACGACTAGCATGGGCCCAGGCATCAAGCTTGATACTCAAAAAGCTATCGCTGCTTCGAACGTGAAAAAGTAAGAAAAAAAATAAAGTATAGAAAAGACGGCCTCTCGCCGTCTTTTTTGTTTCAATCTTAAGGGGTATACTATTCCCAGCAAGTTGAGGAGGTGAGACAGCTTGTCTTACCTTGAAAACACGATAATCACGGTGAAATGCCTATTACCACAGGGATATTCAGCAGTGAGGCCAACTTCGAAGATCGCATGGTTACTGACTTGTCAGTGCTAGCGACGAGAGTTGAGCATCTAAAAGGTATTGGCCTGAAGGTTGTTCTTACTTCGGGATCCTTCGACCTTGTCCATCTCGGGCATGTGAAATACCTCGAGGAAGCAAAGAAGCAGGGGGATGTACTCATCGTGGGAGTTGACAGCGATGAGAAGATCCGTAGACGCAAGGGGCCCGATCGTCCAATGGTTGGTCAAGATGAACGTACTCACATGCTTGCGTACCAGCGTCCTGTTGACATCATCGTTCTAAAGGACGTTGCTCATGCAAAGTGGGCGCTGATCGAGATTGTTAGGCCCGATGTATTGGTTCTTTCTGAAGATCATGGATACTCACAAGCAGACCTCAAGAAGTTGGAAAAGGTTTGTGGCGAGATAACAGTGCTTGAGAGGCAGTGGACCACCACTACAAGTGAAAGAATTCGAACGATGCTCATGAACCTGGCCGACAGGTTGAGCGTTGAGATTCCGAATGTCGTTGACGAAATTCTGAAAGGTAAGCGATGAAAGTAGTTGTCGCATACATTCCAGTTCTACACGAGGGGTACCGTCGGTTCATCGAAAACAACGCAAGAGATTCGAATCTCTACTTGATTTGCAGGGAGTTTTTTCGGGACTTCAGGCCAATCGAAAAGGATATTCGTGCGCTCGACATCAATCTGATCAAAACTGCAATTGAATCGTGGGGTATAGCGCGTCAGGTTTCCATCCTTAGTACACAAAAAGCAGAAGAGTTGGCCAGTAGTGGTTCTGTTATCATCCTGCCCGATGAGGATATCAGCAGGATGGTTGTAGACCAGTTTTTCCGAAAATCACACGTTGCATATGACTCTGTATTCCTTCGATGGGATACTAGAAATACAGTTCTTGCCAATCAAGTCAGCACTTCTAGCGAGGTAAAAGGTGCTGAATTCGAAATGCTGCAAAGAGCGATCAAAGCAGCTGAGGGTAGTTCTGACTGGTGGAGACGCGTTGGTGCAGTCGCTGTTCGGGATGGTGTGATCATTGCTACCGAGTGCAATAGGCATCTTCCATCTCCTCAAACGCCGTATGTTGATGGAGACCCTCGCGCCAATTTCTTCAAGGGCGTTCATATCGATCTATCAACCGCCATTCATGCAGAAGCTGCCGTGATTGCAAATGCCGCAAGGCGTGGGGTGTCTCTTGAAGGCACCGACATGTTTGTAACCACATTCCCGTGTCCGCCTTGCGCCAAACTCATTGCGGAGTCAGGGATAAGGAGGGTGTTCTTCATAGGAGACTACTCAATGCTGGACGGAGAGAGGGTACTTGTACATGCTGGTGTTGAGTTGATCCGAGTGAACGTGGAAAACCCCCCAACTGCTTAGTCGCGGTTGGGGGGTTCAATATTTTTGGGTCTGCTGGAGACCTTGAATTTGATCGGCTCATGGTCCGGGTCTGAGATGTCCCCGACCACATAGTGTAAGTGAAGGTGTTCGACGCTGCCACCGTTGAAGCGCATGTCGCCGCTACGCGCAACTAGTGCTTCTGAAGCGGTCTTGTATTCCTTCTTTATGAACTTAAGGACTCTAAAAAGCGCAGCTCCTTCTTCGTCAGTGCACTCGCTCAATGACCTGATGTGCCTCTTAGGCACAATAAGTAGGTGCAGGGACGCCCCCTTGTACGGAAAGTCGTTCTGCGTAACGTACCACAGGTCGCTTTGGATACAGATCGGATGAATATGGTTTTGCTGGAAGTGCTCTGGACAGAATACACAGATCCCATCCTTTTCCAGCTGCTCCATTTTGCGCAACTGTTCGGGAGTACGTGCGGCTTCAAAGAAGTAGAGCGGAGTCATTGACGAATCCTTTCATACTCAATAAACCTGTACTCGCAGTCATTTTGAAAAAACAACTTTGATTCGGTTCTTACTCGCCATTGGTCTTTTGGGATAAGAGGGAATCGAGAGTCACCCGAAAAGCTGTCCTCGACCCGCGTCAAATAGATTTCATCAGCCAAGCTAATTGCCTGGCCGTAGATCTCTTCGCCACCAATGACGAATACCTGCCTTCCCGGAGGAGTTGATTCGATCGCTGTCGCAATTGCTTGTTCCAGCGTCCGGCAAACCAATACGCCTGGCACGGAGCTCATCGTCCTGCTGACAACCACGTTAAGACGTTTTGGTAGTGGTTTTGATTTCTCGGGTAGGGATTCGTAAGTCTTTCGACCCATGATTACGGCATGACCCTCTGTCAACTCCCTGAACTTCTTTAGATCATCTGGGATGTGCCATGGTAGCTTGCCATTTAGCCCAATTACGTTGTTACTGCTAACTGCTACCACTATCGCGACGGTCATACTGATACCGGTATCCCGGGGATTGCGGGATGGGGATCGTAGTCTTGCAAAACGAAGTGCTCCTTCCGGAAGTCGTGAATATCAGTGACATTCTTACCTTCATCACTCAACTCAAGAGTGGGAAGCCTTCTTGGCTCTCTTGAAAGCATTTGACCAACTGCATCAAGCTGATTTTCGAAAATATGCGCATAACTAAGAATGTGAATGAACTCAACCAGAGGGTATCCGGTCAAGTGTTCGATCATCAATGCCAGCGCTGCGTACTGTGCCAGATTCGATGGTAGCCCGATTGGGGTATCGGAAGACCTTTGCCAATGCTCTACGTAAAGGCCACCATCAATTACGACCGCATGAACCCATCCGTGACAGGGAGCAATCGTATTCCGAGACTTAACTCCGTCTTCACGGTGATTGAATACAGGGATCCATGGGCTCACAAAAGCCGTCTTGTCGTCAGGGAGATCTCTCAGCTTCTTGATGAAGTGAGGAAATTGATCAAACCCCTCTTCAGTGGGGTCGTCAGATGTGGTGAAATGTCGGAAGGAATGACCGTATGATCCTGGCCCCAAGTCACCTGGAGTAAGTCCGCGGGATAGACACTTATCTTCAGTTGCCCACGGCCCCCACCAAGGACAACCAAACTCTTCGAATTCATCTAGAGTTCTTGCACCGTTGATCATGGCGCAAAGTTCACCAATTGCCATTGGGAAGATCTTTGTCATATCTCTTTCAGTGATGACCGGAAGCCCATGTTCAGCTGGAAAGCGCATGGTAAGCGCCATAGACGCAAGTGCGTATCCACCTTGCTTAGCAGGTGTCCTGATCCCGTAATCACGGATATACCGCAGTACATTGCGGTACTCAAGGCTGAACCTTCTTTCTCTGGGTGGGAGGTATTCAGGCATTTGAACCTTTCTTGTCGGGTACTCTTTCTCACCTAAAGCTTTTTGAAGAATACCATCTGTTGACAGATTGAGTCAAAACCGGTATTATTCTACAAGATTACTGAAGACCGGAGCAGCCAAAAGCTTAATTCGCTCCCGAGGTAAGACAACAGCGAATATAATCGCAAAGTCTAACGTCTTCGGCTAATCGCCGAATTTTTTGTTTTTGGAGGACGCCACATGGCAATTACCCGACAACGTAAAGAAGAGAACGTTGCTCAACTACAAGATCAACTAAGCCAGCTTAAGCTGATGGTCATGACAGACTATCGTGGTTTAACTGTGCCCGAGATCAATGAGCTACGAGCAAATCTGCGCGCAGAAGGCATAACCTATAGCGTTACCAAAAACACTTTGCTTCGAATAGCAGCAAAAAACACCGAAAACTTAGCGGATATTGACCCTTCAACCTTTGTTGGTCCGATGGCGCTAGCCATCTCGACAGAGGATGAAGTAGCACCCGCGAGAGTTGTATTCCAGTACGCTAAGCAGCACGATGCTCTTGAGATCGTCGGCGCTGTGACTGGCGACGGTAAGGTGTTAACCCCAGCCGAGGTTAAGGCGCTAGCCACATTGCCAACTCGCGAGCAGCTCATTGCTCAGGTTGTTGGAACGATTGCAGCACCACTTAGTGGCCTTGTTGGAGTTATGGGTGCCAATGTCCGAGGCATTGTTACCGTGCTCAACGTAATTAAAGAATCAAAAGAATAAGGAGTAAATCATGGCAGAAGAGACAAACACTGCAGTAGAAGAGAAGAAAGAAGTTCCTGCTAAGTTTAAAGACTTGGTAGAGCAGATCGACAAGCTTAGCGTCCTTGAGCTTAGCGAGCTAGTTAAGGTTCTTGAGGACCATTACGGCGTATCAGCCGCAGCTCCGATGGCCGTAGCCGCAGCTCCAGCAGCTGGTGGTGGCGACGAAGCTGGTGGTGGAGAAGAGAAGAGCTCTTACACCGTAGTATTGGCAGCAGCCGGAGATCAGAAGATCAACGTTATTAAGGCTGTTCGTGAGCTTACCGGACAGGGTCTTGCTGAGAGTAAGGCACTTGTTGATGGCGCACCTAAGCCAATCAAAGAGAACGTTCCAAAGGCTGAGGCCGATGAAGCTAAGGCAGCTCTTGAAGCAGCCGGCGCAACTGTTGAGCTTCAGTAAGCCCAATACTTTGACGTATTACCCACAACGTGTTTGAATAAGGGTAATCTGATAAACCAAAACACAAGGAATTCGACCGATGGCCGATATTGCCGATAAACAACTCAAAACGCTCAAAAAGCTAATCGAGCAGGCAGAAACAAACCTTGCAGGAGCCAAAGAGCTTCTAGCCAGTCTTGTTGGAGATGACGATATGATTGCGCCAACGCAATCAGCTCCTTTGAGTGGCAAAATCATCGAAGGCCAATTTGACGGACAGAACATGGTTGGCCCGGACGGGAAACTGTATCCAGTCCCAGCCAACTATGCTTCGAAGTCAAAGCTGGTTCAAGGTGATGGCCTGAAGCTTACGATCGGAGATGATGGGGCCTTTCTTTATAAGCAAATTTCTCCAATTCATCGACGTAAGATCATTGGCACTCTAAATCTTAAAGATGGCCAGTATTATGTTGAGGCTTCTGGCCACGATTACCGCGTTCTTTTTGCCTCGGTTACTTATTACAAGGCACAGCCAGGCGATCAAGTCACGATTGTTATTCCGGATGAAGGCGATGCCGACTGGGCAGCAATCGAGGCCGTTCTAGCTTAAAACTCAAGCTAGCGCACTTATTTCAATCGGCGTATACTATAGGGTAATAGTAATGCTTGTGGGGGTTACCTGGTGTCAGATCTGGCGCTGTACCGCAAATACCGCAGTCAAAGTTTTGATGCGGTTATAGGCCAACCGCACGTAGTCGATACACTCAAGTCGGCTATTAAAAACGATCGCTTGAGCCATGCCTACCTATTTACCGGACCTCGTGGAACCGGCAAAACGTCTGTTGCAAGGTTGCTTGCTCGAGCTGCCAACTGTACAGATCCCGATCCCGCCGTTCGACCATGTGGTAAATGCGAAAACTGCAAGATTGAGATTGGAAGTCACCTTGATCTTATAGAGATTGATGCCGCCAGTAACCGTGGAATTGATGATGCACGCGCCCTTCGAGAAAAAATAACCAGCGCGCCATCGATTGGTCGATACAAAGTTTACATCATCGATGAGGTCCATATGCTTACTACTGAGGCATTTAATGCGCTACTCAAGACGCTAGAGGAGCCTCCGTCTCATGCGATGTTTATTATGGCTACAACTGAGTTCCACAAACTGCCAGAGACTATTGTCTCGCGAACCCAGCGGTTTAGCTTTAAGCCGATTGACTCAGATTCAATCCAGAGCCACATCAAAGAAATTGCCAAGAAAGAGAAGATTGATATAACAGATGATGCGATTGAGATCATCGCTATCAGCAGTCGCGGAGGATTTAGAGATGCAATTAGCTTGCTCGATCAAGCTGCAAACAGCGGACAGACTCCACTAGATGCGGCTGTGGTTCGAGATTTATTGGGCCATGGAGACCCGAGGGTCCTTCAAGCAATAATAAGTTCGGTTGAGAATATGGACACGCCGGGGTTGCTTAAAAACCTTGATGAAGCTTGGCAGACAGGAGTCCAGCCGGGTCAACTCACAAGGCAGTTAATTGATTCGTGGAGACTCAAAATTCGCCAGTCGGCAGAAAAAGAGGAGGATTCTAGAAAGATCCAGCGGTCGGTAGTAGCAATAGAGACGCTCATCCCAGTTCTAAAAACAAATTGGCCAGAACTAGCTCTCGAAGCAGCTCTTGTAAAACTCTCAACCGGCACAGTTGACTCAACCATTTTCAAAAAACCAATTACCAGTTTAGCTCCATCGGTAATCAAATCTAAGCCGCTGCCCGAGAAGTCAGCCGATAAATCTGCGAGCCCGCCCGCCCCTCAACCCACTGGACAGCCCTCGGGTGATCTATGGATAAAGGCTTTAACTCAGATAAAGCAGAAGAACAATCCTTTGTACGCATTGCTCAGGTCTTCAGTCTCAGTCCATTTTGAAGGCGATGAGGTGATAATGGGCTGCCGATTTATTTTCCATCGCGACCGAATCAAAGAGGCCAAGAATATGCAGCTAATTGAGCAGACATTAGCAAGAGTCTATGGCCGAAAATATAAGGTTCTGGTTCAATTAGAGTCAAAGCCTAGCCAAACAACGCCAAAGGTAGATCCATCGGCAGAACTCATGAGCTCAGCGCTGGAGATATTGGGCGGAGAGGTAATTCATGACTGAAAAAGCTAAACAGGCAAAGACAACAAAAAACGCTCCCAAGAATGTTAAGGTAGACCCCGCTAATCTGCCTCCGCATAATCTTGAGGCCGAGGCAGGCCTTTTAGGCGGCATCCTTGTTGATAAGGAAGCCTTGATTAAGGTTGCCGACATTGTGAATCCGTATGACTTCTACATGGACCGAAACGGCGTCATCTTTAATGCCATGATTACTCTTTACGAAGCTCGTCAACCTATCGACCTACTTACACTCTCTAACAAGCTCGAAGAAATGAAGGAGCTTGATCGCGTTGGTGGCGCAGTTTACCTTACCGAATTGGTTGAGCAGGTCCCAACTGCAGCCCACGTGGCTCATTATGCGAACATTGTGGCACATAAGGCCACCTTGCGCCGACTAATTGGAGCGGCTAGTGAGATTGCAAGCCTAGGACATGATGAGGGCTCTCCGCTTGATGGGCTCCTAGACCAGGCCGAGCAGACACTATTTGGCGTTTCTCAAAAGCATCTCAAGCAGAACTTCATTCCCATCAGCTCTGTTCTAGCAGAGTCTTTTGATAGGCTTGATGAACTCCATCGCGATAAAAACAGTCTTCGAGGTGTTCCAACGGGGTTCAAGGCGCTTGATGGCGTACTGGCAGGTTTGCAGAAATCTGACCTAATCATTCTTGCAGCCCGACCAAGTATGGGTAAAACTACCTTAGCCTTGAATATTGCTCATCATGTTGCAGTTAAGGAAGGCATTCCGGTAGGTGTTTTCTCACTTGAGATGGGCAAGGAGCAGCTTATTGATCGTCTGCTAGCGGCAGAATCAGGGATTGATGCCTGGAAGTTAAGAAATGCCCGCTTAGAAGATGACGACTTCCCTAAGCTTACCGATGCTATGGCGGCACTCAACGAAGCACCTATTTTTATTGATGACTCTGCCACCACAAATATTATGGAGATGCGTACCAAGGCGCGACGTCTTCAAAGTGAACACGATCTTGGATTAATAGTAATCGACTACCTGCAGCTTATCAGTAGCCGCAAAACCGGTGGTTCGGATAATCGCGTTCAAGAAGTCTCTGAAATTTCTCGTGGCCTTAAAGGTCTAGCTCGTGAGTTAAACGTCCCAGTTCTGGCTCTAAGCCAGCTATCTCGTAGCGTTGAGTCTAGAACTCCTCCAGTGCCTCAGCTATCTGACTTGCGTGAATCCGGCTCAATCGAGCAAGATGCTGACGTTGTAATGTTTATTTACAGAGAAGACTATTACAAGCGTGATGAATCAGAACAGCCAGGTATTGCTCAAGTTCTGGTCCAGAAGCATAGAAATGGTCCAACCGGCGTTGTTGACCTATTCTTCCATCCAGAGTACACGCTCTTCCGGGATGTTGATCGGGCTCATGCCCAGATGATGTAGACTTTACACCGGAGTGCTAACCGGTTATGCTTAAAATAACGTAATAGAGAGAAAAGTTGGCAAAAACAAAACCCTCAACCTCGGGGCAAGTAGCAAGATTTGCTTCGGTCGGAGTGATGAATACAGTTATCGACTACGTGATCTTTATAGGGCTCACTAGGATATTCTCAATACCTTTAGATAGGGTATGGATTGCCAAGCTGGTTTCGGGCTCTGTGGCTATGATCAACAGCTTCTATTTCAATCGAACCTGGGTATTTAATAAGGGTAATTCGAAACATCCTGGTCAACAGTTTGCGAGATTCTTGATTTCTACATTGGTTGCCGTATATGTAATTCAACTAGGGCTAGTTCAGTTTTTCTCTAGTGAGTTTCAATTCTTTGGCAAGTTAGCCTACCAAATTCTCGAAGCAATTGGGCTCACGAGTTTAGTTCCGTCGCTACTTACCGAGGCATTTACTATCAAAACAGTAGCGTTTGGCTTGGCGACTGTTGCCAGCATGACTTGGAACTTCGTTCTGTATAAGCTATGGGCGTTTAAAGAATAATGAAGTCCTGGCTCTACAAGCACAGATTGAAGCTGAGTGTGGCATTTATTTTGTTGCTCGCTGCTTTTATGCGGTTCTACCAACTTGATTCTTTGCCACCAGGTCTGCACCCGGATGAGGCCGCAAATGGACTCGATGTCTTCAAGATCTTGGAGCAACATGACTTTCGTCCTTTCTATAGCACAAATGGCGGTAGGGAAGCACTGTTTTTCTACCTGCAATCTATTGGTGTATTAATTTTTGACAACACAATCCTTGGCTTAAGAGTCGCACCGGCCTTATTGGGAACTCTAGCGGTTGGTGCAGTTTATCTTTGGGCATCTAGTTGGTTTGGAAGACGAGCCGGTTTGATTGCGGCACTATTGATGGCGGTTACACCATGGGCAGTAATAATCTCTCGCGATGGTTTCCGTGCCGGCATGATCATGTTGATAGTGCCATTAACGCTCTGGCTTTTCACTAAATCTTTCCAAACTAACAAGAAGATATGGTTTGCATTAGCCGGGATTAGTCTTGGTCTTGGGTTCTACACCTACATTGCATACAGAATGTTGCCGGTTGCGTTGGTGGCCATTGCTCTATATATACTTATTTTCCGCCGCGGGTGGATAGGCAAATGGTGGAAGAGCTTATCTTTGAGTGCTTTAACATTAATTATTACCCTCATTCCAATCGGCATATATGCAGTTCAGCATCCCGCAGACATCGCTGGTCGTCCAGGTGGAGTCAGCTTCACTAACCCCGATTTGAACGATGGGAAGCCGGTTCAAACCCTTCTAGACACCACCTTTAAAACAGCTTTGATGTTCAATATATCTGGGGACGAGAATTATCGACACAATCTTGGCGGGCAGCCGGCTTTCAACATCTTTATAGGGATAATGTTCTTGCTTGGCATTATTGTGGCTTTGGCAAGAATCAAGCGTCTTTCCTACTTTGCTTTGCTCATGGTTTTTGGCGCAATGCTCCTCCCAGAGGTGCTTACGGCTGAGGGAATTCCGCACTTCTTACGAGCGATTGGAGCTCTACCCGCTGCAGTGGTTTTAGCAGCTATTGGCATTACATATTTGCTCTCGAAGTGGTATCAAACATTCCCATTAAACTCGGTTGCTAGAACCAGTGGGGCAGTGGCAGTTGCATTCCTACTAGCACTTACCGTCTACCAGGGTTACGTTGCCTACTTCGTCGCTTGGGCTAACGCAACCGAGACTTATGACGCGTATGCCGAAGATGCAGTGGAGATGGCAAAGTTTTATAACAATAATGGTTTTAATGGCAAGAGATACGCTGTCTCGGGCGATTACTCAATGCAAACTGTGAACTATCTAACCCACGGTAAGGCCAACTACGAGCTGGTAAACCCTTCAAATGTAGATCAAATTGCACTCGATCCAGGTACGTCTAAAGAATTCACAATCTTTGTAAATGATAAGGAGAAGGTTGTTAAGAGGCTACAGTTGAAGTTCCCTGAAGGCCAGCTTAGCCCATACTACTCTTCATTTACCGGAGAAGAATTGTTTGTTGTTTATACCGTTAAAGCTAAATGAGCAGCCCAAAACTTTCGATAATAATACCAGCCTACCAAGAATCAGAGCGTATTGAAGAAACTCTTGATAAGCTTGCAGATTACATCAAAAAATACTCGCTCAAAAACATTGAGGTTGTTGTTGTGGTGGCGGATAGCCCAGACGGCACCGCATCAATCGCTCGTGCAAAAGCTAAATTATTTGAAAACTTTAAGGTAGTTGATGCCGGCCCCAAAGTAGGCAAAGGAAGAGATGTAAGAACCGGAATATTCGAAGCGACAGGCGATTACAAGCTGTTTATGGACGCTGATCTCGCAACGCCTTTACATCACATTAGAGCCGTCCAGGAAAAAATTGAAGAGGGGGCAGACGTCATAATTGCGGTAAGGAACCTTTCAAGTATCCACACGGGTCTACGAAAAGTTATCTCTGCTGCCGGAAACTTCCTTGTTCAAGTCATGTTGTTACCAGGTATTCCAGATTCACAATGTGGTTTTAAGGCATTTTCTAAGGAAGCTGCAAACGAACTATTTTCAAGGCAGACAATACTAGGATGGGGTTTTGATATGGAGATATTGGCCATTGCTCGCATGAGGGGGTACAAGATAGCTCAAATTAGCGCACCTGACTGGTCTGACAAGCCAAATGGGACATTTGAGGGTGAGGTTAAGACCGCCGCTCTTGAGACCCTTGGCGAGCTATTCACTATTGTGTGGCGAAAATGGCGAGGAGTTTACAAAAATAAGCACTATAGCTATGAGGCCTACAAGAAATGAATTGGATTAATAAACTGACAACCCCTATATTTTTAACTCTGACCGTTGCGATCGGAGCGGTTCTGCGTTTTTGGGATATTGCAAAATCAAGCATCTGGCACGACGAAGGTTACACTATGATGCTGGCACCCGATGGTGTGCTGGAGATTCTTTGGAGAACAGGTCGCGATGTCCATCCACCTCTCTATTACGTAGCCTTACATTATTGGATGGAGCTTTTTGGAACCACCGAGGCAGCAGCGAGAAGCTTAAGTGTGGTATTTATGCTCGCATGTATCCCGATTGGTTACTTGCTGGTCAAGAGGCTCTGCTCCGAATCGGCCGGAAGACTTGCTGCTATATTTGTCGCATTTGGGCCGTTTTTAGTGCGCTACAGTCAAGAAGCTAGGATGTACGCCATGGTGGCATTTATTTTGCTTCTATCAACATATTTCTTAGTTCGAGCCGTTGAATCTAAATCGTCAAACAAATGGTTCGTCTTTTATGCAGTAACTATCGCAGCTGCCCTTTATACTCACTATTATTCAATTTTCATGATCCTGGTCCATTGGAGTTACGTATTGTATGTCACCAGCCGTAAGGATAAGAGAGGACTTTTTGATTACAGGTGGTGGCTAGCCAACTTCGCCGGAGCTGCTTTATTCTTGCCTTGGCTGCCATCGGCGTTGGCGCAGGTAAAGAGAGTCCAGGCATCATTTTGGATACCTCCTTCAAACATCGAAACACTTCCAAACACATTGATGCAGTTTATGGTATATAACAACCTTACTGAGCTGGGAAAGCCGGTTAAACTCGGCATCTCTTTTATATTTGTTGGTTTTGTTGTCGGTTTATGGGTGTATGCCAAAAAATACCGATCGTCTACTTTCTTGATGGCAGCCTACGCACTTGCAGCCCCAGTGCTAGTAGTAATGGTTTCTGTGCTCTTGAGCCGCCCGATATATGTTGATAGATATTTTGTCTTCTCGGCCGTAGCATTTTACGCCTTGCTGGCAATTATCTTGGTGCACGGCTGGCCTTTTGCTAAGAAGTCAGCTCTTTCTGCCATTACTGCTGCAGTAATGCTGGTAGTGTTTATGATTGGTAACCTTAATGTTTATAAGTATGGTAATCACCAAATGCGAGAAATTGGGCGAGTAGTAAATGAGCAGTATCAAAATGGGGACGAGATAATCTCGGGTGAACTTTATACCTTCTTCGACTTCAGTTACTACAATAAGACCGCAACCGAGACCAAGCTCTGGGCAAAAAATGGAGTTAACGGTTATGGAGAGACCAGTCTAATTTTTGATCGCGCCGATCAGGTTGTGGTAAAAGACCTGGCCGTTATTAATCCTAGCTCCGGATATGTTTGGGTGGTCGGTAAAACCGGTCCCAAGGACTATTTTGACAAGGTCCCCGCCAATTGGCAGCCAGTCGGTCCAAAATATGAGTACGGTTATAGTGCCGCTCAAAAGTTTGCAGTTTCTCGCTGATTGTTCCTCATCAGGTAATTTTGAGTTAAAATAGAGCCTATATACAGATAAGGAGCTTTAAATGTTTGATAAGGCTAAAACGCTTTATGAGCTTAAGAAAATTCAATCCGCTCTAGCCAAGGAGACCATCGAGGTTGAGGCTGGTAATGGTGCCGTAAAGGTAGAGATCAACGGTGAGCAGAAGATCAAGAAGATCAAAATTGACCCAGAAATGGTTGATTTGGATGAGGTCCATAAACTCGAGAAATGGGTTGAGTCGGCCGTTACCCAGGCTATCACCAAAAGCCAGCAGCTTGCTGCCGAGAAGATGAAGAGTATGGCAGGTGGGCTTGGACTCCCAGGCCTATAAATGCAGCTGATCCCCAAGTCTGTTTCTACGCTAATTGAAGAGTTCGGCAAGTTACCCGGGGTTGGTCCTCGAACTGCCGAGCGATTAACTTTTTACCTTCTTAGAGGTAATAACGGTCAGGAGCAGCGACTTGGGGAGGCCTTGATGCATCTCAGAAATCAGCTAACCATTTGCAAGAATTGCCATAACTATAGTGAGGCTGATTTGTGCGTGGTTTGCTCAAACCCTCATCGTAATGAAAAGCTAATTACGGTCGTAGAAGAGCCGCTTGATGTTGTAGCGGTGGAGAAAACAGGTTTGTATCAGGGCGTTTACCATGTTCTAGGTGGTGTGATTTCTCCAATTGACGGTGTCGGACCCTCCAATTTAAACCTGGACACGCTGATTGATAAGGCAAAAAATGCCGATGAGATTATTGTCGCGACTAACCCGACTACAGAGGGAGAGGCGACCGCGCTATACATACGCAAACAGCTCGAAGGCACGGAAATTAAGGTGACACGCCTAGCCAGAGGTCTTCCTGTTGGTGGTGACCTAGAATATGCCGATCAAGTAACACTAGGTCGGGCGCTGCAAGAAAGGCGGTCATTTTGAGTTTAGAAAATCAGATCAAGAAGTTGGGCGAGCTGGTTGATAATGCAAAGACAATCCTTGTTCTACAGCCGGAAAAGCCTGATACGGACAGTCTAACGTCTAGCCTGGCGCTAGAATATATTCTTGGCGAGATGGGCAAGGAGGTCATCCTTTACTGCCAGGACGCCGTTCCAAAATATATTTCCTACTTTTCCGGCGCAGATCGAGTAACAGATGAGTTCCCAAACAAATTTGATCTTACGCTGCTGGTTGACACCGGTGGTCCGGGCTCAATTAGCCGTACTCTCGAGAAGTATCAGCCCAAACTGGTCAAGAAGCCCTTTGTTATCATCGACCACCATGCTAATCGCGAGCCAATGCAATTCGAAACGATTGATGTTATCGATATTGATGCAGTTGCGACCTGCGAGCAGATCTTCAAAATATCTAAGCAGCTGGGCTGGAGCCTGAATGCTGATGTCGCAAAGCTTCTTATCCCCGGCATATTGGCCGACACCAGGAACCTGTCTATATCAACAGTACAAAGCTCAACATTCAGTTTGATGGCGGAATTACTAGATTATGGCGTTGATATCTACTCGATGCACGAGCAGTACCGACTTGCCGGAGCCGTAGATCCGAGCTTGCTTCATCTTAAGGGCGCCTTACTCTCGAGAGCTGAGTTCTTTAAAGACGGGAAGATTGCGCTGGTTATGGTAACGCCGACGGAACTTAAAAACTATGCAGATATTCACGATCCTGCGGATCTAGTGATCTACGAGCTGCAACGAGCTAAGGGTGTTGAGGTTGCGGTTGTCATTCGTCACTATGGCGGCGAGAGCAACAAGATTAAGATCTCAACTAGAGCCAATATGCCCGTTGCAGCCAAAGCTTGCCGGGAGTTCGGTGGGGGAGGCCACGATCGTGCCGCCGGATGCCAAGTTATGGACACTCCAGCATCGGAAGTAAAGCAAAAGTTTGTTACAGTATTAAGCAAGTGCATTGAAGATTATGAAAATACACAACACACTGACAAGACAGAAAGAAACACTCAAACCGCTTAAACCCGGTCATATTTCGTTCTATTCCTGCGGTCCAACCGTCTATCACTACTACCATATTGGAAATTTACGCAATGCGGTATTTAACGACACACTCAAGCGTGCATTAATAGCTGCCGGTTTTAAGGTCGATCATGTAATGAATATTACCGATGTCGGGCATCTTAGCAGCGATGCAGATACCGGTGAAGATAAGCTGCAATCTCGTGCTGCCGAAGAAGGTAAAACTGTTTGGGAGGTAGCTCAGTTCTACACTGATGCGTTTATGAAGGACATGGGCAGGCTCAACGTTATTGATCCATCGAGCTATGTTAAAGCCACCGATCGCATTGATGCTCAAATCAAAATGGTTGAGACTCTTCTAGTAAAAGGGTACGCCTACAAAACCGATCAGGCTGTCTACTTTGATGTGCGCAAACTTGATGATTACGGCAAGCTTACGGGGCAAAAGCTCTCTGATAAAGAAGTTGGCGTACGTGATGAAGTGGTGGTTGACTCAGAAAAGAGGAATCCTCAAGACTTCGCGCTATGGTTCTTTACGGTAGGTCATTTTAAAGACCATGAGATGCGCTGGTCTTCTCCTTGGGGGGAAGGTTTCCCAGGTTGGCACCTAGAGTGCTCTGCCATAATCGAATCTGAACTTGGGGAGACGATTGATATACACACCGGTGGCGTAGACCATATTGGTACACACCACACCAACGAGATTGCTCAAAGCGAGGCGGCTCACGGCAAGCCATTGGCAAACTACTGGGTTCACAACGAGTTTCTGATGGTTGATGGCTCCAAGATAAGTAAGTCTCTTAAAAACGGATATAGACTTGATGAGCTTATTGAAAAAGGTTACGACCCAATGGCTCTGCGCTTACTATTTCTGCAAAGCCACTATCGAACCCAGCAGAATTTCACATTTGAGGGGCTTGAGGCGGCGCAGAATCTACTCAAAAGATTTAGAGCATGGTCTGACTGGCAGTTTCAAGATGGCGCCAGTACGCTTGCCGACGATGTTTTTGGTGAATACTACGAGCAGATTGTTGAACAGTTCAAGGATGATCTCAACACTCCTCAAGCAATTGCGACTTTCAACAGCCTGGTAGACCATTGCGATAATCAAAACGCTTTGCCTACCTCAAGCCAGGTCAGCGAAATTGAACAACTGTTTGGGTTGCAGCTCGACCAAAGAACCGACATCTCTGAAGAACAGAAAGCGGTTATTGTCGAGCGAGAGGGTGCCAGAAAAGCAAAAGATTACGAAGCATCAGATAAAGCGCGTAAAAAATTGGCAGACGAGGGCATCACAGTTGAAGATACCGAAGCTGGCCCAAGATGGAGTCGAGCCTAGACTTCTATCGGCTTCTTGCCTTTAGATGTGAAGTAGTGGACTATTAGAACTTTTATGCATGCCGCAATTGGTATGGCAACGATTGCACCGAATATCCCCGCAACTGATGCGCCAATAAGAATCGCAATTGTTACTATCAGCGGCGAAAGTTCGGTTGATTTGCCCTGAACGATTGGTTGAATCACGTTATTCTCAATCTGCTGATAAATAATGAAGTAGATTGCCATAGCAATGGCTGCTCCTGTTGAAGTAAATAGAGCCACAATACAGACCATAACGGCCGCTATTGTTGCTCCTACATATGGGATTAGGCCAAAAAGACCAACCAATAATCCGAGCGGTACAGCATATGGCACGCCAACAATCGACATCATTATTGTTGAAGCTGCAGCTGATATTGCTGCAATAAAGAGAATACCCGTAAAATAGCTTGAAATTGCAAAATACATGTCTTTAGCAATCTGCTTGTTCCTTTCCAAATTCTTTTTTGGATGATACTCCCAGACCATTCTGTTCCAGCGGGGACCTTCAATAAGCATAAAGATGGATAACGTGACTATGGTAATTATTGCTGCAAAGCCACTAAATATTCCTTGTGCGATTGATACAACCGACCCTGTTGCGCCTGCCAAAGTTGTGAATATCTCCTTTGCGCTGTCTTGAGCCAAAGCGATAAGGTCATATTCAGCAACTAGTTGGCCTAGACGGGTATCTGAATTTTGAAGATCAGAAAGAGCCTTGGGGACTGCTTCGATCAGCTCAACAGATTGCTCAATTAGCTTAGGGACCAATG
>CAZWEJ010000002.1:0-58852 GCA_964632435.1 uncultured Candidatus Saccharimonadales bacterium
TTTCTTTCGGCAGATGTTCTTTGAGTAGTTTTATAAGTGATGTCTTGCCCGCACTGGCTGGACCAGTAATAAAAATCATGGCCGCCCCAAAGCAATAGGTTTATTCATCATTCTCAAATGATACCAAATAGATAATATAAGTATAAGCTTAAGTGCAATGGCTCTCCATCCGGGACGATTTTCAAACTGTTTAAGCTAGGGTGTTAGAATAATCCTATGATGGAATTTCACGACAAACTCTTAGACCCAAAAACGCCGCTAATGTTTAATGATGGCACGGAAGTTTATAAGGAGCTAGCAAAGAAATATCGAACGCACGATAACGGCTTTTTTATCCTTGCTCCATCGGGTGCCGGTAAAACACACTTTATTAAATCCCAAAAGGAGCTGCATTGGATTGATGGCGACGATTTGTGGATGGCGACTAATGCTCACCCCGATGGAGCATGGTGGCTTGAAGGAATTGATCGTATTAATGAGATTGACCAGCGATCCGACGTTGTTACTATTGAGGCCAAAAAACTAGGTTTCTGGATACTTGGCGCTTCAAACGCATTCCTTCCGCCTGACGCTATCGTTATCCCTGATTGGGAAACTCACAAACATTGGATATCTTACCGCGAAAACAACAATTACGATGGTGGGGCTACTAGCGATAAGTTAGATCAAGTCGAAAGCCATCGCGAATGGATCCTACAATGGGAGAAAAAGGGTGTACCTAAGTTTGAGACGGTAGAGAAAGCTGTTAACTACCTGACTTCTCAGAAATAGATTTTTTCTTTATAGGCACATCATACTCTACGCCATCAATTGTTGTTTTTGCCTTACCTGAACTATCAATATCTATTGCGATCCCCGCTCCGTAGTCGACCATTAGCTGCTGTTCCTTGCCGACCTCGAATATATCTCGCTTAACAAAAGGACTAATCGTGTCGTAGTGAGTTGCTGCCCAGATAACTAATCGGCGATCAGGATTTGCACGGTGGTAGGCTTCTGCATACCTGGCGAGCGCTCTTATTGTAAATGAGGTTCTATCAGCAATATCGTCTGGGCCCTCAGCGCCCATAGCCTCGCGTACGTCTTTGTGATGATCCTCTTCGAAAGCAACCCAAAAGTCTAAATTTATGTCGCCATACTCCTTGAGCATAAAATCTAAGAAGTCTGGTGATTCATTGAGCATATTTGGCTCACGCAGCTTTGGCATAGGTCTCGGGCCACCTTCGCCTCGCGTACGCCCAGTTGTGTTAATGATATTTGTCGAAGGGATTCCATGACGCTCGAATACCTCAAGAGCCGCTTCCTGAGCTAGTTCGGCTGTTTCACGGCTTCGACGCCCACCCTGGAAATACTGAGTATCACTCGCTACAACTAGTACATCAACTTGGCCTCGCTCAGCTTCTTGAATACTTTTAAGCAATTCTTCAAAGTAAGCGACTGCGTTGGTTTTTTCGGATTCTGCCGCCTCGGGCGTTAAACTTCCAACATTTTCACTATTGCGGTCGCGCTCATATTTGCCGTGACGCTGCAATATAATTTCCGTCTCTCCCGGATTAATTGCATGGGGCTTTAGATCAGTTTTTTCTATTCTAGTTGGAAAAGTTTCATGCTTCTCAAGTTCTACATCAAATGCCTTATACTGATCTGCAGACTTAAAGCCAGTGTCTTCGTTACGACCACCACCTACTTCAGGTTTTATTGGATCTTTTGACATAATTTTGTTTTTCCTAGTTGGATGATTTGTTGAGTATTATATCATCAAATAAGCATAAGTGCAATGGCTCGGTGTGGTGGATGGAGTTAGAACTTCACCTCGGAGTAGCCGTTATCATTATGAATGTCCCATCAGGACTGAGTTCTGCGATTTCATGGGTTTAGATAAAGTTTAACCAACAGCAACTATTACACTAGTCACATTTATTATTGAGCATATCCATAATGTTACAGATTGGAAACGATTGAATGTGAAAAAGATAATGATAAAACTCATGATTATCGAGATTAAGGGTATGTAATCAATTGGGGTTGGCGTCATTCCAAATAGCCCGTCACCATTCAATGCCCCAGATAGGCTCAAGGAAACAAAGGCATATCCCAGTGAGAATAAGAACGCGGCAATTGAGAGAATTAGGCTAACTGATTTGAGTATTTTGGTGACATTCATAACTTACAATATAGCACCCCTACACTGAACTCAGTTAGGACTTCACTCGCTAAAGCTTATTTATGACGTTTCCCACAACTGATTCTGGTGTCATGCCTGTTGTCTCAACTATCTCAGCATCGTCGATAGACTGAATCTCAATTGCCAGCTCAAGCCTACCAAAAAAATGTACCTAATAATTCCTTGGCTCCCCGTGGTGAACGAAGTTAGAACTTATATAATAAAATTATAGTGGTTTTTAGCTGTAATCTTTGTATGGTTCAACCAGCCAGCCCCTTGAATGCATATTCTTTTTAGGACGCTTATAAACCGGCTTACCGTCTTCATTGATAAGAACCCGGTCTTTTCCCTCGCTTATACGAGACTTAACTCTTAAGCCAACCGATTCCCCTGGTGCAAGTAAAACTTCGTGTGGGCGAATTTCTTCTTTCGGTGGGACAGGCTGACCCTCCAACCTTACATCAGCAAAGTACTCCGTATCTACACTGGCGTTATTCCAGTCTTGTCTGGCCCATAAGTGCTTTTCCGGCACCCAGCCCCTTTGCTGCTCTGGCGACTCAACCTTTTCTTGAGCGGTGGCATCAATTCCTAGCCCCTCCTCATAGAATTTTCGGAATTCTTGGTTAGAAACTTCTTCACTTGATGGACCAGGTATTTCAGCAGACATAAGTCACTCTATTTATGACATGATTATAGCACTTAAGGCGATATAATTCCTTGGCTCCACGGACAGGACTCGAACCTGTAACCTACTGGTTAACAGCCAGTTGCTCTACCATTGAGCTACCGTGGAATATCAAAACCGCTATAGCGGTACTTCGAGATTATACTTCTATTCAACAGATATGGTCAATGACCTAAGCGGTTGCTAGCTTCTTCTTTACAAAGGAGACTATCTCGTCAATTGAAGTATCGGACTTAACAAAGTAATCTCTTACGCCATGAGAAACACATTCGAGTACGCTCTCGCTTGTATCAACGTTGGTCGCAACAAAGACTGGAATATCCTTAGTACGATCTTCCTCGCGAATCCGTTTTAAGACATCATATCCACTACCGTTGGGCAGCATTAGATCTAGAATTACCGCCGAAGGGGTATTATTATTAACCGCCTCAATTCCCTTTTCACCATCCTCAGCAATTATCACATCGTAACCCTCTCGCGAAAAGCTATCACCAAGTACCTTACTTAAAGGCTGCTCGTCCTCAACAATCAAGATCAGTTCACTTGCCATTTTGGTCCTCAAAAAATGTTCTTACGTCATCAACAATTTGATTTAAGCTGTAGTTGGATTTGGTGTAGTACTTATCGACGCCAAGAGCGAGATAAGACTGATACTTTTCTGGGTATGAAGTGTTCGAGATTAAGAAGATTGGGATATGCGCCTGTGAGTGAGTATTCTGCTTAAGGTACATAACAAGATCTAAGCCATTTTCTTGTCCCTCGAGGTAGTGATCGAGCCAAATCAGATCAATATTGTCGACTTCATTAATATAATCAACTGCCTGCTTTACCGATCTCGAAGTGACTACATCAAATCCTTTTGTTCGCAGCTTATCCCTAATGACGTTCAATAATGGCTGTTCATCCTCAACGATGAGGACGGTAGGGAGTCTGTGTTCTTTTGCTACTATTTCTTCCATTATTTCTCTTTCTTAAGATTTTTTGGCAACTCAAAGTTAAATGTAGTGCCTTTCATGACCTCGGATTCATAATCTATTGAACCGCCCGCATTCTCTAAGAATGCCTTTACAATATACAGACCTAAACCGGTCCCATCCGCACTGTGGCGTTTGACATTTTCTGCCCGGAAAAATTTATTGAATAATTTTGGCCTGTCTTCTTTAGGTATACCATAGCCAGTATCAGAAATTGAGAATCGGATCTTCCCGTCATCTTCCTTTAGGGTGATGTTTATGTGGCCATCCGGGGGTGTGTATTTGACCGCGTTCGAGACCAAGTTAGACATAACATTTAGTAGCAGCTGCTCGTCATTTTTAGCTTTCAGCTTATCAGGTACATCTATATCCAGTTTTATGTTCT
Source organism: uncultured Candidatus Saccharimonadales bacterium (assembly GCA_964632435.1). Classification (GTDB taxonomy): domain Bacteria; phylum Patescibacteriota; class Saccharimonadia; order UBA4664; family SCTI01; genus CAZWEJ01. Next base: position 4,206 of record CAZWEJ010000002.1, read on the forward strand.
TCTCTAGAATAAAGGCTTTTTGATCCGTTATTGCCTGATCCAGTATCTCCACGACGTTAAGCTCGGTTGGTTGAAGAGCCAATTTACCAAGATCAATCCTAGAGAGATTAAGCAGGTCATTAACCAATGCAACCATTCTTTGAGAAGCCTTGTATATTTCGCGAGTGTACTGCTCTTGCTCTACGGTCTGTTTGCCAATATCCCCACTGAGCAACACTTCTGAATACCAGTTGAGGGTGGAAAGCGGGGTTCTGAGTTGGTGAGACGCAAGCGTAACGAACTCAAGTCTCGTGGCATCGAGCTCGCGCATTTTAGTCACATCACGTTCGATGCCGACAAAGTGTATAATTTCGCCTGTTTCATTAAACACCGGAGAAATATGCAATTCTGCTACATATTCTTCCCCACTTTTGCGACGATTCCTAATTTCTCCAATGAAGGGCTGCTTTAAGTCTTTTATAACGTGCCAAAGGTTTTTGTAAAACTCCTTTGGCATTATTCCACCCCAAAGACTTGGGTTGTTGCCTATCATTTCTTCAATTGTATAACCTGTAGCCAATTCTGCCGACTTATTGGCATATTCAATCTTACCGTCTGCATCTGTAACAATGATGTGGTCAAACGAATGCGCTGCCGCTATCTTAAATTGTTCTCGTTGTTCCTTGGTCCTATGCACCGTTAAACCACCTGTCTAATCAGTGCCATGAGCTCCCTAAGTGAGATATTTGATTTCACGATGTATTCAGTAATACCTAAATTTCTACCGGTGGCTCGATCATTGTCTCCCTCGAGATTGCTGATAATTATGACCGGTATGTCGCGGTAACGAAGATCGGAACGAATTCTTTCCAGAAAATCGAACCCATTCATTTTTGGCATGATGACGTCAAGCAGAATTAGATTCGGGATATCATGATCTAAGGCCTCCATAGCTTGCTCACCATCTTCAGCAACAAAGGTTTTAAAACCACTTTGATTCAATTTTCGCTTAAGCACCTCGCGGACCGAAGTCTCATCTTCGACAAGTAAAATGCTATTGCTAGGAGCTTTGACCATGCGAGGGTCCCCTTTGATTTGAGTCCATTATACACTTACGATAAGATTAACATAAGCTTTTTTGCTTTTTTATGAAATTGTTTAACTCTATCGATTCATTCCACCGTCTCGGGATTCTGGCCGTGGTAAGTAACTTGATTTACTTGATTTGGCTGGCGTCCCATGTTGAAGGCCCACTGGGGGTTCCCTTTTATGTCTTTGAAGCAATGATATGCCTTGTTGCCCCTTTATTCGTATTTAACCATTGGAAAAGGCGATTCGATTTTCTTGGCGGCCCCTATTCAATGCGCTCTTCTGTTGATATCTACATTCCGACAGTAAATGAACCGGTGCATATGTTGCTCAAAACTATTGAGGCGGCGAAAAACATAATCTATGCCCGCAAGAATATCTACGTACTAGACGATGGTAATCGCCCCTCGGTTAAAAAATTGTGCGCCGAGCTTGGTGTTGAATACATTGCCCGTCAAAATAATAAAGACAAGCGCTACAAGGCAGCGAACCTTAACTACGCCATGAGGCAAACTCATGGAGACTACATTTTAGTAATTGATGCCGATAATATCGTTTCACCAAATATTGTCGATGATCTCCTTGGCCACTTTCAAGATAAGCAAGTGGGGATTGTGGCAACTAGACAACGCTTTACTGTAGATAAAGAAGATTTCAATCACGATCACCTTTTTTACATACATATGCAAAGTGGAAAGAATGCCGACCATGCTGCTATCAGTTGTGGCTCGGGCGTGATTTATAGAAGATCGGCAATCAAGAAGATAGGAGGTTTTAGTGAGTGGAATATTGTTGAAGACCTCCATACAACATATCTTGCCAACGCTAATAAAATTAAGTCCGTCTACGTTTCGCAATCTTACGTCAGTGGCCATGCGCCAAGGGATATCGGGGCAATATATAAGCAGAGAGGGACATGGGCGGCCGACACCTTGAGAATGTTTTTCTGGCAGCAGCCACTCTTTAACATGAAATTGAGCTTTAGACAGCGACTACATTACTTTGAGATGGGCTACACATACCTTGTAAGTGGGCTGGCTTTAACTGGGGTGTATCTTGTTAACTTTATTGCCCTCTTCGAAAACCAACCGGTCGTTACAGATGGACTGGGGTACTTGATTTTCAGAGTGCCCGCAATAATATTTACTCTCATGTTCTTTAACGCATTAAGCGAAGGGCAACTTACATCAAGAATATGGGCTGGTCTTTTCCCGGTATACTTTATGGCCATAATCATTGCACTGACTCACCCTCGCAAAAAACCTGGGTATAAAGTTACCCCGAAAAAAGACGTCGGTAATAGAAACCCTTCCAGAGTTTTGGTTCAGTTGAGTTTTATAAGTCTTGGCATATTCTCTGCAATCTACCACTACATCTTCTTTGGTCTTAGCCCAATGCTAATCGTTAGTGCAGTTTGGATTACACTTATGGCTTACTGGCTTCTACCAATAATCGAAAAGGCCCTCAAGATTGGGACCTTTAAGAACGAACTCAAAACCAAGCAGGCTTAAATCACATTTACTTGTCTGAAGAAACTCGCACTGGTATCGGCTCAAAAGTATAAGAGAACAGGTATTTTCTGTACAAACTCCTCAATTTTCTTTTACTCACCTCTTCCCCCTTTCTTATTTTGTTTCCGGACTTTTTATTAATATTTTCGTATGACACCTATACAAACCCCCTGTATTTTAATTGGCGTACTTTTTGGAACCATAATTGGATCGTACGCATCGTTTGATGGTTGCAAGCGGATATGATCTCTTTCTTTGTAGTAGCGCTTGAGAGTTGCCTCTTCGCCATTCACTAAAGCAACAACCATCTCCCCATTTGAAGGAATCTCTTTTTCCTGAATAACCACGTAGTCACCTTCAAAGATGCCCTCGTCTTTCATGGAGTCACCCTTAACCTGAAGAACGTATGAATGACGGGTTCCGACCATAAATGGAGGAACTTCCAGGGTTTCGGTGTGACCGCTCATTGTTTGAATTGGCTGACCCGCGGCGATCAAACCTAGAATTGGCAGACCAACGTAACGGTCTTCTTCGAAATCCTCTGGCTTAACTAGCTGCAAAGATCTAGCAGAATTATCGCTCTTGCTCAGCAAACCCTTGGCGACAAGTGTTTCAACATGGTCGGCAACAGTTGCGACCGAGCCCAAGTTGAAAGCCTCGGCAATCTCACGATAACTCGGCGCATAACCATGCACCTCAATGTACTGACTTATGTAGTCGAGTACCTCTTTTTGTCTTTTAGTTAATGGATCTGCCATACTTCCTCCTTTTATGAGAGTGCTCTGTTTGGTTTTAGTATGGCGAACAAAAAACGAACTGTCAATAGTTTTGCTTACGTTCCATAGTTGGTCAGTAGCATTGAAAGATCTGTCATGTCTACCTTCCCATCGCGATTGATATCACTACATTCGGTGGTGGGCTTACCATAGGCAGAAAGTAGTATTGATAGATCAAATACATCTACCAAGCCGTCCTTGTTAACATCACCCTGTTTTGCTGAACAAGTTTGAGGTGGCGTTGATCCCGTAAAGAACTCATCCGCTCCCGCGTCACAATTAGAACCCTGTGGTCGAGAATTGTTGTCTATATCTCGCGAGCCCACATCGGGCCCCGTACAATAATCGGATGCCGTATTTGGCTCCGCTGCATCAATTGCCGGCGACCCAGTGTTGAGCTTTCCTCCAGAACCAAGACCTAGGCTACTCATACTTGACCCGCTCACTCTAAGGTCTGAGCCACAAGTAAAGGCTGTTGATCTGTAAAAAACATTCTTTATATGAGTACCGCTACAGCCTGGATAAGAACCTATGTTACCTACCCACATAGCACTTCCGCCTGTACACTGAAGCAGCATTGGTTGGTAAAAAGTGTTGTACAGATACTGCCAGTTGCACGTCAGAACATTAGTATGCGTTTGAAGAGCGTAACTGCCATTAACGGGCTCAAAAATATTGTTTATCAACTTTAAGCCATTAGCGGCAGTACTTGATGTATCTGTATTCGTTACAAAAATATGACCAGACCCTGCATCCGAACCGGAGAGGAACCAGGAATTCTTAACCGTTAAGTTTTGAGCCCCCTGGACTCTGATCAGCTCAAGGTGAAAAGTATTATCAAGACCGCAACTTGGATCTGTATTAATTGCTGCTTTCTGTGGATTAAACCTGATTCCATCAAATGTTGCGCCGTTTCCATCAAGCCACACTCCTTGCCCATCATACTGATCACATCTGCGTATTCCGCCAGTTGTCCCGTTTTGACCAAACGATCCATCCTTCCACATAAAGTTATTACCGTTAACTGCCATACTTATGAACTGTCCGTAAAGACTCACATTTTGAAGTTTAACGTCGTCCGCGTCTATAGATACGTTATATCCATGAGAATTTCCAACATCAATAATAATATTTTCCATACTGAAATATTGTGCACGCACATCTAAGCCGGCAATCTTAACCCCATCCTCTCCAATAACCCTACATCCTGGAGATGCCTGGGTCCCAGATATTGAATTTATTCTCTGTGATAAATAGGTATTCGCATTGGCTTTAACTACAATCGTTTGGCCGGGAGAACATCTTTGCCATGCCATATCTATACTTACACAAGCTCCCGAATCACTATAAGCCCCACCTGAGTTTAGTTGCTGGCTGCAAGTACCTCCGTTGGCATCAACCCAAAAGTTCGCAGTTGTTGGAGCTCCTTGAGCGGGGGAAAACGACTGAAAAGCGGCAAATATCCCACCCACCAAAATAAGAGCCATAAATGCTAGTGTTTTTGGCTTTTTAAAAACTTTCATCGAATATGCCGTAACTTGTTAAAAATCATCATATTTAATTATAACTCTTATGTTCCATACTTTGTGAGCAGCGAGGATAGGTCAACCATATCTACTTTGCCGTCCCTGTTGATGTCACTACATTCGGTGGTGGGCTTACCATAGGCAGAAAGTAGTATTGAAAGATCAAATACGTCTACTAAGCCGTCCTTGTTAACATCACCCTGTTTTGCTGAACAGGTTGTAGTTGAATTTAGGTTGGGCGGGGGATTAAGTACCTGCATCTTATCCCATGGGAAGTTTGAGGCGAAGGCAGTGCTATTTCCTGTGCCGATGCCCGTACCATTCCAAAGAGCAGTACCTCCACGGTTAATTGTATTCTCGCCATAAACACCCAAAGTTCCACCATTGTCCCTGATGATCATTCCATGGTTCTGCATGGCTTTTGCTACAGTTTTTTGCCAGGCCGGAAGTGCAGGAGTAATTGCATCAATATTGATACTTGGGTCAAGGCGCATCCAAGTTCCCTCGGGCAAATAATTAGCGTTACAATCGGCCATGTAATCCGCAACTGTGCTGTAACCGAGCCCAAGGGCTTGTGCTTCGGCATCGGTTTGATACCAGTAATTACATGTATTTTGATTATGCAGACCCGGGAATTTGAAAGATGATGAATTGCCTCCTATGGACCTGTGCGAAATTTGAAGTGTTTCGTTAATAACCCCGGCATTAAGATTTTCTGGGGTTATTAGACCTCGCCTCAATGGTGTGTTTGCAGCATTACCTCCCCATCCTCCTGTGCCTTCATTAACTGCCCCTAAGGGGAACTTAATTGCAGCCGATGCAGAAGAAATTCTTTGAGTAGTTGAGTCATACTTAGCCTGCCAAAAATCAGTTTCTGTGCCCGCCGCGACATCTCTAACTGTTAAGTGACCATCTCCTCCTGGATCGGGCTTTGTGCCAAGCGGTATTCTTACAGATATACTACCCCCTTGATCAGTCAGCGGGATTGAATAAGTTGGGTCGCTAGCAGTTGCAACTGCAGTTGCAACTGCGTAGCTGTTGATCACAGCATTTGGACTTACTTTGGCATACTTTATCCACTTTGAAATCGCGGTCGCAGAATTTGTGGCAACGGTTGCATTTCGGGCATCCCACGACCAGTTTGAGAAATTGCTTGCTGTTGACGACTTATACTCATACGCGCCCGCGTCCGCAGCCGATCCTTGAGGACGAGAAGTTCCGAGAAAATCGTTTGAGGGGTAGTCACTGGGTACGTTATCTATTGCGGCACTTCCAGTCGTCACAAACATGCTGTCTGGGTAAGAATTGCCACCGGCAAATTTTATTGCTGCTGCGGTTGTATTAGTATCGTTTGTCGAACACCTGCTTCCATCTAATATGTTTTTACTCCAAGTGTCAGAAGATAAGTTTGAGCAGCCCTGATCTGACCATCCTCCTAAAATAATATTATTCTTCCAGGCCCTGTTTGCTCCACAAGTTCCCGGGCAGTCCCCCTCTTTTACCTGAATTCCTCCTTTAATTGTGTTATTGCGATATATTCCAGAGGCAGACGCAACGCTAATACTGTAATACCCGCAACCACTAATCCCATTTACAGAACTATCAAAAAAGTTATTCTCAAACTCAACTTGAGCAGGGTTAGCATCGTTGTAACGCCAATTTATGCATTCATTATTGTAAAAAAGAGAGTTACGAACATTCATTCCAGTCCATTTAACTGTCGATGGGACGCCTCCTCCACGCCACATAAATACACCGTCCGGGTGATCAACTGATTGAGTTGCCCTGACACCATGCATATTTATTCCATCCAGAGTTATGTTGCTTGGAGCCGAAACACTTCCTGAAGATTGTTGAACAATCCCAATACCCCATCCATTACTAAAAGGCGCACTTGTTACTGAAGGGAAGCCAAGAGGCTGTACAGTATACTTTTCTAGCTTTATATCCTGAGAGTTTGAAATATAAGTCTGATTGTTTGCTTCGAAATTCGATAGCCGAATGTCTTTTGCTTCCTGAATTGCTGGCCCTCCCGTAACATGAAAGCCATCGAAGTTTACTCCTCCATAAGTATTTGCCGTACTGCTACCAATTGATAGCCCCGCAAGAGTTACAGAGCCAGGGCCGCCATCAGCAATAAACTGGATGTTATTATCAAAATTGCTGTCCCTAGTTAGACCATTTCTTGTAACTGACTGTGACCCATAGGTTCCCGGCAAGACACGTATAGAATCTCCTCCACTCGCAATTCCTAGGGCTGCGCTAAATGACTTACAGAGTGTCACTCCTGAACTATCTGGGCTTACCGTTGGAGTCGAAAATCTTTTGCAGTTTGAACCGGCATCGTTTCCATTAGAAGCTATCCAAATATTGGCAGTATCACCGTTAGCTGCCAGGCTGCGATAAATCAGATAAATACCAAAGAGAATAAACAACGCAAGAAACGCTAGCAAATTGCGTTTGCTTAAAGTCTGTTTTTTGAGCAAAGTTGTTGGCATGGTTATACTTATAAGCATTACCATTATACCTGGTCGAATCTTATTTAGTTAAATTGAGGCTTATTAGGGAAGTCTTCGCTCGACTTGTAATTCGTATAGAAAGTATCAGTCTTAACTACCTGGCCACCAACCACAACGTCCCGGTAGAACACTGTTCTTGATGGTTGCTTTGGATCTGGCCCGCCGCTCAAGAATGTTGGCCCCCTAACGACCCCCTCTTTCTCCTTGGTTCCATAAAACTGGAACTTCAAAGTCGTTCCCTGCATGATCGTCTGTATATATATGAAGTGTGCTGTGTCGTTCTTAAACTTAAAGTCTACTTGAGGATAGTAAATTGTGGCATCAACTCCTGGAACCCCGTATGGAGCCGTATAGTAACTGACCGCAAAAGAGTGATTAACGCGCTCTAGAATTGGGAGACCAGCATTGAGCGCCGCCCGAAAAGCCGTACTCGAAACCTGACACAAACCACCACCGTATTGAAGCTCCTGGCGGTTTCCAAGGATCACCTTCGCTGGTGCATACCCTGTTTCCGGCCCAACATCACCTAAAATTTTACCGAAAGAAAATACCTCACCTGGCTTAATGATCACGCCATTAAACTTTGATTGCCCTGCACGAACATTCTGCATTCTCTCTGGCGGTGAACCCGGGAAGTAGCTTACTCCCTCGCTAATCATCTCCTTGATTCCCAATTCGGCTAAAGCATCTTCGCGAATTGCTGCCTTGGTCACTTTGGTTGGGATCACAACCTTGCGATCTCCATTGGGATTGACCACAACCTCAACTATCTTCTTGGTTGCTGCTGGCGTATCAACTTGTAATCCGTCTTGGCTAGCCCGAGCAATTCCTAGCGAACCATTATTCATGGTAAGTTGTGCATCAACTGGCTCACGGTTGATGCTACTTGCAAGCTGCTGCGCAAAAGCCTCAACCTTGGCTTTGTTTAGCTCAAGCTCAACTGCGCTCTGGGAAGGAGCCGGGTAAAATGACTCGAGTGGAATCAGCGGAAGGTCTGTCTTGCTACCGAGAACCACGACATCAACCCAGCTCAGAATTTGAGCCTGATCAATCGTCTTATTGAAGCTCCCGGCGGTCACAGTCACAGGACTCGAGACATACTCATCAACCTGGTGCTTTGTTTCCTCAAGAGCCGACTCTTTGATGGTTGGATCAAGATTATAAACCGGCGCATTTATGGTTCCTGCTTTGCCAGCGGCAATCTGCTTCTTGATCGCAAGAACAAGCAGACCGCGATCAAGTCGCTTACCAGGCTGAGACTCAGCAACGGATACTTTGTTGTCGGCGAAGTTAAGAGAGGCATTTGCAACCGGCTTGTTGAGTTCGGCATCAACTGTCGATACGTACGGGGTGAGCTTTGCGTCGTCGACCTCAAGCTTAGTAATAGTTGTGGGTCGCCAAAAAAGAGCTCGTAGCCTTGCATGAAGGTTCTCGCTCAGCTCACCACTGCGGCCGTATCGATATGCCTCTTCGTATGCTTCTTCTGGGTATCCAACTCCCAGACCTTTTGTAGGGATCTTTATGGTTGTGTTGTTGTATTGAACCGCAATCTCGTAATTCGTATCTTTGGCGGCTTGCTCAAGCTTTTGCTGGGCTTCTTTTGGCGTTAGACCACCAACGTAAACCCCATTAAGGCTAACCCCGGGGTAGATTTTCCCGGTATTTATTATCGAGAAAAGCCCGATTACCAACACGGCGGCGGCAAACGTGCCAACCAGCACGTATGTAATCCTTTGTGATGATAATTGCTTTAGCTTTGACATAGGTATTTTTAGTATACCTAATTTAAGCTATTTTTTGGGATTTCTCGCTTGAATTCGCTTCGCCGCCTCTCCTACAAGCTGGGATTTCTCTTTAGCGCAAACCAATAAGCCGTTTGGACTATCCACCACTACGACTCCACTGAGGCCAATCACAACGACAGGTTTATCAGAGCCATGAACCATTACGTCCTCGCTGTCAATTAGCTCGACATCACCATTGAGGGAGTTTGAATCTTTGTCCTGAAGAATATTGTGGAGGTCGAAGAACGAACCAATATCCGCCCAATCAAAAGTACCTGCCACTACCTCTAAGTTACTAGCCTTTTCAATCAACGCGGTGTCGATGGGTTCGGATGGCAATTCAAGATAGGTATCTTGAATGCCAGTTCCAGCGGACTGTAATTGTTGATAGCGCTGATAAAGCTCCTTTGCATCTTGCTGCATCGTGGCTGCGAACACCTGCTCAGGTGCTGCAAAAAGGCCCATATTCCACAGAAAATTACCACTTTCCATGTATTTTCTAGCAGTCGTTGCTTTAGGTTTTTCTTTAAACTGTTCGGCTTTATGGATCTCGATACCATTACTCTCACCAATCTTTTCGCCAAGCTCAATGTAGCCAAAACCTGTAGCAGGATAAGTCGGCTTAATACCAATAAGAGTAATGACTTGATGCTCGCGAGAGTTTTCGGCGGCTAAGGTTACTGTCTGTTGAAACGACTCTTCGGCGCTAATGTGATGGTCCGCATGAAGAAACACAACCGGAGTATTTGAATTGTGCTTTTGTTTAATACGAGTAAGGGCTAATAGAATACAAGAGGCAGTACCTCTCCTTGCAGGCTCAACAATAACGTTCTCTTCTTTTAGCTCGGGGAGTTGACGTTGAACTTCTTCAGCGTGAGAAGCCTCAGTCACAACATAAACTTCGTCCGCAATCTTAGCAGATCTAGAGAATGTGTTTTGAAGAAGAGATTTTTCGCCAGTCAACTTTAGTAAATGTTTTGGGTAGTTGGATTGTGAAAGCGGCCACAAGCGAGTGCCTGAGCCGCCGGCAATAATTGTAATGATCATTCCTTGATTATACACAACCATTACTGGTATAATTTTAACGAACTCGGGGGCGAAAACAGATTGGCCAAAAATATGTTCAAAAACAAAAAAGTTCTAATTAGCGCACTTGTACTAGCGTTGGCTTTCGCTGGTGCCGGTTATTACGTGTATTCAAAGGATCAGCAGCAAAAAGAAGCTCAAAAAACTGACCAGCAGAAACTCCAGGAAGAGGAGCAAAAAGCTGGTGATCGAGATCCAAAAACTGAATCCGAGGCCTACCAGCGCCAGCAAAACTCAACATCAACTGGCGCGCAGTCTGGAAATTCAAGCTCCAATACGGCTGCCAATCCAACAATCACTCAACTAGGTCAGAGCGGAGATACAATTTACGTTAACGCAATTGTTGATGGCCAAAAGAGCGGGACCTGTACTCTTGAAGCGACTAAGGCTGGGTCGGCAACTGTAACGAGGACAGCTCAACTTGGTCTAGTCACTTCGTATTACGCTTGCCAAGGATTCAATGTCGAACGATCTGCTTTTGGTTCCGCCGGAAACTGGAATGTAGTTGTAAAGTTTAGTAACGGTTCGGTATCTGGGACGTCAGAATCAAGGAGTTTAACGGTTCAATAATATGAAGATGATTTTTGCTAAAAAACTTCTGCCCTCTGCCCTTTTATTAGCCGGGTTCTTCGTTTTTGGGAGCAGTAGCGCCCATGCTGCATTTGATGCAGGAAGAATTATTGATGATAGTGTTTTCACAAATAAAAGCGCTATGAGCGTTGGTGAAATTCAGAATTTTCTGAACTCAAAAGTTCCCGTATGCGACACAAACCACGCTCCGGGATCTGGATCTCAAGGCGAGCAGCCACCATGGGTATGCTTAAAAGACTTTAGTGAAAATGGGAAATCTGCTGCCCAAATTATCTGGGAGGCGGGTCAAACATACAACATAAACCCGCAAGTTATTTTGGTAACTCTTCAAAAAGAAAATGGCCTTATAACCGATACTTGGCCATACGACTGGCAATACCGTACCGCCATGGGGATGGGATGCCCAGATGGAGCTGCTTGCGACTCTCAATACTATGGCTTTACTAACCAAGTAAACCAGGGTACTAGGCATCTAGCAGGCTTTTATAACCAAAACCCAGGTTGGTATATACCTTATCGACCCGGTTTGAGTTATGTTAAATGGCACCCAAATGCTGCATGTGGCGGATCAAATGTTAACATCGTCAATCGAGCGACAGCATCTCTTTACTCGTACACTCCTTATCAACCTAATGCAGCGGCATTAGCAAATATGTACGGCACAGGAGATGGATGTAGCTCTTATGGAAACAGAAACTTCTGGAGAGACTTTACAAGTTGGTTTGGTACCACATATACACCAACGTACGGATGGCAATTGGTAGGTCAATATGCTTACACCGACCAAACGATGACTGTTGGTAAAAGCACGACTGGAATGTTTCCAGGCGACATGGTCTATGTTGGATTTAAAGCAAAGAACATGGGCTCAACTACTTGGACAAATAATGGATCCATTAAGGTTGGAACAATAGCACCAACTGATAGAAATAGTCCGTTCTGTAATGCTTGGGCTAATGGCTGTAATCGTCCCGCAATGCTCAAAGAAGCTAGCGTTGCACCTGGAGAGATTGGGACATTTGAGTTCTGGATGAAGGCACCAAATAATCCAGGAGTATATTTTGAAAGGTTCAGCTTAGTTGCTGAAGGCGTGGGGTGGATGAACGATCAGGGTCTTGGGTTCTATATGACAGTTGATCAACCAAGGTATACCTGGCAACTTCAAGATCAATACGCGTACACAGATCAGAATAAAACAACCGGAAAAGGTACTACTAATTTGTTGCCGGGAGATAGAGTATATATTGGCTTCAAAGCAAAAAATACTGGTAATATGACTTGGAAAAAAACTGGTCCTGGCACTGTAAATGTAGGTATGACCAGGCCCCTCGACAGAGCAAGTCCATTTTATGAATCATCATGGCTGGGGACCAACAGACCAACCAGAATGATTGAATCTTCTGTCCCGCCCGGAGGCATTGGCACTTTTGAGTTCTGGATGAAAGCGCCGATTATTCCAGGTACATACTATGAGTATTTCTCATTAGTTGCCGAAGGTATTGCTTGGATGAACGATCCCGGAATGAACTTCTACTCTACTGTTAACCAAGCCAAATACTCTTGGCAATTTATGGGTCAGTACGCGTACACAGATCAGAATAAAACAACAGGTAAATCAACAGTCGGTCTTGCGCCTGGCGAAAGAGTTTACGTCGGCTTTAAAGCAAAAAATACTGGTAATACTACATGGAGAAATACAAACCCTGGAAGCATCAATGTAGGCATGACCAGGCCCCTCGACAGAGCAAGCCCATTTTATGAATCATCATGGCTGGGGACCAACAGACCAACCAGAATGATTGAATCTTCTGTCCCGCCCGGAGGCATTGGCACTTTTGAGTTCTGGATGAAAGCGCCGATTATTCCAGGTACATACTATGAGTATTTCTCATTAGTTGCCGAAGGTATTGCTTGGATGAACGATCCCGGAATGAACTTCTACTCTACTGTGCATCCATAAACGAAATTTGCTTTTCAACAGCCTCCTCAAAATTCATGTAGGTGTCAGACCATAATTGAACCTTATATCCGGCTTTAATCTTCTTCTCAGCAAGCTTTAATTTGCCCTCATCAAGATAGCTTTTAATAACATCTAGACATTCGGCTGTATCATACGGCGAAAAATATGCTGCCAAATCGCCAGCAACTTCAGGCATAGACGAAGTTTTACAGGTGATGCATAGTTTTCCATGAACCATGGACTCAGCGATTGGAAGTCCCCAGCCTTCATATATTGATGGATAGACCGTAAATAAACAGTTACTATAAAGCCATGCGAGAGCAGCGTCATCAACACTTTTTAGAATTTTTATCTTACCGTCCACCGAAGCGTCATTTTCAATTGCATAAACAGTGTCACCAGCGTTCCATCCAGGCCTACCAACAATTACCAACCTGGGTAACTTGATGCCTTTTTCTATAGCTAACTTATAGGCAGTATATAAAAGAGAATAGTTCTTCCTAATTTCTATAGTGCCAACTGCAAGAATAAATGACTTGGGTTCAAGCCCCTGAACAGGCTCTTGCTCAGGATTCATCTCTAGTTCATCCCCCAGTCTTATTACATCAACTGGAAGCAGCGGCAGAGACTGCTCTCGACAATACTTAAGGTAATCTTCTCGGCTGTACTTCGAATTGGTAATAATCCCGTCGCAGACACTTGCAACATCAAATATATATTTTGTAAACAATTCGAAATGGCCTGGACCAAAAAGATGAGGGTTATGGATTGGGATGACATCGTGAATGAAGTGGAAGATTTTGAATTTATTTGTTTGCTTCAAATTATATAGATCATTCAATATCTTGGGCCTAACCCAACCTGCGCCAAGGATTATAACCCGATCGTTCTCTTTGAAATCAACAGGAATGAAATGCTTTTTTCTCTTTAGTCCTGCCTGTGTTTGCTTAGCAAGGTGAACCGCATGATGACTTTTGTGGTAAAAAAACCGAGCTATCGGCTTTAGCTTCGGAGTAATTTTCTGTCTAGACTCATAAGGAATTGAACTATATATAGAAATTGAAGATTTCTTAACTCTTTTTTTTAGGTTTTTCTTCCAGCTGCTTTTTGGCGGTGCCTTTGGCGTATTGATAATCGCAAAATCTACCTCCTCAAACACCCTGTGCTTTTCGTCGTAAACAAAAAACTTCGCATTGTTATGCGCTGCATACTGCTTCGCAATGTTGTAGACAACCCTTTGAATTCCAGTGTGATGGCCGGTCCATATACTAAGATCAGTTAGATCTACCCAGTTTGTTGGCTTCATAATCTCTCCAGCGCGGCTAGTATTGGGTGGAGAGATTTTGACCATTCAAGCTTATTTACACCCTCTTGTTTATTAGTTGATTCTTTTGAATTATTTTTTAGCATATCAATAATACTATTTCTAAAGTCCTGTTTGTTATCTGATATTTTTACATTCGGTGAATCTATAAATTCCTCGAATGAGCGGAACGCAAAGGATGTGGCTACAATATTTTTGCGGTTAATAAGTGCTTCGGCCGTCTTTAGATTGGAGCCACCACCACTAATGATTGGAAGTATAACTACATCTGCAACTCTTAGCAATCCTGCCAATCTGGAATCAGACACTCTTCCCGCTATATGAACTCTCTCGAAAAAGGTTATATCCGATGCAATTTTTGAGCCTTCTAGGACTTTTAATACATACTCCCCCAAAGACCCAGCTATAATAATTTTTGTATCTGGCCTTAGAAAACCCATTTCTTTTCCTACCATTTCGATAAATCCATCCCAGTTAGGAGGATGAGCACTGGCAACGTACAATATAATATTTTCTACACCATTCTGATTTTTCCAACGATTCCAGAATTCCGTATCAGGATTTTTGGACGGAGGATTTGAGCCATTATTTGCTATCACAACGTTTGTAGCCCCAAGCATTTCAAATTGCTTCTCGTCTTCTTGGCTTACCGAAATAATTAATTTTGACCGTTTGATCAACTCTTTTTCTGCACTCTCAATCTCATTAAGGATTGAAGATATTGATTCGGGAAAAGCTTCTTTCTTTAATTCAGACTCGAAATTGTGAGAACTATAAATGAGATCAATATTTAAATTATTTTCTGACATTAGTTTTCTAAGACCAAGATAAGGATATAGCTGCTCAACCTGAATGTAATCTGGCTTGTAAGAATCAATCAATTTCATCAATTTTTTACGCACTTTTTCATCATCATAAATTGCTTTACCGCAGATAATGTCTTCTAGGTTGCGATTATCAATTATTTTAGAGTCAGTCTCCGAGCTAACTCTTATGTCGCTGGGACTCAAGCTAAAATGCGTCGCCTTGCTATATACGCCAACGTATTTAGAAGTAACGCCTTGTTGCCTGTAAAAATCTGCAATTGCTCTGGCCCGCTTAGGTCCGCCGTGAGAAGCCCCTTTGACTGGGTATATACCAAGCTGAAGAATTTTCTTTGTTTTTATATCAGCATGAGCTTTCATCTTGGATGTATTGTACCATTGTAGTGCTAGCCAATTTATAAGAGATAGAAGTGAGGGGAAATGGGGTTATTAGAAAAGTTCCTGGATAAAGTAGGTGTAGAGAAGTCGTTAAAAAACAATTTCTTCAGAAACAGAAAGCTTGATGATTTTTATGTAAAATTTGAGGACCGATTTAGAGGAACTGAGAAAGAAGTTGAAGAACGCCAAAAAATATATTTACCCAGACTAAAGACGTTGGTTCCATCAAATGCATATCCAATTATTGACATTGGTTGTGGTCGAGGAGAGCTGCTTCAGCTTCTTAAGAAAGAGGGGCTTCCGGCGATAGGGATAGACTTAAATAAGGATATGATTTCTAGGGGTAAAGAAAAAGGCCTAAAAGTCTATGATGCGGACGCGATAAAGTTCTTGATAAAAAGAGAAGCCAACAGTGTAACTGCAATCACTGGTTTTCATATAGTTGAGCATATTCCGATTGAAAATTTACTCGATCTATTTGAGTCAGCATTTAAAGCGTTGAAAAGCGGAGGAATTGTTATCTTCGAAACACCAAATCCAGAGAACTTGATTGTCGGTTCATGCAATTTTTATAATGACCCTTCACACCTTAAGCCTATCCCTCCCGAGGTGTTGAAATTTGTTATAGAAAATTGTGGGTTCATTAACGCTGAAATACTCCGCCTACATCCAATCAAGAATATAGAATCTAGCGATCCATTAGTTAAGGAGATAGGAGAGAAGCTATATGGACCACAAGACTATGCAGTAATCGCGGCTAAGCCTTAGCTTTATCCTTAAGAATTTCAATGAGTTCCTCCGAGCCGGCTTCCCATGTGAATTTTTTAGCCCGTTCTTCCCCTTTTTCGATTAATGCTTTCCTAGCCTCTTTGTCTTCCACCATTCTCTTCATTGCCCCTGTTATCTCGCGCTCATTGAGGGGGTCTACATAAAACCCAGCATCACCAACAACCTCAGGCAACGAAGAGGTATTTGACACAATTACTGGAACGCCACATGACATTGCCTGTATGGGAGAAATGCCGAAACCCTCATAAATAGCCGGATGTACCAGGCCACAGGAAGCTGAATAAATACTAGGTAGATCAATATCTGTTACATATTCTTCTGGATGGACAATTTTATCCCCCGAACTTATTGCCTTCTTCATCTCTTCAAATATCTCGTCGCTTAACCACCCTCCTCCCCCTACAAGTACTAGTGGATGATTTCTTTTTATCTCTCCTGGTAGCTGATGATAAGCCCTTATTAGTCTCGCAATGTTCTTACGCGGTTCAATATTGCCTAGATATAGGAAGTAATTTTTTGGTAAACCGTATTTCTTTAGAACCAGATTATATTTTGTCTCTTCGACGGGCGAGAAGTCATCCTCATCTACCCCATTATGAACAACCAGTATATTGTCTTTATTGACTAAAAGATTCCTTTCGATTTCTGCTTTTGAGCTTTCCGAAACAGTTGCGATCATCGAGCTCCATCGCACCCATCTATTTATATTTTTTTGAAGCATTTTTTGATTTCGTGGGGCAACATATTGGGGATGAAGCAAGAAACCTATATCGTGTACCCAGGTAATTGAAAAAGACCAAATAAGTGGCCATGATCTAAAGTTTGGAAATAAGTAAACTCCCTTCCCTAGAAGAATGTCTAATGGAGGAACTAGCGGGAGTGTCGGAATTCTATTCGCCACTCTATTTGGTATGGGCATCTTTACGTATTTGACATTTTTAAAGCCCCAGGAGGAAAGATGCTTATATCCGCTTCTAGTTGTCAATAGCTTAACGTTGTAGTTATTAAGTATGGTTTCGTTCGATGATAATACACTTATTAAACCGTGTAAGCTATGCCCAACCCCACTAATCCTTTCCGTTGATAAAGGTAGGGCATCTACAAAAAGATTTCTTTTTTTCATGAAACCTTTACTTTTACATCTGGGTTGACGCTGTATGGAAGCTTCTCGTCTTTATTCACCCTAAATGCGCCAGCCCCCTCCCACCAATCATAAACACCCGAACCACTTACATCATGTGCCGAGACATCAACCGTATAGTTGCCATCCGAGAGGATGTTTGGGAATGTCCACGTTATTCTCTTTGACTCTCCCTCTCTAACCTCCTTTATTACCTTCTTCTTTATCACTGTATTTGCCCCAAATACAATCTCTCCGTCTCCCGACCGAATTCCAAATCCAAACACTGGACTATCAACATACTCGGCTGCTTTTAGGTCTAAAATCAAAGAAACTTCTTTATTGTTCGCCTCAACTTTTACAGATGAATACTTTATTTTTTCATCTCCCCATCTTTGCCCTGTGTTTTTCAGTTCCTCATGACCTGTCTGAGCGAAAAGTTTTGCATATTCCTCGGCAATCATTTCGGCAGAACCCTCGAACACAACCTTATTTTTATCGATCAAAATTGCCCTATCACAATATTCGCGAACAGCATTCATGTCATGTGTTACAAAGACGACCGTCGTGCCTGTTTTTTTGAGACTTTTAAAGTAGTCGAAGCACTTTCTTTGAAAATCAGCATCTCCTACGGCAAGAACCTCATCGACTAAAAGTATGTCTGCCTTGGCGCGTGTTGCTAAAGAAAATGCTAGCCTTACCTGCATTCCCGAAGAATAATTCTTTAATTTTTGATCCATAAATTTTTCTAATTCTGCAAAAGATACTATATCGGGGTACATGTTATCAATTTCACTTTTCGAAAAACCGAGCAGAGCACCATTAAGATATATGTTATCTCTTCCAGTTAGCTCACCGTTAAACCCAAGACCGAGTTCAATAAATGGTACCAGCCTACCCTCTATCGACACGTCTCCGGAATTGGGTTGATAAATACCTGCAAGTATCTTAAGTAATGTGCTTTTACCAGAACCGTTCCTACCAACTATCCCAAAAAACTCGCCTTTAGAAACGCTTAAGGAAACATTTTTTAATGCTGTCTGTACCTCGCTTCCACCACTTCCGCCTTTAAGCAAATTGAGGAAAGCCGTTTTAATAGTTGTAGTCTTCTGGTGTGGTAGTACGAAGCTCTTTGTCACACTATTAACTTTTATTACTGGCTCGCTCATTTCTTAGACCTCTTCCGCGAAATACATAGTTCTTTTTCTGAAATACCAAAGTGCGACTATCGCAGTTAGTAAAGTTATTGCAAATGGGATAATTCGATATAATCCACTTCCAAACAACTGCTCAAAAGTAACTGTATCGGGGGTTATGAGCCAGTATCTAAAGTCTTGAATAATCTGGGCCATCGGATTCATCAACATTACCTTGGCAACATTTGTCGGTACCATCGATAATGGATATAAAATTGGTGTTGCGTAGAATGCGGCTTGCAAAACAACTTCCCAAATATAAATAAGATCCCGGAATTTTACATATAGTGCGCTAAGAATCAGCGCAACCGAAAAAGAGAAGACGAACAACTCCACGATTAAGAAAGCAACTATCAATAAATTTAGCCAACCGGTTTCAACCATGAACCCGGTTAGAAACATAATCACAAGTACCACTATTAAATTAAGTACTAAATTTATAAGCGCAGAAACTGCTGTCGAAAGAACAATAACGTAGCGAGGAAAGTTAACCTTGCGAATTAATTCATCTTTATCAAGAATTGCTCTCACTCCTTGTGAAGTTACCTCTGTGAAGTAGGTCCACAAGACAATTCCTAGCAATAGATAAATTGGGAATCCCTCAATGTCAGCGCCAATTTTTAGGAACTTGACGAAAACTAGGTAGAGGATTCCAAAGAGCGCTAGGGGCTTAATAAGAGACCAGAGATAGCCGAGTACGGACCCCTGGTATCTAAGCTTGAAATCTGTGATTACCATTTGGCGCAATAGGATAATTGGGTACCTATAGCGACTTTTTATAACGCTTAGCATATTTTATATACTACCATTTTAGATCTGATAATATACTATTTTCTCGAGGAAGCAATGGAAATTATCTGTTCCGCCCTATTATGGTAGGTGTGTGATTCAAGAACTTTTTTTCTTCCAGCCTTAATAATTTCTAGACGCTTATCAGGATTTTTGATGTAATACTCTAGTTTATCAAACCATTCTTTATCATTTTTAGCTATTACGATTTCTTTACCCTCAACAAAATACTTTCTTATGCACTCGATATCGTCGCAAATTTCAAATCCGTTAAATAGAGGTATCTTAAATGTTCTCTCGTTGCAGTCCCCACCAAACTTTTTTTGATAATCTTCATGAATATTTATTGACACTTTTGAAGAGGCGTATATTTTGGCCTCGTCTTCAAATTTGAGCTTAGGTTTCTGAAGCGACTTTAAATATGGGACGTTAAACAATTGACCCCCTTTTTGTATCAATCCCTTAAACCGGTCAATCGATGTCCAGTCTTGCCCGTAAAGTTTTAGATCGTAACTTTTTTTCAATGGGAAGACTAATCTCTCAAAGGTTTTCCGCTTATCGGGTAGATTTGTTCCAATGAAAGAAATATCTGCATTAAATTGTGGGTCATAAACGGCATTTTTAGCCAAAGTTTTATCTGCAGCCAGGGGTATAGTGTGATAATCAGCCCCAAGAGCCTCTTTAAAGCCCTCCATTCTTCCATCTCCCTGCTCAACAACGTGATAATAGGCATCTCCAAGCAGGCCATCCAATATCAATTTTACAACCGTAGAGTCATCTTTCATGCTTTTTGCTTCGTTCAGCCTCGTGCTGCTCAGCGGGGAGTTCCAGAAGTCGATCTTGGTCAATACGAAAAGTCCGTTTTGTCTTAGTTTTTTTAGTGCGTCATAGTTGATGTATTTCCTGTAGAGGAAGTGCGATGAGGTAATTAATATATCGATCTGATGGTGCTCAATAAATTCTTCGAGCTTGTCGTTAGGCGTGAGAGTAAAAAAATCATGACCCAAATCCGTAAACGCTAATTCAAAGCCCTTATTGATTGTCCTGTAGGCATATACTGTGTCGGGAAAGGGATTATGGTAGGCGATCTTCATGCTGTATTGCGGATTTTCTTGAATAGAGCAATTTTCAATTTACTTGGGATAAGGAATAAGGAGACAGCTTGAGCAAGATTAAAAAAAATATCTTTCAGACCAACACGATAACCACTACTGCGATTATTCCATCTTATTTTGAGTGTATTCTTCTCCATTCTCCTAAGCTGACTATAGGTGGCGGACCCCTCGCTTTCGCGATACTTAATCACAATCTTATCTAAGTTTGCGAACTTACTGATTCGACCTATTCTAAAACTCATATCTAGATCTTCAGTGGGTGGGTATTTATACTCCCCACACTCATCCAAAATTGATTTCCTTATCATAGCTGCTGGCTGAGCAACAGGTGAATACCTATAAATTATCTTTCTTAGTTCTAAATCATTGGTTGGATACTCTCTTCTTCCATGTTCGCCTTTTTCGTCAAAAAAGAGCAAGGCTCCGCCGACAATCCCCATATCTTTATTTTTTTCCAATATGTTTACCTGGTTTTCCATCCTGTCGCTGATCGAAATGTCATCGGCGTCCTGCCACATGATGTATTTACCTTTTGCTAGTGAAACACCTTTATTCCTATTTCCTGCAATTCCAAGATTTTTTTCGTTTTTATATACTCTAACCCTCTTATCTTTTTTTGCGTAAGTTTGTGCAATTTTGAGCGTTTTATCTGTGCTGCAGTCGTCAATTATTATGTACTCGAATTCTTTATAAGTTTGATTGAGCACACTATCTATGGCTTCGACTATAAATTTTTCTGCGTTATAAGCTGGAGTAATGACTGTAACTAACGGTTTTTTATTTGCCACTCTTTTCATCCTTTTCAATTATATAGATTGGCCTATTAGTCACCTCATCATAAATGTGAGCAATATATAGTGAAACTAGACCTTGCGACATCAATAGAATACCTACTAAAAAGATAATCATAACCGCTAGACTCGCGCTTCCGGATATATTTAAGCCCATAGGGTCTCCTAATAAATAGTTTTCTATGAGAATAAATAGACCTATGAGAGTAGCGATTGTTGTGATGAGAATTCCCAAATATCCAGATAATTTCAGAGGGAACAGGCTTAGTGAAACAAAGCTGTTCATAGCTAATTTGAGTAATGGCCTAAATGTATAGCCAGCTTCACCGTCTATTCTTGCGTTAGCATCGAAATACACATAATCACGCCTGTACCCCATCCAATCTATTAAACCCCTCGTGATTCGATTTCTTTCTGTAAATCGATTGAATTCCTCAATCACTTCTCGATCAATCAAGCGAAAATCAGTAGAACCCGGAATGATGTTCACTTTGGCGATTTTTGACATTACCATATAGAAATACTTTGAGCCGGCCCTCTTAACAATACCCTCACCACTGTTAGATTTCCTTACTCCAACAACAACTTTATTTCCCTCTTTCCAAAGTTTTATAAACTCGGGGATTTTGTCTGCCGGATGCTGGCCATCACAATCCATAATAATTGCGGCGTCACCCGAACAATTATTAATTCCTGCAGTAACTGCGATTTCTTTTCCGAAATTCCTGCTGAAATTTAGTGCAACTACATTCTTATTCGATTTAGTAAGAGATTTTATAACCTCTCGCGTGGCATCAGAGCTGCCATCGTTAATGAATATAATTTCTAAATTCTCCTCTATAGAGGAGCCCTGCTTTATTAACTGACTGTAAATCTTATCTATATTCTTTTCTTCGTTGAACGCTGGAAGAATAACTGAAAGGGTCTTCATACTACCTTACCTTTTAAAAACCTGATGAAACTCAAGAATATTGTAACAGCCAGAAGCGAAACCGATATAACCCAAATTGAATCGACGATAGTTAAGGGCGTTAACTCAACGTTGCCAGCAAAACTTAAAAAACTATATGCTGCTAAACAAACTAGCACAACTTCTATGTACCTTTTCAAGGAAATTGAGTAAAACAGTATTAAACTGAAGAGTGATAAAAAGAAGAAGGATGTAGCTAGCTTCCAAAGAAGGCTCGAATATTGAGTAAACTGCACACCAATTACTAGCTCTATAATTTGATGTGGCCAGATGTAATATACAAGGCAAATCCCACCCCCAACTAGAGTCGTTAAAATAAACGAGGTCCTAAGGTTCCGCCTACTCTTCGCAATGTCTCCCCTATTTACAGAAGCGAGAAGTACAGCTGCTAGGGGTGCGCATGCAAAATATACGACCCTTGCTATTGAAGACATTCCTGAGTACAGACCAGCATCATACGGATTTAAGAAGTGCTTTGCAGCAAATAGGTCACAGATGAATAGGAATGTTAAAGCTAGAGTTGCAATTGCACCAGTAAGTAAAAATGGGATGTAAGGTTTAATCTCTACATATTTTACTTTTGCGAAAGTAATAAAAGGCATGAGGCTTGGCAGGTTACTTTTCCTAAATCTTATGAAAACGAGGGCGCAAATCTGCCCAACGACGATTGAACCAACAGCTCCGGCGACCCCAAACCCAATCCATATCAATCCCACGGCAGCAAGTAACTTCAGACCCGAAGCTACAACATTAAGGTAACTATATCCTACAAAGTCCTTATTTCCCTGCATGTACGCAAGCCAATAATTTATTGGCACAGATAGAAGTAAGGCAAATACAGTCACCAAGAAAGGAATCATGTCATTAAACTTGAAGAACATTTGTACTTGCCCAATGAATAATATCGACAAAATTGAAAGCAGTAAGAAAGAATAGAAAATAAGAAGATTAAATCCTCTTACTATATTGGAGCTATTAGCCTCCTTATCAGCGATTAGCCTAATAGACGCAACATTGATTGCTGTAAATACAATTGATATCTGGAGATAGATGCTTACCAATACCTGTATCTCTCCGAATTGGTCTGGAGATACTAATCTTGCAATAACAGGGTAGTAAGCATAGTTAAGAAAAGCGACCAACATCGATCCAGCAAACATAATAAAGCTATTTGCTAGAAACGTATTTTGTTTCAGTAATTTCATTCTTTTTTAGCCTCAACTACCAAAATGTAGCCTTTTCCGAATACGTTCAAAATGATATCCATTGGCGAAAGTGCTACCACAAAAATTGTTTCAATAATTGATGGAAGTTTGATGCTAAGTTTTTGTCTTAAAAAGATTACTATTGAGTAAGAAAATCCAGAGAATCCCGTTGTCTTAAGTTTTTCTATTTTGAATCCATTTATCTCTAGCATCTTACTTAGAGTTGTCGGCGTAAAATGATATAGGTGCGTGGGTAGCTGTAGACCGCAGAAATACTCTTTGAAAAGTTTTCTAGCAGGCGAATCAAAGTTCGGAACCCCAATTACTATTCGTCCACCATTTCTTAATAAAGCATTGCTATACTGTAATGTCTCATACGGGTTATAGAGATGCTCTAAAACGTGACTAAGTCTTACTAGATCAAAGTCTGACGGCAGCTTTTCTTTAGTGATATCATTTGTAACTAAGGCTTTTATCCCTTTTGCTTCTAGTCTTGGCTTACTTTTTTCATCTATTTCAGAACCATACAGCTCTTCAAAACCGAGGTCCTTGAGCTCAAGAAGTGCATGCCCGTCGCCACACCCAATGTCCAGCACCCTGGACTCCCCGTCCGTAGCAAAAACATAAAGATCATTTAGGAGCATTCCTTTGCTCATGTTTTTTGGTAACGACAGCTTTATGGAGTGAATCAGCTTCTTAATCTTGAAGAAGATATTTGTTTCTGTCTCGTAGGCATAATAATTACTTGAGTAATACCTAGCCATATCATTTTTTTCGGGTTTATTCGATATTTCCTCTAATCCGCACTCTTTGCACCTCCATACCTCATATACTTTTTTATCTACGTTATAAAGATTGTCCCAATGAGAAATTGTGAGGGAGTGAGGAGTTGTCTTCCTGCATAAATTACAATTGAATTTCATATACTACCTGATTAATAGCAAAACCGATATATGTATAATAACTTAAGGGTAATGAATTTGTTCACTTCTATTAAACCGGCTTACCGGAAATTTTTTCTTCATCTAGTTTCGCTGTCAGTTATTGTTGCATATGCATTAATAGTAACTGCGCCTGCTTTACAGAATTGCTCAACAACAATTCTGGGGGCTCCGGGCGACGGAACTTCTGGTGGAATATGGAGTATATGGCAATATCACACACTTGACTCTCCCCCATGGGCAAGCCAAACCCCCTACCTAAGCGCTCCATATGGTGAATCTCTTTGGAACCCTGTTTATGTTTCCTTTATCTTTAACCTGATAGCAATGTGGTTGCTGGGTACTATGGTAAATGCGGTATGCGCTTGGAACTTATGGGTACTTTTTGGGTTTATACTTTCAGGGTTTATCGCATATGGATTCGGTTATTGGCTTTTAAGAAAGCACCTATTAGCGTTATTCATTGGTTTTGGGTATGCATTCTCCCCCTACCATATCGAAAAGGCAACCGGACACATAAATTATCTTCATTCTTGGCCACTCATTCTTTCTTTGTGGGCATTATTTGTTCTCTATAAGAAGCCCTCGACGATAAGAGCAATTCTGTTTGGTGCTAGCGTATCACTCCTTGCCTACACAGATGGGTACTATATTCTGATAGGGCCGATAATGCTTATATCTGCACTCACCCCAATGATCTACCTAATAATCAAAAGGGGCAAAATTAAGGAATACGTTAAGCCAATAATCTTCTCTTTTTTGAGTGCACTGATTTTTGTTCTTCCTTTTGTATATGTATATGCATCTTCAAAATCCGCGACAGAGCAATTTCTGGGCGCATCTAGGCCTAATATGTACAACCAGCTCATTGTATGGGCAAACAGATTACCGGAAATCGTAATTCCACCGATTCACCATACTTTTCTCGGAGGCATTGCATCACAATACTGGAAGTATTTTGACCATGGCTCAAATCCCTCAGAACAAACGATATACCTTGGTTTAGTCGTAATTCTTTTGTCAGGTCTATCAATCTTTGCACTTCTGAGAAAAAGGATAACTGATATAAGGAAAGAAGGTATATTCATATTTACCTGTATTGCTCTTACGACTTTTGTTATTAGCATACTCCCCTCAATCGGAATTGATATTAACGGTCGCGCCATATACCCATTTGCAAAAATATTTGGGGTGCAGGAGATATGGAGGGTATTCGCGAGATTTTACTTGGTATTTCAGTTTGCATTCTTAGTGTTGGCAGCTTATGGAATTAAGATACTTTCAAAAAAATATCGAGCAAGAGAGCATATTGTGGCCATTGTGGGTTTAATAATCCTCGCAATTGAATATCTTATGATTCCAGTTGCATCATGGAATTACAGCCAAGCTCCTAGGGTATATGACTACGTTAAGAACACTCCATCAGACATAGTAGCCGAATATCCACTCAACACACCCCCAGATGGTTACTCATTAGGTTACATGACATATCAATATATCCATGGTAAAAAGTTATTCAATTCTGGATTGCCAAATGGCACGAACTCCGATCTATATCCAGTTCTGGACGATCTAACCAATCCCAACACATCTGCAATTCTATCCAGGCTTGGTGTAGATTACATAATTCTTCATCCGGATATACCAAACACTACGAATACTCATTTTAACGACACCTATCCTGGCCTAGATAAGGTTTATGTCGCAGGGCAAGACATTGTTTACAAAGTTAATTCCAGCCAACCAAAAACCATACTTATGGAAACTGATGGCTTCTATAAGCCCGAAAAAGAAAAAGGCGAAGAATTTTCATGGATGGGAGAAGATGGAGAGCTTAAGATACTTTCATTTTCTGAAGCTTCAGAAAAATATAATGTCACATTTAAAGTTCAATCATTTGGTTTTGAAAGAACGCTTTCCGTTGTTCAAGACGGTAAGGTATTGGGGGTTGTAAAGACAAATACCGATACAGACTACGAAAAAATTAGCGTTTCTACCAACTCTAAAAGCCCTATTCATATCTTTACAGACAAGCCAGCCGTGATGGCGCCCAAGCCGGATTCGAGACTTTTATCTTTAAGGGTTATTGATTTGGCTTTCCAAGCGATTCCCGCTAACTGATTCCTCTGTTGGCGCAAATCCGGAAAATAAGCTTTTCTTTCTGAGCCCGTTATTTATAAGAAAGAAGTCTTGGCATGCAACTTTGCCATTGATCATTAAAGGTCTCCCGATTTGACTTATCATAAATCCCTTATCAAGATCATATATTTGCGAAAGTAGTTCTAAATTTGCTGAGTCGCCGCTCCTGCCAATACTTAATTCAAACAATATTGCCTCGGTTCTCGGGAGTAAATCCTTTGCTCCCTCAAAAACCTCTTTTTCAAACCCCTCAACATCTATTTTAAGCAGCCCTATCCTTGATAAATCCTTGCCGTATTCATTTAGAGTCACAATACTAATGGGCTTTATTGAAACAGCCGTCTCCTCTGCCCCATCCCAAGGCATGAAAGACGACATTAAAGAAATCTCGTTAACATAGAATGGCAAAATTCCTTTTTCGGCCCCTACTCCAACATTATTGAGTTCTACATTTTCGAACTGGCTCAAATTTGTTTCTAGGGCTTTGTATACTATCGGGTCTGGCTCAAAACAATGCACTATGGCATCTGGCCAAAATATTTTTATCGCACAGGCGAACTGCCCTACATTACTGCCAACATCTATTACGATTTTACCGTTATAGTCTTCACCCTTAATTACTAACTCCGAATATGTGTCAATGATACTTGACTGAAGTGTGCCGATGTCAGAAAGGTTCCTAGTGTTAAATCGGACCTTGGCAATGTTTAAATACGACTCTTTTCCAAAAAGATTAGGAATCAAGGCGAGATACTTTGTGGTAATAAAGACAAACTTCCACCAAATTCCTATTTTCTTAAGCTTAAGAAACCCTACATCAAGTGCGATAGATTTTAGTAACAACAAATTTCCCCTATTTGTAGTTACTATAAGCTTTTTCGAGTAGAATTAAAATGTCTTTCCAGGAGAAGAATTTGAAGATTGCAATTGATGCCAGAATATTATCGCTCAGCACGGGCAGATATGTTCGACAACTTTTGGAAAAGTTGCAAGAAGTAGATAAAAAAAATGAATATCTGGTTCTTCTAAAGAGATCAGATATCAATAAGTGGGATTCGAAATCTGATAATTTCTCTAAAGTAGTTTCGGACTACTCAATCTACTCCATATCTGAACAGCTAGCTTTTTGTATCCAGCTATATAAGCTCAATGTGGATTTGGTCCACTTCACTATGCCTCAACACCCCATTTTTTATTTGAGGAAATTTGTTGTGACCATCCACGACCTAACACTACTCACTCATAAGCCACTTCGTAGTTCTAATCCATTAAGTGAATTATATTCAAACTTCGTAAAACCCGCTGTTTTTAGGCTTGTTTTGAGTTCAGCTATAAAAAAATCAGATTTAATTATTACCCCTTCTCTTTATGTTAAAAACGAAATAATTAAAAGGTTTGGAACGTATAGCAAAAAAGTAACTGTTACATATGAAGCTGCTGATCGGCTGGGGGTTATAGGCGAGCCTTTTGAGAATCTCGTGCAAGAAAAATACATTTTAGCCGTAGGAAATGCTTACCCCCATAAAAATTTAAAAAAACTAGTTAGAGCGATGGATACAGATTCTTTAAAAATGAAAACTCTTGTTATCTCCGGTAAGGAAGATTCATTTTATAAACAACTTAGAGATTACGCCAATAGAAAAAGAATTACCAACGTTGTCTTCACTGGCTACGTTTCCGATGGACAGCTTGAGTGGCTCTACCAAAACGCCTCCCTTTACGTCTTCCCTTCGCTCTCCGAGGGATTTGGCCTACCTGGGCTTGAGGCAATGAGTTATGGCACCCCAGTAGCTTCATCAAACGCCACTTGTCTCCCTGAAGTCTACGGCGACGCTGCGGTTTATTTCGACCCAACCAGCGTTGAAGATATGGCTCGGGTAATCTCCGAAACACTCAGCGATAAAGAGCTCCTAGCAAAGCTCCGAAAAGCAGGGCCAGAACACGCCAAAAAATTCTCTTGGAAGAAAATGGCCGAAGAGACTCTAGAGGTCTACCAAAAAGCCCTTAAGCGCTAGTCCGCCAACCTTACAAAAATCACAAAAAGTTAAGTGCGAGGTCAGCCGAAGCCAACCCCGCACCATTAACCGACTACTTTCTGCCCGGCCACTCCGGATTTGCCGGAGCCCAGCCAAGATACTGGCCGAAACTCCTATTAGCATCAGTCACAAAAACCTTCGGTCCGGTCGAAATAAATCGCCCATCCCCAAGGCTGAGCATTACATGCCCGGCCCAGTTGTTCAAAAAGAACGCCAGACCACCCGCTGGTACATTTCGATCGCCAACGCGAGCTAGTCCACGAGCCAGCAGATCCTGCCAGTGGATGTATGCCGTGGCGTAACCGCTGTTGATCATTCCGTAAGCATTCGCAACAAAACGATCACACCAATTGTTCCACGGCTTACCGTCAAACTGATGCGACCTACCGACCTGCTGCCAGGCCCAATCAACAGCTCGCTTCTCCCTGTTCCCAGCGACAGCTTGATCACACTGAGGAATACCAGGCGAAAAACCATTAAAAACCGGGGTAGAAACATAATAATCAGTCACCCAACCACCATCACTGAGACGGTTCCAGATAGTTGTACCCCTAATCTTCATCCCCGGCTGTTGGCAGGCAATATCGACTTGCGTGCCACGATTGATCCAGCCCAGTCGCCTAAAATTGGTCCCGGGTCCGTTCCTTTTTGCAACGCGAGCGATGCCGACAATCTTGTAACCGCTAACTGATGACTGAGCCTTCACCACGGTTGCCGCCTTGGCGCCTTCAACCAGCTCAATGCGAGGCAGCTTAACTCCAGCCGTGTGCAGCAAAGAGATGATCACAATAACCGCAAACGCCCTAACGGCGATCACATACAGCATGTACATAGGTGCACCCCTTAGTTTGAGGAAACAAAAAGCCCCAAATCAGGGGCTTGTTTAAAAACTAACTTGTTGCGATTAAATAAGGATTAACTCGAACTCCAGATCCTGTCAGAACGCCGAAAAACCCTAGCCAGCTTTCTTAATAACCAGACGTCGCTGCCTTCCTTCTCCCCTGCTCTCGGTTTCAACATCTTCTCGCTCCGATAACAAAGCATGAATATGCCTTCTTTCAGCTGCGTTCATTGGCGGCAAAATAACCTCATGGCCGCTTTCAACAACGCGCTCGGCAATCTGCTCAGCTTTAGCGCCCAATCGCTCCATACGCGCCTCACGATAACCACCTACATCAATGTGTACATAAACTCGCTCAGTCGTCGCCCGTCGAATCATCATATTGACGATGTGCTGCAGTGATTGAAGAGTCTCGCCGCGATGTCCGATCAGCCGACCACTTAAATCAGATTCAACCGAAAGCTTAATCGTGTCACCCTCAGAATGAGCCTCAACGGTTGTATTAACTCCAAAAAATGTTAGGAGGTCCTCAAGATACTTTTTTGCTTGATCGACGAGTTCTTGATTCATGGTGCCTCCCTACTTCTTCTTAGTCTTCTTCTTTGCGCCGCCTTTTGCTTTTGATCGATTAGCCTTAGACCCACCGGAACCGAGTGCATGAGTTTCAAGCTTCTTGCTGCTTTGAGCAACAACCTCTGCTGCCTCTTCTAGTTCTTCAGCATCTTGCCTCAAGACCAAGTGCTGCTGCAACGCCGCAATCAAACTAGTAACCATCCAGAAAAGTGCTAAAGCCGAAGGAAGTGTTAAGCCAATTACAAACGTTAGAACGGGGAAAACGTAGATCATTCCCGACATCATCCTGGCAACATCAGCTTCCATACCCTGACCAGCTGGCTTATTCTTTGGCTGCATCATTTTTGCCTGGTAGAACTGAGCAAGTGCCGCTCCAAGCGCCAAAATAACGTTTGGTTGAGTTAGATTAACTACCCCAAAGAGGGTTGGACTAAAGGAAGAAGGGTTTACTATCGCCTGCTGAACAGCGGGAATGCTTTCAACAAACGGATAAGTAAGCTCCTTGATCATCTCAGGATGAACACTATCTCGAAACGCTATATATAGCGCGAAGAATATAGGAAGCTGGATAAGAAGCGGAATAATAGGAGCAAAGGGGCTCGTGCCCTTTTCTTTGTACAGCTCCATGAGCATCTGCGTCTCTTTTTGACGGTCGCCCTTAGCCTCAGCTCGTACCCGTGCAACTTCCGGCGCCAGTTTTTGCATGGCTCGTTGAGAATGCAGCTGTTTTTTGACCAGCGGCCACAACAGAATACGAACCAAGATAGTAAGCATTATTACGGCTACACCAAAGTCATGACCTGGCAGCAACCCGTAAAACAGGAACAAGATATTAAAAAGTGGTTCAACAAATATTGTCGTAAACATTATTTCTTACCGTGAATTAAACCGGCACGCTCAATTGCCATCAAGACGCTCGACTTTAACTGAGCTGGTGTCAGGTGACTTACATCCTCGCGTACCGTTACTACTATATCGTATCCGGGCGTAACTGTCTTCCATTCCGCCTCGAGAATTCCGCTTACTCGGCGCCTCAAAGTGTTACGCACAACCGCCTTTTTTGAGATTTTCTTACTCACGATTATGACGGCTCGGCTATTTGGCATTCCGTTTGAGGCCGTTTTAACCGAGATCTCTTTTGTTGATCCCCACTCTCCACGCTTAAAAACCCGCGAAATGTCGCGGGATTTCTTCAAGCGATACTCGGTCGCAAGCATGATCTTAAATGGCGACGCGTTTGCGTCCCTTGAGTCTTCGTCGTTTAAGTACAGCTTGACCAGCACGAGAACTCATTCGCTTTAAAAAGCCATGTACTCGCTGTCGGCGCTTTTTCTTTGGTTGATACGTTCGCTTTGACATACTCGTAGTAGCATAGCCGAAAATCCTTCAAGAGTCAATCTGGTGGGTTTGAGTAAAAAATATGTTTTTCCCCTACTTACACACCTTTTTCCACTATTCTGTATCTTATAGTGTTGTACCTGTGGACAAAAAAGGATATAAAAATGTAGTTGTGGACAACCCACGTTCACGGTTATGATTGATACAAACGTAGTGGTAAATAACGGTGGAGGTTTATGAACTCGCGAGAGTTGTGGCAAGCTGTCCTTGGTGAGGTTGAAGTTACATCCAGCCCGGCAGTGTTTAAAACTTGGTTCAAACCGACTTCGGTTCTGTCTCAAGAAGATGGACGAATTGTAATTGCGGTCCCAAGCACCTTTATTCGCGATGGCCTCAAAAAGAGATACCACGACAACATTAAAGAGATTATTGGGCGCATCAGTCCAAACATTAAAGAGATTGAGTATAAGATCTCGACCGATACCCGATTTTCAAACGTTCCCACTCAAGAAACACTGGTTTCTCTGGGAGCTCCAACTATTCAGTCGGCCAAGCAGGCACCTACCTATGTAAGTAACCAGCTGGATACCCCCAAAACCACCCTCAACTCAAAGTACACACTCGATTCTTTTGTGGTTGGTCCAAGCAACGACCTAGCTTTCGCAGCCTGTCAGGCAGTGGCTGCTGCACCGGGCGTAAAATACAATCCCCTCTTTATATATGGTGGCGTTGGGCTAGGTAAAACTCACCTAATGCAAGCTGTCGGTAACGCTATCCAAGCCAAAGATCCATCGAAGCAAGTTGCCTACATCACTAGCGAGCAGTTTACCCGTGAATTCCTAGACAGCATTCAGGCCGGTAAAAAAGGAAAGCAGTTCGCCGAGAAATATCGCAACCTCGACGTGCTAATAGTTGATGACATCCAGTTCCTCGGCAACAAAGAGCGCACTCAGGAAGAGTTCTTCCACACCTTTAATGCTCTTCACCAGGCCAACAAGCAGGTCATTATGTCGAGCGATAAGCCACCAAAGGCAATTCCAAATCTTGAGGATCGCCTGCGTTCCCGCTTTGAATGGGGTATGGTTGCCGATATTCAAAAGCCTGATCTAGAGACTCGCGCCGCCATAATCCAACAAAAAGCTAATAGTCGTGGTGTAAATCTTTCGATGGAAGTTGTAGAGTATCTGGCAAGGCAGTATCAAAACAATATTCGCGAGCTTGAGGGTGCGCTCACGAGTATTCTGGGTCAGTCAGAGCTTAAGGCTAAGGAGCCTTCACTGGCATTTATTACCAGTCTGCTTGGCGCAAGTGCTCCTTCAAACCGTCGTAAACTACCTACGCCCAAGCTTATTATCGATAAAACATCGGCCTACTTTGATCTTCAACCTTCTGACATCATTGGACCGAGGCGCGATAAAGAGATTGTTGTTCCGAGGCAGATTGTAATGTATTTAATGCGTAATGAGCTCAATCTAAGCTATCCTAAGATCGCTCAGCACATTGGTGGACGAGATCATACAACAGCTATGCACTCTGTGCAAAAAATTGAAAAACTAATCGAGGTGGATGAGGAGATTCGCTACGAAGTGAATCAAGTCAAAGAGCGGATAACTCTGTGAACAGCCTGTTAATAAGCTGGGGGCGGTATGTTAAAAACATAACCGCTTTTTGTTTTGTTTCCACATGGGTGCAAAAGATACATAACAATTTTGAACAGGATTTCCAAAGATTGCACACATATTGTGCACAAGATGATACAATTTTTACCCAGGCTAAATTAGCTGTTTCTTGGCTTAATGAAGCGTTAATTAAAATTTGTACCCAGTTTCCCCAACGACTATTACTACTGCAACTGAATAAAAAAATTATAAAGTATAATATTTAATACTGTGAGGATGTGGAAACAATGAAACTAAGTTCAACTCAGGAAAATCTTTCAAAAGCTCTTAACACGGTTGGAAGAATAGTAAGTACAAGAGCAAGTCTCCCTGTCCTTAGTCATGTGCTATTGAGCGCCGATAGTAATCGATTACGAATTGCTGCAACTAACTTAGAAATCGGAATTAATTATTGGATCGGCTGCAAGGTTGAGCAAGATGGTGCAGTTACTGCCCCCGCTCGCTTGTTAAGTGAGTTCGTAACCAACCTTCCTTCAGGCAATCTCAATATTCAAGCTAGCGAAGCAAACCTTACGATTACAGCCAAGCACTATGAGTCGCATATTAATGGGATTACTGCCGAAGAGTTTCCAATGATCCCCGAAGTTAAATCGGATCCCGTCGTTACCCTCCCCGCCGATACTTTGCGAGAAGCCATTGCCGAGGTTGTTGTGGCCGCTGCACTTGATGAAACCCGACCAGTTCTCGCTGGAGTATATATGTATATTGAGGAAGGTAATCTGGTTTTGGTAGCGACTGATAGCTTTAGGCTGGCTGAGCGCTTTATCAAGCTTCCGAAAGGAAACGGTACCGAGTTAAACGCGATTGTGCCAGCTAGAACTATGCAGGAACTGGTTAGAATTCTTGGTGATAGTACTGGTGATGTAAAGATATATCTCGCGGAAAACCAAGTAATGTTCCAGATGGAAGATATTGAGCTGGTTTCTAGGCTCATTGAAGGTCAGTTCCCCAATTACCGACCAATCATTCCTGCAACCGATGACACAGTTGCTACTCTTTCGACCGCGGAGTTCACACGAATTACTAAGATGGCCAATCTTTTTGCACGAGAGAATGGCGGAAGTGTGCGTATTGAGGTTCAGGCCGAGGGAGAGATTCGTATTATGTCATCGGCTTCGCAAGTTGGTGATAACACCTCAAGTGCCGAATGTGATGTTTCGGGCGACGACAGCAATATTTCTCTTAACGCTAGGTTCTTGAGTGATGCTCTGGCGGTAATCAATACAAAGCGTGTTTCGTTTAGTACCAGCGGAAAGCTTAATCCGTGTGTTATTCGGCCCGAGGGTGAAAAAGCCGACGACTATCTGCATATCATCATGCCATTGAGGACCTAGGCTCTCCCCCGAGAGTTTGACCGGATATGATCAGCCGGATTTCTTTAACTAATTTTCGCTCGTATAAGGATCAAGTATTCGACTTGGATCCTAATATCACGGTGGTTGTTGGTCCAAATGCGACCGGTAAAACCAATCTACTTGAATCTATTTTTGTTTTGGCGACAACAAAATCGTTTAGAGCTAAAGATCAAGAGCTTATCAATCATGATGCGCACTATTACCGAATTGTTGGTAAGAGCGATGATTCCGAATTGGCTCTGGGTTTTCAGGTTAGTCATCAAGGTAAGGAAAAGAGGGCTCAACGTGATGGTGCAAAACAGACATTAGTTCAACATATCGCCCACATTCAAACGGTTTTGTTTGAGCCAAATGATTTACAGTTAATCTTAGGTAGCCCGGATCGCAGGCGTAGGTATTTAGATTTTATTCTGACCCAAACTCAACCGCAGTATCTTTCAACTATGCATCGATATCGCAGGGTGTTGCAGCAGCGTAATTCCTTACTGTCTGATTGGCAGGGTCAAACCCAAGAACTGTTTGCTTGGAACGTTAAATTGACTGAGCTTGCGACCGATATTGATACCGCTCGTCGAGATTTAATTAAGCACATCAATGGAATCGCTAAGGATCTGTATAAAGACATTGCCGGAGCACCAGAAGATCTTGAGTTGACCTATATTGGTTCGGCAGACCCTAAAGATTACGCGAGCGATTTTCTTGCTAGCCTGGAGAGAAATATTGGGCGAGATGTTGGAGCCGGTTTTACCACAATTGGTCCACATCGCGACGACTTTGATATCCGTTTTAAACGCTCTGATGTAACGGCTGTTGCCTCTCGTGGCGAGATGAGGACTATTGTGCTGGTATTGAAGCTTTCGGAGCTTAAATATGTTGAGCAAAAAACTCAACGCTCCCCTATTTTGTTGCTCGATGATGTCTTTAGTGAGCTAGATGATAGCCGCCGTGAATATTTAATTGGGACTCTAAATAAGTACCAGACTGTTATTACTACCACCGATGGTGACGTCGCCAGGCGACTTGGTAGTTCGCATGTTATTGAAACATCGGGGCTGGGTTAGAGTATGCTTGAGCGGCCTAATGATTATCTCAAGAAGCGCGCAGATGAGCTTGGCCTTGATCGAGCTGATAAGTTGGCGGAAATTCAAGCTTACTTGGATGAGAAATATCCCGGAATGTGTCGAGCAGTTAGTTTGAATGATGGTGTATTGCGGATTGCGACTTCAAATTCAAGTGTTGCTAGCGAATTAAGATATAATAAACC
This sequence comes from uncultured Candidatus Saccharimonadales bacterium, assembly GCA_964632435.1. GTDB lineage: Bacteria > Patescibacteriota > Saccharimonadia > UBA4664 > SCTI01 > CAZWEJ01. The sequence continues at coordinate 39,694 of CAZWEJ010000002.1, forward strand.
ACATTTTTTATATGTTCGATCAATAAAAATATCTATTACAAAGACTTAATCAGTTTCATAGTCTTGATACTCTATAGGTATATTTGATGTATTAATACCAGTCTCCTTCAAAACATTATGAGCTTCTTGTCTATTTTTTTGAGTAAAGTTTGTATCTGGGCTTTCAGGTACCCGTATTATTATTTTTGTCGTACCGAAGTTATATAGTTCTATTTTGAAATTATCTTCATATAAAGGAAGAATCTTTATTAGGTTTGAAACATTAGAAGGTATCTGTACTTCGCCTTCTTTTTGAACTTTATAAAAAGCCGATTGATTGTCATCCGATGTTGAAAAGTAAATATTTTTAGCGTCGCTAGTCGTTGAGGTTATGGAGGCATTAAGAGGTGCATTAGTTATGAGGTAAGAATAATTTTTTAATGAATCGTAAATCCATAATTCTGAACCCTTTACGTAGGAAAGTTCATTTTCACTTATCCAATTAAGGTATTTAATATCTGGAGGAAGGTTCTTCTTCTTATTCAATTTGTTATCGGTGATAAACGCCTCATTTTCTGTTGTTATGGCAATCTTTGTTGAAGAAGGGTTAATTGATTTTTCAATTGCAGAGTATTCTTTTTCGAACTTAGTATTGTTTTCGAGGTTTGTCAGTATGGTTTTGTGCTTAAAATTAGAAATGCTTTCTTCTGATGAAGGCGGGACGCTTGATATCAATAATATCTTATCCGAAGCAGAAACTGTCGGAGAATCTATTATGGTTTCAGTAACTTTTTTCCACCCTCCATTTGTATAGGACAATATTTCTTTACCTGACGAAACAAATATATCCCCGACATTATTTATCGCTGCTGCATTTACAACCCTTCCACCTGTATCATATTGTCTGTACTGTCCATTGGTCATAGATGAAAGTACGGTGTCACCATTTCGGTCACCCAGAAATATCCCATGGTTAGAATCTGCCCAATTGTAAAAATATATTCTTCCAAGATTGAGGTTTATTGTGGATGGTTGGGTTGATTTTTCAGATAACGACATCAGGTAATCACTGTTATTGTCGACATACTGAAATGTATCCTTGTATTTGTTTATTCCTCTAGCTTCTATATTGAATAGTATTAAACTCTGCTCGGATTTAAGTTCTGGTATTTTAATTTCTTCTTTGCTACTTGCCTTTATATCTAAAACTTTTTCGAATTGCGATGTTGCAGTGCTTGCAGATACCGTATACGAACTGGGCTTGAGTCTAGTACTAAAAGACCCTCTTTTGTTAAGTATTTCGCTATTATCTTTGTTATTGATTATTCTAACGTCTGTTTCATTGGAGGCGGTGACTTGTAAAGTACCTTTTGACAATAGATTGAACGCAATAAAAACAAATATGCCAACTATAACAATCGTAACAATTACATAAATGTACCTTTTACTTATCATCGATCGGGTAAATTCTTATAAGCTTCATTAATTGCGGGCATAGGGTCAATAAGATTGGCATTAGCTGCTGGTCCTGGACGGGCAAAGTAACTATCCTGTCCTTTCTTTGTAACGTCAAAATGTACATGAGGGATGGTATTTTCAGCACATTGAACTGGCCCAATAGTTGCTATGATGTCCCCTGCTTTAACTTTATCACCAACTTTTACTTTTAGGGACCCGGGTTTTAGATGTGCATAATAGAACCAATTGCCCTCATCTCCTTCGATGTGTATTGCTGGAAACCCTCCGGGTCCTCCTGTACAGGGCTTCTCATTAACTTTTCTTACTGTGCCTTCTTTTGCAGATACGACTTTGTAACCCTCCTTAGGACCTAAATCGGCGGCAAAATAATCATGATGACAGCTAGATGAATTGCCAGAATTTTTACAAGTCGGTTTTGTTAGGCCGCTTGGATAAGAGCTACCATAATCTTTTTTTGTTGCAACTACTGGAAATGCGAAACCGTCTGCGGTTAAGCCAATTCCACCATTTGAACCCGCACAGCTATCCCCAACACTACCGTTTACAGATGATTGGTCTCCAGTTTTGAAGTATTTATATGCTTTAATAATTGAATTAACGTAGTCTTGGCTGTGGTTATAATCGTACGCTGCTGCTCTCAGTTCATTCTCATTTGCTCCCACTTTTCCCCCTACTGCTGCCAGATACTTTGCGGCACCATAAGCACCATCAACCAAGTCTTGAGCATCTGCTTTCCCATCGCCATTCCCGTCAACCTTGTAAGTTGCCCATGTACTTGGAATGAACTGGAAGGCGCCCATAGTACCGAATTGGTTCGTCGGCCAGTCAGCTCCATTACCATATGGTCTTGCGGGATCTCTCCATTTGCCATCACCGGTTGTTGGTGGTGGTTGGGCGGAGTCGGCATTATTAGTTGAATCACCAGTCCTTGAGTTTTCAGCATAGTAAAATGCAGCCAAAAAGTTTGGATCTACATTGAATTTCTTCCCAGCGGCAACAAAAATCTTTTGTAATTTCTCCTGAGTAGCTTTCCTTAAGCCCTTTCCAACAGTAGGAGAAATTGATCCACTCGCAACCACTTCGCCACCATTATTACATGCAAAGTCCTTATCATATTGCGTTGTATCAAGATTGACTCGCTGCCTATCATTTTGAGAAATTGCGTAGGTTCGATTGATACTTATCGAGGAAAGAATAATTGCGAAAACAATGGGGATAATCAACTTTTTCATTTAACTGGGAAGTCGTAATGCCAGTGGCTATAGCCGGCATCACACCTTTCTCCATTATCGTGACCATTATATTTTTCAGCAGTGTTATCCAGGACAGAACCTGAAATAGCTGGTTGACAGTTCAAGTCTACTGCTATCCCTCGGTAGTGATTAGAAGTGCTGCTGTGATCTTTGTCAGTGAGTGCGTTAACCATTATTGGGTGATCCCTAGCTACATCTAATATGAACCTTAAAACATTAGGGTTTAAGTCAACTTCCCTATTCTGAACAGCAAAAGGATCCATTGATGTAGTATAAGCTTTTTTACCTTCAGACATCGCAACAACCACGTCCCGGGTATTTACTCCATTATTTGTCCAATACGTTATTTTCGAATTTGCCAGCATTCTCTTCGCAAGCTCTTGAAGGTCGCCACTAATTCTTCCGCCTGTTGACGAGTCTTCTTCTGCTCCCGAATCTACGAAACCCACTGAGGCACATTCTTCGTCATCGCTATACATGCAAGACATACTGTTTGCCACAGCTTCATCCATTAAGCACAAGCTGCTTGGTGGATCTTGGCCTTTTCCTACAGCGTTGTTAAAGACTTCAATCTCTTGGTCACACTCGGATTTAGATTGGCTATTATAAGGTTCACTATTTAAATCGTCTTCTGAGAATCCGTATCTTTTTACTCCATACAGATTATCATCCTGTTGTTGAGCAAAAGCTGGGCCAGTAGTAATCCTTGAAATAATATTAGGCATTGATGCGAGAAAGTTGGTTATGCCTCTTGGAGATATTGTGCTGATTGCTTTAGTACTTTGCCCTAACAAACCCTGATAATTTGAGGGTGTAGCCATAACTAATCTAGAAAACAATGAGTTTGGATTTTCGAGGGAAGTAAGTTTTTCTACCGTGGTTTTATCAATATCTTTTTCATATCTTGCAATACTTGCATCTTGGTTTAGCTTTGAAACCTGTGAATCTGTCAGTGGTCCTCCTCCCATTGTTTGCGTGAGCGATTCGGCAACCACCGCTCCTCCTGCATCTACGCAGTTCATCATTCGTCCACCAGACTCCTCCCCCGAGCAAACAGGGGAGCCACCAAGGTATTCAACAATTTTAGTCACGAAGCTTTGAAACATCTGGTTTAAATCTACGCCTGTAATTTTTCCAAACAGCCAAATACCCGCATTTGAAGCTTCACCGACTATAGAATTTATGGCACCCATTACTGCTGAAATAATTCGATCAACAATCGAACCGTTGTACCAATCAAAGAATTTTGAAGCAACTTTACCAAGGCTTTTTTGATATACTTCAGAAATATTTGCAGCTCTGGAGTTGTCTGAATACACCTTCATCGCATCGGTGACCTGATCGTAATCATCCTGAGAATCATTTTGCGCGTATGCTTTCCCTATTATTCCAGGGGATTCATCTACACCCGCTATTTCCTTATAAGCATCGCTTTTTTCAATACCGTCGGTCATCTTCATGAATGAGTTTACTTCCTCTGAAGAAACCTTCTCACCTTCTTTAAGGTGATCAGTAACTGTTCCGAAGGTGAAGTAAGAAGAAGCGTATTCTGCAGCTCTCATAACTGCAATCAGCTTTACTAGCCCCATTGTGTCAGCGCCTAGTAGGTAGTCAATTTGTTTGGCGGTGTCAACATAACTCGCGGCATTTGCTATCGGAATTGCCCTTTGTACTATTTTGCTGGCAAATATCCTCGAAATTTTTCCAGCAGGCTTTCTTCCGCCTCCATCTGGCTCACTCGTACCTGCCCTTGATTCTTCAGAGCTTTGGTCTAAATCCGATTCTAGGTCGGGATCAATACTTTCATTTGCAAAACTGTTTCTATCATCGTTTGGGTTTGATGTTTCAGGACAGTCTTTGGCCTCAAAAACGCATCTATTGAAACGTCCACTCAGTAATGGTTTCGCCACCGCTTTAGACCACCTTTTTTTTACGGCGTCGTCTGTTTTATCCCTTGTGTTTTCAAAGAACCGCCACTTAGTTATGCCAAGGCGTTCGTATCCCCACTTACGAAGGTTATATCGCTTAATAACCTGCCAACTTTTAGTGTTCTCTTTTATGGCAGCATTAAAAGCTCTTCTTCCAGCTTTGTTAGATTCAAACCTATCTTCAACAAGTCTCTCAAATTGGGTAGTATCATCTAGGCTGATATTCTTGAAATCAATATCTTCGCCTCTTACTCTGAGTGTTACCAGTCTATCTTTACCTATGCCGTCGGATTCTCGTATGAATCTAATGCCTTGTTTCTTTTCTAGATCCTCAAAAAATTTATCAGTTCGGATGTCTTTATACCATTGAGTGAAAGGATTTGGGGCGTTATACCAACCCTTTGCTTCGAAGTATCGATTCTTGCCATCCTTCTCCCCTGCTACCTCAGCCTTCATTAAGGTAACAAGAAACCTATCGCTCCTTTGGTCCATAAAATACATAAGTCGAGCCATTCTTTTTGCATCTACGTTCTCTTTCATAAAAGAAAGCTTGAAAGGTGCTAAGAAAGCAAAAAATACCGCAAGAAGAGCTGTAGAAAATCCTATAATTGCTGCCCCGATAATATAAGTTCGGCGCAGTCTTAACACTGCCCTTACACCACCAGCAGAACTATTATCTTGAGTTTTTCTTGTTACTCTTTGAGGAGAATCGTCTTCGCCTGATGATTTTCTAGATGCCAGCGCATCATTTGATACTCCTCCTGGTAGATCTTTAGGGCTAGTTTTTTGACCAGAAGACTCTGGCTTTTCAGCCCCCATCTTTTCTTTATCATCGAGCTTTTCGTAATCTTCCGGTCGCATAAAATATTACGCTCCGGCAGGACCTACCTGACCCTGCGCTTCCTGTTGATACTCTGTTGCCGCCTGCTGCTGGGCTATCTGCTGAGGACTAGTGCTAATAAGTTGATGCTCAGTTTGAGAAGCTATTATTCGCATTACAACATGGTTGAGTCCTGCAAAAAATAGACCCTCTCCTACTGGAAATGTAGAAAGTCTCGCCTTTTCTTCGCTAGTTAATTTGAACGTCTCACCAACAATATCCACTGAGCTCGGCGCCTGCTTCAATAACAGCTGCAATGATGAGTTGGACACTACTGCCCGCCCCATTCTTGAACTCAAGAAGTCATCCACATCTTGAGAGATAGTGGTCAGCCCCAGAAGATACTTTCTCGCCCTCTTCGCAATACTGAACATAAAGTTGGCTGAGTCTTCGTATTTCATTAGCTGCCAGGCTTCGTCCACAACCAATATACGGCGCCTTTTGTCGGCCTTAACCTTGTTCCATATGTAATTAAGGATGATGTACATTCCAACAGGTCTTAGTTCTTCTTCAAGATCGCGGATATTAAAGACAACGAATTTGTTATAGAGATCGACATTCGACTGCTCGCTAAAGATTCCTGCGAAAGTTCCACTGGTGTACTTACGCAGTCTTTGCGCCAAAGCTGGTCCATTACCACTCATCTCGGCAAGGGTTTTATATAGGTCGTTCATGGTAGGCGGAGTCGCGTTATGTGTTAAAGGATCATTCGTTATGCCCGCCTTGGCATACGTGTTGATTATAGCTACATCCAAGTCTGCATCTTCTGCAGGGGTAAGTGGCGCGGATGTTGACCCCATCATTAATCGTAGAAGCCCATGCAAGGTAATTATGTTAGCCCTTAAGGCATTATCCGCATCCTCGCTGTCTAGAACGTGCGGTAGATCGAATGGGTTAAGTCGATTCTGAGACGCCAGACTAAGTCGTAAGTAGCTGCCTCCAACTGCATCTGCAAGTCCTCTATATTCATCCTCTGGGTCGATACAAATAACTTCGGTACCAAGCATCAAGCTACGAAGAGCCTCAAGCTTAACCGCGAAACTTTTACCAGCACCAGACTTTGCGAATACAACCATGTTGGCGTTTTCAAGACTGAAGCGGTCGAACAAAACCAGTCCATTATTATGGCGGTTGATTCCATATAGAACTCCCTCATTTCGACTAAGCTCAGCAGATGTGAATGGAAAGCTGGTTGAAAGAGCGCCCGTGTTCATGTTCCTCGCGACACCAAGTTGATCAGCTGCCAAAGGCAGTGTTGAATTGAATGCCGGCTCCATCTGCATGGTAGCGGGCTTAGTATAGACCAGCGACTGACCCATGATGCCTTCAACTTTTCGTTGGATGTCCTTGAGATCATCTAAGCTGTCACCGTAAAGGGTTACATATAGACCAAACCGGAAAAATCTCTCTTCTCCTACTTGTAGCTTATCCCTAAGTTCCTCTGCGTCAGAGATTGCTGCTTCTAGTCCCGGATCACGCACCCTGCCCTTCTCTTGGTTGATAGCGTAACTAGCTTCAAGCTGACCTACTTTTCTACGTAGATTATTAAGTACGACTTGACTTTCAACCGGATATATAAAGAGGCTCATATCTATTACCTCATCAAGATTGATGATCGGGCTAAGCCAACCGGTGAAAATTTGGCGAGGATAACCGTAAACGTAGAGCGTACGAGCGAATCGAGTTCCAATCCTGATGTGGTCTCCCGCGATTTCAATTGAAGGTGGCGCAATTAGGTCCCGAAGACTTACAATTCCCTGTCGGTAGATCGCTTCGGCTTCCATCTGCTCACGCATACGCTGTTGCTGGGCAAGAGTAATGGGGTCGTTGGCCGCCTGTTTTTTACCTCCGAACATAGCCACTAGAACGGTCCTCCTTGTGCCAACTGGGTCGGAGTTTGACCCTCGCCTTTTGTGACGGCCGCTGTCTGAATTTGACCGGCATCAACTAGCTTCTGATTGGCTGCTACATCTGGGTTGTAAGAGTTGTAGTAAAGATCAATCAACTCCTGGGTGTTTAGCGGAATATTCCGAATTCCCATTTGACTTAGCCCAGAAGCAACCAACTGTACACGTTGTGCAAGTTCATCTTTAAATGCTTTAAAGTCTGCTTCACTCAAAGTTGTTACTAACTGTTTTTTAAATACTCCTGCAAGCCCACTGGCAATGTTCTTTTTCTTTAAAGTCGCCATCGCAGGTGGAAAAAAAGGAACGACGACATAGAACTGCTTATCCATTATGTTAACTTCATTGACGAGTGCCTGAATATTGGCAATGTAATCGTCCATCAACATTCCGAGAAGCTCGTTATCTTGATTAGTGCGTAGGTTTTGAAGCTTGGCTATATATCCCTCGAGATCAATTTTTTGAGACCTTATCATTATCTGTATTGGGAAATGGAGCGAGTTTAAGAAGCTTTGGTATGCGTACTCAACAGCATCCCTTTCACTTGGGCTCATTAGGTCGAAGTTAATAGCGCTACCCATTATTACTGCTCGCAAACTACCGTCGCGCATAACAACAATCCCATCCCTTATCTCAGATATGAGCAGGGTGTCTTGTGTGCTTGGACGTGGTGTTTTTTGTTGTGGTTGATTTTGTGTTGCCATTAACGAACCTGTACCGTTTGACCTTCCGACATTGTTTGCACACGCTGCGCTTGGGCAGCAATTTGTGCGACCGTTAAATCTCCGCCCTCATTAGCTAGCTTAAGTATATCACCAGATGTGGGGGCTGTCATTTCGCTTGTGTTTGAGGTGGCCGCAGTCTTTTTTGCTTTGCTCGATCTTATAGTTGATCCCGGCGTCGGAGTTGGCGATGAAGGAACGCTTTTCATTTTCTCCATCGCTTCCTCTCGCACACTTTTTACAGTATTTTCTATCAATACGTTTAATTCTTGTGCAGACTGGGAGTTATTATTAAGAATATCGTCTTCATTTGTGACCGAAGGATAAATTTGTTGACTTTGGGGCTGAGGAGAAATTAGCTCAGCAGGAGTTACTGGTATCGGTGCCTGGCTCAATACTTCGGCGCCAATTCTTCCCTGCAGGTCTACAACCGGTACGACCTCAGGTTCTTGCACCTCTGGCTCTTTTGCTGACCAGCCTCGAGTATCAACAAGTTCAGCTAGCTGTTGCAGCTGGCTTCTGACTTCACCCGGGTCCCTTTGCATTATTTCTTGCTTTGGAGGCGGCGGTTCGACTCGAAATACTTCGGCAATCGGCTCCTTTTCCCAAAACCTAATTCGGGGTCGAGTAAAATACGACGCTACGGCAATTACGTATGTTTCTAGAGGTTGATCCTCTTTTTGATAAAGTCCAAGTGCCAGCAAGAAGAGGGCCGGTGGTATTCCTATGATCACCCATAGAAATATAACCTGTTGAAGGAGCGCAAAGGTAATAAAGCCATATCCAATCCCAATGAGAGCATATATGAACTGTTTGAGCGAAAGAGGTCCGAGGATTTTATCCTCTGACTCAACATTCTGTGGAACCTTATAGGTGCCCATCACCCTCCTCAATTCTTATGCTTATTTTACAGTGATATCTTCCCAGATGCCACCATCTAAAGGCCCAATCGATATTCAATGTCCGCCCAGTCATCCTCCTGCTCCAGTAGGTGAATCGCGTCTCTATGGGATGCAATATTTGCATTTACCATTGCCATAATCTCGTTGAACTTGCGCTGACCCTCTGCTGTATCGGTAAACGATGCTTTATTACGCGCCATCGCTTTAAGAAGTGCCGCTCTTTTATCCGCCCCCATAAAGTTCCTTCTGTCGGCTGGGTCAAAGTTGTCTTCAATTGAGTGTGGAAGGTATTCGCCTAGAACTTGAGCCCACTGTGCCGAAACTCGCTTAGCGGTTGGCGAACTATTAGGAGTATTATCTGCAGCAATGTTAAAGTTATCGATTTTGAAATCGTCACCTGCAACCTTAAATGGTGTGAGCCCGGAAAGGAAGCTCTTTGCCATACCTGAATTTACATCTCCCATAATTGTTGGGTCTCCTGTTAAAGGATTTACCTTAGTCGGTATGTCGCTATCAAACCGAGCAAACTGTCCTGGAGATTTAGGAAGATTCTTGCCATTTTCTTTAAGGACCATCTTAAAGTCTTCGGGGTGGCCAAAACCTTGAACAGCGTTAGAAACCTCTGTGCCGAGCAAGTTATTTTCCGCCAATCTCCTTACCATGGCCTGCCTTCCCTCAAATGTTCTCGTGTATCCAAGGAGTGATTCGCCGCCATTTGCCTTGAGTCCACTTAAGGCTTCCTTTTTCTGAGTCGAATCTCCGTAATAGCTCATAAGCGCACGGCGCTGATTCATCATGTCGGCTTCTTTCATATCGCCAAGTTCGTCGGAGTACTTTTTAACAAGCTTTGAAGCATCGCGTTGTCTTGCGAGGGAGCTACCACTATGGCCCGCAAGAAGTAACGTACCCGCGTGATACATGCCCTTTCCTGCAGTGCTCACTACCTTATTGTCGCTACCTGTCAAACTACTTAATTTATCTCCCACCTTGCCTACACGCTTGAGTTGTCGGCTCTTGGTTTTGTTTTTGGCATCCTCGTACATCTGGCTGTCTTTGATCTTTCCACGACCCTTCTTCCCAAGATCATCAATTGCGGAACCAGCTGCACTCATAAATCCACCGGCCCATCTGAAAGATTGAGTAACAGCGCCAAATGCTGCCACAAGTATCAATATTTTTATGAGAGATGTTGCAATATTCTGAGACACACTCCCCCCAGCTCCTCCAGATTCTGCTGTAAGTGGAATTAGCGAACCGACATTAGCCGCTACCGCAAGCAACCCTATGATTATCGGGTACATTAAAGAAATCTTCACAAATGATTTTAGCCACTGATTAAAGTACTTTTCTGTATTTGGCAGTACCCATGCTGCAAAAGCTAAAGGCGAAACAACTATAAATAACCCGATCAAAAAGTAGCGCATCGCCAAAGTAAAGATGAAAGCTGCTACCGAAACAACCACCATAAGCGCGATCGGAACAGCTAGAGGAGCTGCGAGTAATAGCAAAACAGACAATGTGACAATTCCGAATACAGTCGCAACATTTTCAATTATCATCCCCGAGTTAAAGGCATCGGGTGATGTGCCGCCTCCAACAACAGAATTTATTATTGCACCAACGCCCTGGCCAAGGATATTGCCTATATCAACAATGATTGCCGAGACTAAGTATGAGGCTTGAACAAATATTGCTGCAGCAACAAGCTTTGGCAGAATACTCTTAAAGTTGTATGAATCCAAGTTGCTCGGAATAATATACGAAAAAATCATTACCATAAAAATAATCACAAATGAAATGTTTGCGAGAGTCCTCACAGCATTCCATGTTTCGTAAATTGGGCCCTCAAATTTTAACGGCTCAACTTCTAAGAATTGATGCATCATGTCCGTTACTGCATCAGACATAATGTTTGCAACGTTGTCTAGGATGGGACACATCATAAAAGCAAGTCGACCGTTTTGTTCACTACAGGTTTCGTAATTATCTTTTACCTGGTCTTTGAGGTCTTGTTTGTTTTGAGGCTTATTGCTCCCCGGAGCCTCAACAAGTGGAGGTGCCTCGGTGTTTGGTATGGTTGTTTCTGGTGGGGTCTCTCCAAGTGGTGCTTGAGCAAAGGCATACCCACCGGTAAATACCGATGCCTCATGTGAAGCGGCACTGTGGCTAAAAATATGGCCGATTGATGGTTGAATCAAGACCAAAAAAATAGCTAGCGCCCAGGTTTGAATCAGCCGCATTAAGATGCTATTACCTCATTAAGACGAATAGATAATAGTACCTTATCTGTTGGACAGATTCAAGGAGAGCTACGAAGTGAAGGTTACTGTGCCGCCGCTGGTATTTGAGCCGGGTCTTGTTGGTCCTGATCCGGAACCAGGAGCGGTTGGGGCTCCGGTGATGTAGGCATCTGGTCGCTTATACTCTACCCCTGCTTGATCACGGCGAGTAGATGGATCCGCGTGTGCAGGCAATGCTGAGGACCCACTCACATATTGCATATGTCCTGCTATATGACTACTGTGTTGTCCTAGTTCACCCCTGTCCGCAAGCTCTTTTAATGTTCCTAGTGCTCTACGATTGAAATTGCTTCTTAAGCCAGGGCTTGAAGAGATAGAATCGAATATTGCACCTATATTAGCGTGTCTTTGCTCAAGTGTTTCTCCGCTCCCCATATTATCCCCTCGAGCATATCTTTCTATAGTAGTAGGGTCTAGATCTCCAAAGTCACCTGGCTTTATAGAACTCAATGCTTCGAATCCACCGCTGCCCCTTGTGATATCGGGAGCAGCGCTATCAATATCCCCATAGGCACTGTTGACTGCATCTCCGTACAACTGCTGCCCACCTGGTGCTGCAAGCATACTTCTTATGGTTTCATAGTCTCTGTATTGTGCTAATTTCTTAATTGCGAATTTTCTCGAAGCTGCATCTGCTCTGTAGCCCTTAGCTGTTCCACTTGCAATGGCAGTAAGGAGGCTCTTTTTCTGTGGAAAACTACTTCTTGCGGTGTCGTTTTCGAACTGCCTCTCAACGGCTTTCTGATCTTGATCAAATAGTTTGTTTTGAGCAGTCCCCACTCGGTTTCTGGCCTTAGCGGAATTCCATAAAAAGCCTCCTCCCGCAATTTTATTTTGCCATCTAGCTTTTGGACTGAAGCCAGTGATATTGGGATTGTAAGCTCTAAGAGCCCGATTTTTTCTGTCTTCGATTCGATCTTTATTCCAATCGCTTCCCTGGATACCTTTACTAGCTTTTGAACCAGCTTTAGTGGTAACCTCCCCAATCTTTTTCATCATTCCTCCTGCCCATGAAAATGTGAATGGAACGGCAAGCAGCGGAAGTGCCAAACATAGCATTGCAACAATTGGACCTATAGACTGAACAACCACTGTCGAATTAACGCTTAATGCAGATATTGCTGCAATTCGGCCCGCTGCAAAAAGAAGAATAATTAGTGGATACATCAAGAGTAGCCTAATAAAGAGGTCCATCCATTTTCTAAACAAGTTTTCGGTATTTGGTAGTGCCATTGCTGCAATAGCTATAGGGGCGCTCAAAACCAGTAAAACTAAGAGTACCTGCCTTAAAACAAGTGTTAACATCACCGCCGCTATACCTATAACCATCGGCAGAGCCGCCGCAAAAACACCAACAGCGGCAATTTGTGCGGTAAGCGCAATAGTTATTAATGTTGCCGCACCGAACATTACAAAACCGCCGATAATCTTCGCTTCTCCAGCTGCCTCATATCTAATATTGGGCATTATTTCGACCACGATATCACGCAAGCCCTTGCCCAGAATATTTGTGACATCAATTGCAGCTGCCATTAAGACATATGACATCTGAATCAATATTGCCGCCACGATTAATTTCGGTAATATCTTCTTTGCGTTGTAGGCTTGTATGGAAAACAGGTTTCCAAAAATTACCACCATAAATACGATTACAAAGAATACGTTTGCTAGACTTCTCATCACATTCCAAGCTGCATATTGAGGGTTATCGCTAGAGCTTGTATTGAAGGAAAGCGGATCCACTTCAAACATAGGGGCAATTAGTTTTGTCTCAACAAAGCCTACAAACTCTGAGAAAACCTTTATTAATCCACAGACGACCCAGCCGAATCCTCCTTCCGTTGTACAGGCATTTTGAGCTTCTTCCTCAGGGGATGCTCCGGAGTCATTTGAGTCATTAGAGTCATTACTGTTTCTTTGGCCTACCCTTGCTTTAAATCTATCTAGTACATCTCCCTTAGTAGCGTTTAATATTTGGATATTTTTTTCCCCGCCACGACCGCTAAGGCCATCAGGGGCACAATTTCGACCAATTGCAGTTAGCGTAGAAGCAACAATTTTTCCTGTAAATTTCTCCTTAGAATCAAAATTCTCACTTAGTTGGATGTCTACGTCGAACCAATGAGTCTCCATTATCTGATCCGACTCATCGCCTGAACCATAACAATTTATTTCACCGCGATATTTAGCAATCTTGGTATTCTTGTTATAACCTTCAGAACCGTTTGCTAGTAAAAAGTCATATTTTTGACCCTGTTTTCCCCACCCGACGGCGTGGATTGTGGCGTTTCTTAATCCAGCTGGATTTCCAGATCTTATGGCCTCTTTAATTATTCCTGCTTGATCTTTGTCATAGGCAAAGATGTACATTTCCTCAGCTTGAGCCTGAGTTGCAAGCTGAGGGATAAGTAAGAATGCAATTGCACCAATGAGTGCAAAAACGGTTCTTTTTATAAGGCCCACCTTCATAAGCATAAGTGTAATAGATTTTTTGATGGAATGCATCTGGTGTGTAAAAAAGGTCAAATCTGTAATAGAATAAGCGCAATGAAAAAAATAATACTTTTTGCAATAGTAGTGCTCTTTACAGCACTAAATACTGCGCCAGTTAAAGCCTTTTCTTATGGTGTGCAATCCGAAAACGGATTTAAGCTATCCGCACTTACTGCTAAGCAGTGTAGAGAAAAAGGTGGTGTGCCAGTCAGTGGAGTGTTTGGTCCAGATACAAACTGTATTGGTAGCGGAAGCCAGAATCCTATTTTTGCTATGATCTCAATTTTTCTGCAATTCGCAATTGCTATGTTCGCCCTGAGTTTAGTTGCAATACTTGTTTTCGCGGGCATTAGATATATTGCGTCCGGAGGGAACCCCGATGATGTAAAGGAAGCAAAAAATCTAATCAAGGCAGTTCTTACCGCCTTAGTTCTATTTGCTATCATGTTTGCAGTTCTTAGGTTGATAATACCCGAAGGCGTTGGAGTATTTCGTACATGAAGTTAGCACAGGTGGTACCAAGTTTATATCGGGGTGTAGACAAATTCGATAGCATTAATGACTTCCTAATAATTCTTGCCAACCTTATTCAAATAGGCCTCTTCTTATCAGGAGTTCTTGCTGTGATATTTATTTCATGGTCAGGAATACAGTACATTACGTCTCAGGGTGATCCAGGAAGAGTTCAATCTGCAAAAAGTGGTATGCGTAATGCCGTCGTTGGCCTTGTGCTCGCGGCCGGGTCCTACCTATTAGTAAATTTCTTTGCAAGGCAGCTTTTAGGATGAAAAAGATATCACTAGGCTTTATGGGGCTTGCATACTTTATTTTTGTGCCTGCAGCAAGAGCGGCTGACAAGTGCTATGACTCGAGCGGTAAATTACAGGACTACTGTAAGCTAGACAAGGCGGAAACACTTGGGTTTGTGGACCAATCATTTACCACTGTTGCCACAAATATAGTTAATATACTAGGGATCATAGCTGGTGTACTCTCAGTGCTTTTCTTGATCATTGGCGGAATCAGCTACATTACTTCCGAGGGAGATCCGGCAAAGCTTAAGGGGGCAAAAAGTACCGTGCTTTATGCCGTGATTGGTTTGGCGGTTTCAATTTTAGCCCCGCTTATAGTAGGTTATGTGTTAGAATTCAGTCCCAAGTAGCTTTACACCACAGATTGCAACAGATACAATTTTGGTAATGGTTAACTTTTTTAAAAGATATATATTTATATCAATATTTGCTTTAGGGTGTATTTCGTTAATTCCGGCAGTTGCCTCTGCCGAGAACGCCATCAATACAAGCATTTGTAAAAGCTTTTATGATGCTCAAAAGAATCTGGATCCAGGCGAAAAGAAAGCCAATCCGCCAGCTGGTTGTGAAGGTCAGAATCCGGGTGGGCAGCTTCTTGATAAAGTTCAAGGGGATCCAAGTGGAGCCGGGTATATAAAAACTCTATTAAATGGGTTTATTTACGCCGCCGGAATCGTTTGTCTTATTTTCCTTCTCCTTGGCAGCATTCGGTACCTCACATCAAGCGGCAACTCTGCTCGAATTCAACAGGCAAAAGATACCGTGTTATACTCAATTATCGGATTAGTAATTGTTGCGTTAGCAATCCCAATATCCGATTATGTAATAGGTATATTTCGGCAACCATGAAAACCAAACTTTTATACTCAGCAGCACTAATTCAAACCTTAATTCCTGCATCAGCCCTTGCAGTTGATACAGACTCTCAGTGTGAGGGTGCCCAGGCGGTTGGTGGAGCTTGCACTAAGGCTGGGCTCGATGCCTCACTAGAAAGGATCCTCTCAACGCTTTTCTTTATAATTGGATCTATAGCAGTTATTTTTCTGTTGATCGGGGCCATTCGTTATATTACCTCTACTGGAGACGCCACAAGAATAAAGCAAGCTAAAGATACTATTTTTTACGCCATAGCTGGGCTTATTGTTGCTATCGTGGCACAGGCGCTAGTAAGCTTTGTAATATCGAGGCTGAGTTAATGAAGAAACTTTTATCTGTTTTATTGACGCTAACATTCACAGCTACTCTCTTCTCGCCAGTGTCCAGTCTTGCTGCTTTAACTGCTACCGAAAAACAATTGTGCACAGGGAGCAATAATCAAGTTGTTGGAACGGGACCAGATGAAAAGTGTGTACCTAAAACCGGAAAAACACTTACTGGCGCAGATAGTTATCTGACGGATATTATTAATTTACTTCTATTTCTAGCGGGAGCTATAGCTGTTATCGTCATTATTATAGGTGGCATTAGGTATATAACCTCCACTGGCGATGCAATGAGAATTAAACAGGCCAAAGATACTATTTTGTACGGTATTGTTGGGTTGATCATCGCAATTTTCGCTTACGCAATCGTAAATAGCCTTGTGTGGCAATTAACAGGAACCTAATGAGAAAAACCAAATTTGTGATTTATAGCTTGTTATTATTTCCCTCTTTTGCCCTTGCCCAATTAGGCGAAGGCGTTGACTCAACGAAACCACCGGTAAATGCGGAAGGAAAAGAAGTTGTGCCAACAAATCTATGGCAAGAGATTGATACAATAACCAACCTTTTACTTTTTTTAGCAGGTGCAGTAGCAGTAATAGTGATAATTTTTGGTGGATTTAGGTATATTACCTCTACGGGAGATCCGGCAAGAGTTAAGCAGGCAAAGGATACAATAGTCTATGGCATCATTGGGTTGATAGTAGCAATCCTTGCCTACGCTATTGTGCGTTTTATAACCACCCAACTCAAATAAAGCATAACAGGTTTGATTTTAATCTGGAGCGTGGTATACTCGGCTCAAAGATAGGAATTAACCATAAAAAGGAAAAAAATGAATTTATCAGTATCATCAGCTATAGAAAAAGCCGGAAAAGGAGCTATCTATCTAGGTACTTTTATGCCGGTTGCGGCTCTAGCTCAAACAGAACCAACCTGTAACCCTCAAACAGGAGGAGCAACAGGTGGCGCAGATTGCGCGAAGGCAACATCACAACCTGAATCATTGTTCGCAACGGGAGGAGTCTTCCAGACAGTTTCAAACGTTCTCATTTTCTTGGTGGGAGCGGTTGCTGTTATCATGCTCATCTGGGGTGGATTACAATATGTCATATCTGCCGGCGATTCGAAGAGGGTCGAAAGTGCAAAAAGTACCATTCTCTATTCCATAATAGGAATTGTAGTTGCACTTCTTGCATTTGCGATTGTAAACTTTGTTACCACGCAGTTAAGTGCAACTCCAACAACTTAGAAAACTCACTCTATTTTAAAGACTACCCGCTTCGGCGGGTTTCTTTTTGCTCCATTGTCAACTTCCAACGCCTCCAACCAACTTCCTCCACCACTAAAGAAGCCCCTTACGGGGCCGCTTTAGTACTTGAACAAAAACTAACTTAACTGGCTACTACTCGGATCTTCTTGACCTTATCCTGAATGATCTTTGGTATAGCGATGCTCAACACACCATTCTTGAGGCTAGCCTCTGCCTTATCGGCATTTACGCTAACTGGCATGATGATTGATCGGCTAAATGCTCCCCAGTAGCACTCTTGTACGTAGTAGTTCTCGCGCTCAACAACGCTCTCCTCTACTCGCTCGCCGCGAATAGTAACTACGTCCTCAGCGATAGCAACCTCAAGGTTCTTGGGATCAACACCCGCGATAGGAGCCTTAATAACTACGCTTTCCTTCGTCTGATAGACATCTACTGCTAGCTGGCCTTCAACCTCGGCATCTCCTGCCTCTTCGTTTAGCCAGTCTCCGTTTACTTCTTCGTCGTTCAGAAATTCATCCTGTAAGACGCTTTCATCGTTGGTCTTCTTTGCCACCACAGTTCTCCCTTACTTATGCGGGCGAGGTCGATACCCTCTATGCGTCTCCACCCGTCTTGAGCATATTATATGCACATCTCATATAGGAGCGCAACAGCACAGCCGTTTTGACGAAATAAATAGTTCAATTTTAATGATTTTTTAATTAATTGACGCGTAATCATTAATTAATGTGGCTCAGTTAGGCTAAATGCATGTTGAGCAAATTGGCCAGACTTATCGCTCACCCGCTCTGCGTTGGTTGCAATCGCGAAGGCATTGAGTTGTGCGCAGCCTGCGTTGGAAAAATTGAGCCACCGCTACCGCGATGCACCTATTGTAAAAAGCACAATAAAAAGTTGGTGTGCAACGAGTGCAAACTAACAACCGGCGTGCATGAAATTTACGTGGCAGGACTATACACCGGCATATTGAGAGACGTTGTTGGTGGCATCAAATTTACTCATCAGAAATACATGCTTGCGCCAGCTGCTAAGCTATTGGCAGAACGAATTAATTCCAAAGCCGACGATTTTGACATAATTGTTCCGGTTCCCACTTCCCCTTCACGCATTAGGCAACGAGGTTTTGATCATACAAAAGAATTAGCCAAGTGTATGTCGAAGCTGCTCAATATTGAATCTAGTAGCATTCTATATAGACTTAACTCTAATCGCCAAGTTGGTCAAAATCGTGAAAAAAGGCTTTCGCAAGCCAAAAAACAATTCAATTTTTCTCAACATGCACCTGGGAGCGTTTTATTGGTGGACGACGTTATAACTACGGGAGCTACTATCGCCGCATGCGCTTCCCTACTTAGAGCAGCCGGCGCAAAAGAAGTAACTGTTGCGGCATTGGCTCAAGATTAAATAATTGCTGGCGGAGAGGGAGAGATTCGAACTCTCGCGGGGGATTGCTCCCCCCTACAGGTTTAGCAAACCCGCCCCTTCAGCCACTTGGGTACCTCTCCATGTTGTGGCTACAGATGAGATCATACAGGAATGAGCCTTTCTGATCAATGCAAAAGAAGTGTTTGACATAATCATTTTGAAGAAGGATACTGTGCTTGTAAGAGTCGTTGCCCAAACAAGGAGACGACTAAATGTACCTAAAGGATGGCGAGGTTTCCATGATGCCGAGGTAGCAATCATGGAAAGGAGTAGGCCTCTTGGCCATCACCAACTTCGCTGATCCCCCAAACGACCGTAATGAGCTTGAGCTGGCTTTCAGTGATCCTCCTCGTGGGATTGCCGTTCACACCAGTTACTACCGCGACGACGAGTGTTGCGTCCGCTTCACCTTCATTGCACCTATCGAGCTCACCGCCTTCGTTCCCGCACCGCCCGACCCCTGCCGTACGCAGTAAGTAAACGGACCGCTGGATCGTGCAGTAAAAGCGCCCCAAAGCATGATGCTGAGGGGCGCTCCTTAATTATTGCTGGCGGAGAGGGTGGGATTCGAACCCACGATACCGTTTCCGGTATACCGCTTTTC
>CAZWEJ010000002.1:58952-64552 GCA_964632435.1 uncultured Candidatus Saccharimonadales bacterium
TGGCGGAGAGGGTGGGATTCGAACCCACGATACCGTTTCCGGTATACCGCTTTTCGAGAGCGGCGCCTTCAACCACTCGGCCACCTCTCCAAATTCCCTCAAGCCTATGATTCCTGGCGCGCTCGGCAGGATTCGAACCTGCGACCTCCAGTACCGCAAACTGACGCTCTATCCAGCTGAGCTACGAGCGCACGCTTAAGGAACTGATAAAGATTAGCATATCTTAAGGAGTATTTGAAGCCTAAAAGCGAAGGTAGCGACTAGCTCGTTCTATGAAGTCGAGCTCACGATCAACACGTGGAAGATGCGAACTTAGTATCTGCTCAATCTTCTCAACATCATCGTTTTCGCAAATCAAAGTCAGACGAGGTACAAGCCTCTTGGCCGGCTCAAGATCAATCGAGTACCAAGCCATATCCTGCAAAATGCTAAAGCTTCTAAAGTTGGTGTATGGGAGCTCCTTGCGCTCAATAATAATTCCGTCCGCATTTAGAGTGTATTGAAGGGTGCGGGGGTGCTTTCTTGTATAAACCATAATTGCGATAGCCATTACGACTACGACTGCTATACTGAGCCACTGCTGCAGGAAGCCAAGAATTCCGCATAGCACAGCTGCAATAAGCCACAAAGCCATGTACCAGCCTGCTGACTTCTCGTGGTAGATGTACTCTGATGCTTCCCAGGAGTAATTGTCGTGACTGGGTGTACTCTCAGGAGCATCTGCTGCCTGCTGACCTTGAGCTATTTCTTGTGTTGCTTGTTGTTCGTTTGGATTCATAAAAAGCTTTAAGTGTGCCTTAAATTAATTATGAACCAGCTTGCTGGTAAACACAATTTTCTTGAATAAAATAGCATTTTCACGTATATTACATTGGTTCTGCTTGCGGAGGGGTGACCGAGTGGTTGAAGGTACCGGTCTTGAAAACCGGCAGGCCCGAGAGGGTCTCGTGGGTTCGAATCCCACCCCCTCCGCCATAAAAATAGACTCATGCACGAAGATCCTTAAAAATTTATGCTTATTTTTGTAATTTGAACAAGCAACTCAGAAGGACATATTTGTTAACCTGTAATCTGTTCGAACATTCAAAATTTGTCTTCAGCTTAGTGAACTTAGGGGGTGAAAAAGTTTATAAAGGTGAAGACAAAACATCGGCGTTAAGGAGATATATGTCGTTCTTTTCTGTGTCGGGATGGTTAAACATTATCCCGGAGGTCTTTTCGGCGTTTCTGAAGAGCAGTTCCAACGAGAACGCAAAGAAGCGCCGGCGCAAGAAGAGCGAGTCGCCCAAGTTGGTTTACGCCAACAGCGATTCGCGCATCTTCGAGCCGAAGCCCGTCACCATCCCGTAAGTTCCATCTGAGGAGATAATGCCCTCAAGAAATCGACGTAACTCAAGCAAGGGTTCCGGAGAGTCTCAGAAGTCAAAGAAAGCAAGTCGACAGTCAATGTCCGACAAGGTTCTAATGGCTATTGAGGCGCGAACAAAGCTTCCAGTTCAGAAGAAGCGGTCTCACCCAGGCTCAAAGCCTGCGAAGAGGTAGCCTAGCGGTTACTTCTTCAAGCGGGGCACCCAGCCCCGCTAACAGCAATTATTCCTAAAGCTTGCCGCTTTGGAGGCGCTCAAGTATCTCCGTTTCGGCTTTAGCCCCCTCTTCGTTCTCCTGAATTACAAAGATGGTTCTCTTTAACTCATGAAGGCTAGTTCTAGACCCATCTATCTTGAGTCCACGATCAACTGCTTCAAGTGCTTTTGTGAGGTCCTCTTCCCTATTCCCCGGCTTGTTTACATAGATCTGTGCAATTAACAGCTCTTTAGAAATGGAGGCGGGTGAGTTTGCGGCCACGCGCAAGGCAGTTTCTGGAAGCCCTTTTTCATATAGCTCCTTGGCAAATGCCAGCTCTCTTTGAGTTTTGAGTTTTTGAATTAGCTCGAGCTGCTCTTTTGCTCTTTGATTGTCTGGCCATTGATTGAGTCTCTCACTCTCCCCTCCCCTATCCATTTCCAACGAAGCATAAGAAGCAACAATTGCGGAGTCTGGATCGTTTTGGTTTTGAACTAAGTCATAGGCTGCTTGAGGTTGTGAATCCTCAAGATATTGAATCGCTAAATCCCTTGCGTATTCGGGGTTCGCCGGATCCAGCAGCATTGCAGCCTTAAACCCTACGACAGGGTTGAGTGTTTCGCTGCGACTAAGATTGGCTACCACCATGGCACGGTCAGCAGCATAATCCTTGGCTTGGTATGCAAAATACACCGACAGCACCGAAAACATAAGCATTGTTGAAATGGCTATGCTTAAAAATTTCTTATTGCTTGATCGACTTGAGTTGCTCATCTAATTGAGATACTAGCAGTTTAGTATCGGCTTGGCGATTGCGTGTTTCTTCAACCAACTCGGCTGGCGCAGATTCAACATAACTCTTGTTATCGAGCTGTTTTTCGAGCCTCTGTAAATAAGCATTAGCTTCATCGAAACGCTTATGTATGAGGTCGATGTACTTTTCTACAGTCCCCTGCTCTGCCTCAACCCAGGCTTCAAATGAAGTTGATTGAATTCTAATTCCGGTAGTTGGTTTTCCAGCCTTTATTTCGCCAGTTCTGGCGAGTCCTTTTACAATCCCCCACTCCCCTTCTTCGATTCCCGACGAAATATGAATAGATGGTTTTTGAAGAGATAATTCAGCCGAAATAGTACGAATTTGGCTTACCAAAGCCATAATATTCGTAAATGCATTATCATTACCTGTCCCGGTGGTAGCCTTTGGCCAAGGCTCAACTATAAGATTTCCGCTTTGCCAAGGCAAAAACTGCCAAATTGCCTCTGACACAAAAGGAGCGAATGGGTGGGAAAGCTTGAGGATCGTCTCTAAACCATAAGCCAGAACTCCTTCATTTGGACTGTATTTGCTGGCTTCAACATACCAATCAGCGAAATCGTCCCAAAGGAGGGAATAGAGTAGCTCCTGAGCCTCACTAAACCTGTACGAATCTAAAGCTGCTGTAATCTGTATAGTTTTTTGATCGATCTGGTCAATAATCCAAGCATCGGCGGAGGACTTAATCTCGAACTTACCATCAAAGTCTTCAATTTTTCCAAGACTGTATCTGGAAACATTCCATAGTTTGTTACAGAAATTACGATAGGTTTCCACTCGTTTTTCGCTGAATGACTGGTTTTGACCCGCACTCCTGTTGGCGATCAGGCCCATTCTAAGAGCATCCGCTCCGTACTTCTCGTGAAGGGGAGTAGGAGTAAGGGAATTGCCCTTGGATTTGCTCATTTTCTGCTTACCAACAGTGATCAATCCATGCAGGTACACAGTTTTGAAAGGTACCTCATCCGTTAGATATAGGCCGAGCATTATCATTCTAGAAACCCACCAGAAGAGAATATCTGCACCTGTCTCCATAACAGATGTAGGGTAGAACCGTTTGAAATCTTCACTATCTGGATATTTGAGAGTTACTTCTGGCCACTGACCAGATGAAAACCAGGTATCAAAGGTGTCCGGATCCTTGTAGTACGTTTTGCCATCACGTTCAATTTGATCGTCATTTGCATCAATATCGATTATGGCGTCGCCATCATCAGATATAAATGCGGGGATTGGGATACCCCATACAATCTGTCGAGAAACGTTCCAATCCCTTAGGTTTTCATACCATTGGATTAGTACGGCTTTCTTGCTGGAAGGGTAAATCTCAATCTGGTTTTCTTCAAGAGCCTGAATTGCGCGTTGAGCCAGAGGCTGAACCCTGATTAGCCACTGATCCATAACCAGAGGCTGTATAACGTTCCCGCACTTATAGCAGTGTCCAACAGAGTGAGTGTAGTCTTCGGTTTTCACAAGAAAACCACCCTGATCTAGCTCATCAAGAACTTTCTTTCTTGCAGCTTTAAAGTCCAGGCCTCGATAGTTTTCAGGGGCGCTATCTGACATCTTGCCCTGCTTGTTGATCACCTCAATCTGGGGTAGATTATGTCGTTCGGAGATCTCAAAATCGAGAGGATCATGAGCAGGAGTTACCTTAACGGCACCTGTACCGAACTCAGGATTAACCCCTTCATCGGCGACAATTGGTATGCTGCGGCCAGCTATTGGAAGAGAAACCAGCTTTCCGATAAATCTGGTATATCGTTCGTCATTAGGGTGTACTGCTACAGCTGTATCTCCCAGCATTGTTTCTGGTCGAGTGGTAGCAATCACGATATGGTCGCCTGTATCCTCAATAGGGTAGCGTATGTGCCATAGATGGCCTTGAACTTCCTTATACTCGACTTCCAGATCAGAGAAGGCGGTTCCATGGAATGTACAGTAATTTACGATTCGCTTTCCGCGATAAACCAGATCATCCTCCCAGAGCTTCTTGAAGGTTTCGTGGGCAGTACGGACTACATGTGGATCTAGTGTAAAGGTGTTGCGCGACCAATCAACAGATGCACCAATTCTGCGCTGCTGGTCTTCCATTCGGCCTTTATTGGATTGAACGAAGTCCCATATCTGTTGATAGAGTTCCTCACGCGAGTAATCAAACCTAGATTTGCCTTCTTTCTCCAGATGACGCTCAAACATAACCTGGGTTTCGAAGCCAGCATGGTCAGCTCCTGGCAGAAATAGAGCGGCTTTACCTTGCATGCGCGCATATCGAGTCATTAGATCCTGTAGAGCTGTTGATAGAGTGTGCCCGATATGCAAATCAGCATTCGCATTAGGAGGTGGCATCAAGATGGTAAACGGCTCCTTATTTGGGTCGTCAGTGGGCTTGAAGGCACTCGACTCCTCCCATTTCTGGTAAATATCGTGCTCGTATTTATGTGGCTCGTAAGCCTTTTCCATCTCTCTCATAGCGCTAATTTTATCATAGGAGAGACTAATCTTAAGAACTACATTGATAAAACAGGGTCAACTTTGGCATCAAGAGGAGATGCTGTTTTTTGTGTTTTCGCGTGAAAACATCCTAAGGCTGCAATCATTGCGGCATTGTCTGTGCATAGCTCAATCGACGGATAGGGGAGTAGGCCAGGGATATCCGCCATCTTAGCTCTGAGCGACTGGTTGGCTGCAACGCCTCCACCTATGGCAATGGCTTTAGGGTTGTATTTCTCTGCAGCGGCTTTGACCCTGGAGTAAAGAATGTTTACTGCCGTCTCTTGGAAGCTCGCGGCTAAATCGTTCTTCTGTTGATCAGTCAAAAGGCCTGGTACTTCATAAGAAGGAGTGCGGAAGTCTCTACCTGCAGCTGTCTGGGCTGCACGTAAAACCGCGGTTTTTAATCCGCTGAAGCTGAAATCTAAACTTTCTTTGCCTAGGTTTGGCACAGGTAGCTTAAAAGCACTAGGATCACCTTTCTCGGCGGCTGCTGCTATAGAAGGCCCGCCGGGATAGGGGAGACCCAAAATCTTCGCAACCTTATCGAACGCCTCTCCGACGGCATCATCATGAGTTCTACCGAGAACTTTATATTCTCCGTGGTCTTCAAAAAGCACCAGCTGGGTGTGTCCTCCAGATACTGTTAGTGACAGAAGAGGGAGCTGGGGATCTTCTCCATTCAAAAAGCTGGCATAGGTATGTGCTTCAACATGATTGATCAGATACA
>CAZWEJ010000002.1:64652-68256 GCA_964632435.1 uncultured Candidatus Saccharimonadales bacterium
TTAACAACCGCCGCCGCGGTTTCGTCGCAAGTAGATTCAACACCTAGAATAATCACGGTGACAGTATACAGGATGGAGCAGAATTGGAGTACAATAGTGCTTATGAAAACAAGCGAACTACCCCAAGACTGGGATGAGCGACTGGTAAAAGTAGACGGCAGCATTCTACAGAGCAGGCCATGGGCTCAGTTCCAGGGGTCTTTGAAGAGAAAAGCGGTCTGGGATGAGGGTGATGGCTGGCAATGGCTAGCCTTTGTAAGAGAGAGCCATGGACTCAAATACCTGATGTGCAGTTATGGTCCAACCGCAAAATCTCAAGAAGAATACACCAAAGCACTAGATTCGCTTATAGGTGCAGCAAAGGAGCTTAAGGTAGATTTCATAAGGATCGAGCCCAGGTTTGGTATAGACTCTGATACTTTGCAAGCTTTGGGTGGATATAAGATTCGTGAAGTCCAGCCGGAAAATACCCAGATCGTGGAGCTCAATAAATCGCTAGATGAGCTGAGGAGTGATCTGTCTTCCGGTCATCGAAATAGCATCAATGGGGTCGAAAGAAGAGGCATTGCAATCAATAAGACTTCTGATAATGAAGACTTCAATGAGTTCCTCAAGATGCTCAAGGATACCGCCAGAAACTCAAGAGTTAAGTTTTTCCCGCCATCCTATTACCAGGCTGTCTGGAATACTCTTGGTCAATCAGGAAATGCAGTCATGTATTTGGCAAAGATTGATGAAAAACCGATTGCCGCAGCTCTATTCTATGACTACGGCCATACCAGATATTACGCGCATGCCGGTGCGTGGCAGTTGCTAAACCGAAAGCTCAATGCCTCGGCGCCATTGGTATGGCAGGGACTGATTGATGCCAAAGAAGATGGAAAAACGCATTTTGACCTTTGGGGGATTGCGCCAGAGGGTGTCCCTAATCACCCCTGGGCAGGCATTACTTCTTTCAAGCAAAGCTTCGGAGGTGAACGAGTAAAGTACGGCGGAACCTGGGATATCCCGGTAAACAAGCCGAAATACAAACTTTATAGGATGTATCGTCGATTGAGGAGAATTGGTTGATGAGGCAGGCATCTGATCAAGAGATCTACTCGTGGGATAAATTAATTGTCGCTAACCCAGATGGTGGGAATACTCTGCAGGCCAAGGCTTTCGGGGAAACAAAGGGTCGTCACGGGTGGACTCCGAAGTACTTTGCATCTGACAAGTTGAAGGCGGCCTACCTGATTCTCTCTAAAAATGTACCTGGAGCTGGCGAGTTTTGGTACATACCAAAAGGGCCAGGCCTGACAGATAAAAAGCAGCTTAAGTTATTTATCAAAGAAATACAGGAGCTTAAAAGCAAGCCCTTTCTGATTCGGATTGATCCAGAAATACTCAAAGACAGTCTTAGCATCTCGGATATAACCAAACTTGGGTTAAGGAGAGCTTCTCGAGATGTGCAGTACAACGTTTCTACAGTCGTTTTAAGCCTCGATAAGGACGATGAGGCGTTACTAGCGGGATTCAAGCAAAAAACGCGTTATAACGTACGTCTTGCGCTCAAAAAGGGTGTTGAAGTTGAGGCAGTGCCCACTAATCAAGAAACGATCGACAAAATGTACGAGTTAACTCAAATAACGACCTCGCGTGCTGGAGTATATCTGCGAGAC
The DNA here is from genome assembly GCA_964632435.1 of uncultured Candidatus Saccharimonadales bacterium. Taxonomy (GTDB): domain Bacteria; phylum Patescibacteriota; class Saccharimonadia; order UBA4664; family SCTI01; genus CAZWEJ01. Next base: position 66,314 of record CAZWEJ010000002.1, read on the forward strand.
AAATCTTATTTCGCCGATTTCTGGCAGATCCATTCCGATTCCGGTGTTGGGCAGATGTTTCAAGCTACGTATCAGGGTAAGGTTCTGGCGGGAGCATACATCACGTACCTTGGTGAGAAAGCGCTTTATAAAGATGGTGGCTCTATTCGCGAGCACCAGGAGGCCCAGGCTCCTTATGCACTCCAGTTCCAGATAATGAAATGGTTAAGGGAGAAGGGCGTAAATGAGTACGATTTGCACGGCGTCCCTCCTAAAAGCCAAATCGACAACCCCAATCATCCTCTAGCCGGACTTGCTCGCTTTAAAACCGGATTTAACCAAGAGATAACCGAGTACATTGGCACCTATGACCTGGTGCTTAACCAAAATGCCTACCGAATCTGGAGAAGAATCGGGGAGCGCCTAGCTATGACCTACGAAATTCGTGCTAAGAAGCGTCTGTTTTACTAGAAACCTTGATTGCTTTTAAGTTCTGATCACCTAAATAAACCAGAGTCACCATATTGATTGCGATTGCCGGGCCGATTATCTGAATCAGGATCTGGGCAGCGCTAGCTGGTATCAAGCCTGAATTTAGGCCAATTATCATTGCTATCAGAGCCGCACATGTTGAAATGAAGAGCCAGAAGGCCAGATTTAGAGTTTGTTTATATTGATCGTTGTTTAGGTTTGGAAAAACCCACTGCATTAGCTTCAACTATGCACCCCCTTTTAAATTCTAGTGTCTATTTTAATCTGTTGATCTTAATTTTTCAATCTACTCGAGTTTTCGCGACAATAAGCTAAAATACAGACATGTTTAGAAAATTTGTTAAGTTTTTCATCCCAAAAAGCCTCTTTAAAAAGATTGAGCCATTTGGTCACTTGCTTGAATCGATTGTGCTCAACATTATTCATGGTTTTCCGGCGCGCGGAATAAAGGTTATTGGTGTAACCGGGACTGATGGTAAAACAACGACAACCACACTCATCTGGAGCATGCTCAAAGAAAGTGGAGTTAAAGCTGGCTACATGACTACGGTTGGATATGGTAGCCACAAAAAGCAGCGACTTAATAAAGTGCACATGACCACCATGCCTATTGGACCGATGCTAAAGCGAATCAAGGAACTTAAAGCAGAGGGTATTGAATGGCTGGTGCTCGAAACTACTAGCCACGCCCTGGCTCAAAATAGAGTTTGGGGCATTAATTACAGTTTGGCAGTAATGACCAACCTTGGTCACGAGCATCTGGATTACCACGGTACTTTTGAACAGTACCGAGATGCTAAGCTCAAGCTTTTTAGTAAAGCTAATGCTTATCGTGGGGGTATGCAAGCTGGCATTGTAAATGCCGATGATCCGTCTGGATATATCTTCGCCAGTGAGGTTCAGAATCCTTTAAGTTACGGAGTTGAAAAGGGCGACATCCGAGCAACAGACATCAAGTCGACAAGTACGGGTAGTCACTACATTGTTCGCCGAGGTGACGAGTCGTTGCACATCAATGTAAACATTCCGGGCAGCTTTAATGTCTATAATTCACTGGCTGCAGTTTGCGTCGGTATCAAGCTTGATCTAACCAACGAGCAGATAGAGAAGGGGATTGATTCCCTAAAGGCTGTTGAGGGCAGGATGACCAGCATTGAAGAAGGACAGGACTTTTCCGTCATTGTTGATTTTGCTCACACGCCAGATTCGTTTGAGAAGCTGCTATCAGATATGCGAAGGCAGACCAAAACACCTCGTCGCCTGATAGTAATGTTTGGCTCTGCGGGTCGGCGCGACGAAAGTAAGCGTGCTATTCAGGGTGAGATCGCAGGGCGCTATGCAGATGTAGTTGTGGTTACAGAAGAAGACGATCGCGATGTTGATGGCAACGAGATCATGCAGCAAATCGCGAGTGGGGCAGAGATCTCTGGCAAAAAGCGAGACGAGGATTTGTTCTTAGTTCACAACCGAAC
>CAZWEJ010000002.1:68356-70825 GCA_964632435.1 uncultured Candidatus Saccharimonadales bacterium
TTACGGCTCTCTTCATCAAAAGCACCCGGAAAGAACATAACGGTGTCTTGGTCAATCGGGCTCATAGCGGTATCAAGATGGTAAAAGCGTGGATCAACCAAGTGCATACTTACGGTATCTTTCCCAAAGAACTCCCGAAGCTCATGGTGGGACTCCTTTGATGATCTATTCTGGCCCCAACCTGCAAATATCGTGTCTCCAGAGTACAAAATATCGCCCTCTCCTTCGCTGGGGTTTTGAGGGCGGTAAATCTGGGCATACCCGTTTTCCATAAACCATTTCTCAAATAACTCTGTCTCCGGTCTTCTTTCAACCGCATGCTCGCCAAAATTGGTTGAAAACACCTTTCCATCAATAACGAGTGCACCATTAGCAGAGAAAACCATATCTGGTAAACCTCGAACTGGTTCGATAATCTCAACCTTATATCCCAGATCAATATATGTGTCATGCAGGTTTTGCCACTGTTTCTTCGCAAGCTCAACATCAACCGGGTTGTCTAAATGCATCCATGCATTAATCTCGTAAGCTACTTCAAAGTAATCCGGACGGCACATTAAGACAGTCTTTTTCATGAATTCAATTCTATCAGTTAAGGCAAGAGTATTGACAATGAATGCCTCCATAAATAGCATTGAATTAGCAGTCACTCACGCAGAGTGCTAATTTTGTGAGAACTAAAGGAGGACTATCCATGAAACTACAGCCTTTAGCCGATCGATTGGTCGCAAAGCCACTTGAGGCTCAAGAAAAAACTACATCAGGGTTTTATGTTCCCGATTCGGCCAAAGAAAAGCCACAGATGGCCGAGGTCGTTGCTGTTGGTAAAGAAGTTAAGGAGATCAAGGTAGGGGATAAGGTGGTTTACAGCCAATACAAGCCCGATACCGTAAAGGTCGACTCGCAAGAATTAATGATCATGAAGGAAGAAGACGTCCTCGCGGTCGTCGTTAAGTAGGAGGATCAAATGGCGAAACGTATTATTCCAGATAACGAAGCACGAAAGCGTGTACTTGAAGGAGCCGAAGAGCTCTACAATGCTGTAAAAGTTACTATGGGTCCAAAGGGCCGTAACGTTGTTATTGGCAAGAGCTATGGTGGACCAAGTGTTACTCACGACGGTGTAAGTGTGGCAAAAGCGGTTGAGATTGAGCAGACCAAGGATGATGATACTCTTGGTCGAGGCGTTGGTGCCGAGCTGGTAAAACAGGCCGCTAGCAAAACAGGTGACGATGTTGGTGATGGTACAACGACTGCTACGGTTTTGACCTACCATATTCTTAAAGAAGCCAATCGCATGATCGAGGCTGGTCATAACCCGATGGACCTTAAGAAAGGTCTTGATGAAGAGGCTCAAAAAATAATCAAGCAGATCTCCGGCATGAGCGAGAAAATCGCTGGTAATAAAGATCGAACCGCCCAAGTTGCAACAATTTCTGCTGGGGATAAAGAGATTGGCGATCTAATTGCTGAAGTTATTGATGCAGTTGGTGAGGACGGAAGCGTAACCGTTGAGCAGTCACAAACTCTGGGTATAGAGAAAGAGATTGTTGAAGGCTTTAAGGTTGATCGAGGCTACGTTAGCCCTTACATGGTTACAGATACCGCTCGCATGGAGTCGGTTTACGAGAAGCCGCTGATCATGCTGACCGATAAGAAGATCTCTAGTATTCAGGATATTTTGCCGCTCCTAGAGAAGATTGCTCAAACCGGGAAGAAAGACCTTGTTATTGTTGCGGAAGATGTTGAGGGCGAGGCATTAGCAACCTTGATTCTCAACCGTTTGAAGGGTGTCTTCAATACGCTTGCCATTAAAGCTCCAAGCTTTGGCGAGCGACGTAAGGCGATCCTAGAAGACATGGCCATTCTTACCGGCGCAACAGTTATTAGCGACGAGCAGGGAATTACTTTCGAAAACGCATCACTTGATATGCTCGGAACTGCTCGCAAAATAATCGCCACTAAAGATGACACCACTATTATCGAAGGCGCCGGAAACCACAAAGAGGTTGATAGCCGAATCGTTCAGATCAAAGCTCAAGCCGAGAACGCCACCAGTGAGTTCGAGAAAGAGAAGCTTGAGGAGCGACTGGCCGCTCTTGCAGGTAAAGTTGCCGTGATCAAGGTCGGAGGCGCTACCGAGACCGAGATCGAAGAGAAGAAAGACCGCGTTGATGACGCAGTCCACGCAACCAAGGCTGCTGTTGCCGAGGGCATTGTCCCGGGAGGTGGTGTTGTCTTGGTTGATCTAAGTCGCGATATCGATATGGAGCCTACCAAGGTTGGTAACTCGCACGATGCTGGAAAGCTCATTCTTAAGAACGCCCTTGTTCAGCCATTCACACAGTTAATGAAGAATGCTGGTCTCAACGCCGAACAGAAGCTCTCAAAGGTGTTGGATAGCAAAGAGCGGGGACGTGGTTTTAACGTAAACTCACCAGAAAAGCTCATTGATCTTAAGGCTGAGGG
>CAZWEJ010000003.1:0-56932 GCA_964632435.1 uncultured Candidatus Saccharimonadales bacterium
TTTGTAAATATTTTTATGCTTTGAGATTTAGCCTTTTGACAAGCCACTCTTGATCAAGGCTTGCCAAAAACCAGCCGGCCTTCGGGCCATAATCTTTGCCCAAAACAATCCTATAAATCGCCTGAAACGCAGATCTTGGATCAATCCCTGCCTCATCCTTGGCTTCGTAAATAAGTTCGTGCATTTTTTGACCGTCCTGAGTCTTTTTCTCATCGATTTTTTTCGCCAATACGGCTAAAAAGTCTTTCTGAGCACCAGATAATTGCTCTTTTGGTAGCTCCTTCTGAACCTCAAACTTAATCTCCTCAGGAGCGTTTTTCTTGAGCCAGTTACTAACAAACTCAAACTCCGACACAATAACGTCTTGCTCACTGTCAACCTGCTGAGAATAGCCTGTCCGTCTAAGCACTTCTAGCGCCTCTTTAGTATTCCCTTGCGCCGCCTGATATACCTGAACAAGATGCTTAAATGGAATGCTAGAGATAACATGTTTCTTTGACCCGGATACAGCAAAGTTGTAGGCATCACGAAATTCATGCCCCTCGTCTGATTGAGCTGCCGCGAATTCATCAATCAGGTTATATAAGCCCTGGCCCGAATCAAAAAAGATTTTCTTCTCTGGCCGGCTGCGAACGATAAAGTATCGTAGGATTTCCGCTGGCATGATCTCGAGAGCTTCTTTTGGAGTTACGACATTACCTTTGGAGGAGCTCATTTTGACGGTCTCGCCCGGACGGTGAATGTGGCCATAACGCGCTGCATCGTAAGGAGGGTCTATGCCAAATACCTCCTTGGCAAAAAGACTTGAGGTGTCGTATGAACCACCAGATGCTCCGTGCTCCTGGGCGCCAAATGGTTCAACATTAACCCCAAGCTCTGCCCATCTCGCCGGCCAATCAAGTCTCCAATCTAGCTTCCCTTTACCATTAGCGTAAGAAAATCCATTTATAGTTTGATCTTCCTTTTTCCATGAAGAAATTGTGCCCTTTATAAAAGTACCCCTATCATCAATAACCCAGACTGGAGTCCATTCCTCGTCCAAGTCCCGATTTGATTTCTCCTCATAGACTTTCTTGATCTTCTCAACATTCTCTAGTGCGATTTCGATGTACTTGGTCATCCGATTAGTACTGTATAGATCCTCATAGCTGAGGACGATTTCTGGATGAATACCCATTGGCTCAAGAGACTCTTTAAACGCGGCGTAAAAGTGATCGGCATAGGATTTGTGACAATCACCATAAGGATCCGGTATCAAAGAAAGTGGCTGCCCAGCATAATCTTTATCTGTTGGCGGAAGGAAGTCGTACCACTTTCGTAAGGGATCAAAATTATCGACCACGTGTACGTGTCGAGCTTTTCTACCCCTCTGATTAACCGCCCAAGCCAAAGCATCGGCTGTCATTATCTCGCGAAAATGCCCAATATGATAAGAAGCTGATGGAGAAATGCCGCTAGAAACAATCACTTCGCCTTCGGGAAAGCGCTTAATAATTTCTTCGGCAGCAACGTCTAGCCAGTAACTGCTTTTTTGACTGATTTGAGACTGACTCATAACGCTCATTGTATCTTAAAAAGGGTTATCTTTAAATCAAAAACGACCCTTTGCAGAGCCGTTTTATCAAGATCTAAAGTGAATCTACTCGATATGGGCGATCTTGTATGTCATCTCGCCGGTTGGGACAGTAATGACGACCTGTTCACCCTTAGTCTTGCCCATAAGAGCCTGGCCGATTGGTGATTCGTTTGAAATCTTGCCCTCACTTGGGTTCGCTTCTGTTGAGCCTACTATTGTATAGATCTGCTTTCCGTCTTCAACCTCAAGGTGAACTGTAGAACCAATGCCAACTTTACCACCAGCTTTGGGCTTAATTATGACGGCATTTCGCAAGATCTGTTCAACCTCTGCAATTCTACCCTCAACAAATGCCTGATGGTCCTTTGCTGTATCCCAAGAAGAGTTCTCGCTTAGATCACCCTGCTCTTTTGCCTCTTTGAGCTCTTGAGCAACCTTAGGGCGCTGTTGATTTACCAAATCATCGAGTTCGCTTTTAAGCTTATCGATACCTTCTTTGGTTAAATAGAATTCCTTCTTTGAAGTGTTTGTACTCATGATTTACCTTCCTATCTTTCTTTCGCTAAGAGAAGGGGTGAAAAAAATCCTCGGAGCTAGCCCCGAGACATGTTTGCCTAGATATGTGCAACCTTAGCGTTTGCGATGTACGTATTTTCGCGCAGTGTAAATATTGGGTCAATAGTTAACTTTGTCAATAAAAAATATTTACAGTTTTTTGGCTTAGCAAAGGCAAAGAAAATTGATTTGAACTATAACGCGCTAATGCTTTTACGGCCTAACGCAACCGCCCGGCCTAGTAAAGCACCATGCCAGGCTTTCTCTTACTGCTGGAGCTGCAAATTGAGCGCCCTCACCGGCATTTGTAATAAGTACGACCATAACTATTTGAGGGTCATCATATGGGGCAAAGGCGGTAAACCAAGCGTGAGGCTTACGCTTCCCGTTGGGATCGGTTTCGGCGGTTCCGGTTTTGGCAGCAACTGCCACAGGAACTTGCTGCTCGATCTGACAACAAGCTGTTCCGTAAGGGGCCGCCACAACCTGGCGCATCGCTTGTTTAATAACGTTCAGATTTTCTGGAGCAATAAAGTCCTTTTGAACTACCTGCGGTTCAACCTTCTTAACCGTTCTGCCGGCAGAGTCTTTAACCTCTTTTAAGACGTGTGGCTTCATAACTTGGCCACCGTTTGCAACAGCGGCAGTTGCAACAGCCATCTGCAACGGAGAAGCCCTCAAATCTCCCTGTCCCACCGAAATATTGTATGTATCACCTAGATACCAATCTTCCTTTGTCATTTTTTTCTTGAGCTCAGGGGTCGGCAATGTGCCGGCAGTTTCTTCTGGAATATCAACCCCTGTTTTCTTGCCAATCCCAAATTTTGAATAGTAGCTAGTTAGTCTATTAACTCCAAGACCGCCAATATTGGCGTATCCGCCTCCAACAGTGTAGAAGAATACGTTTGAGCTCATTGCGATTGCTCGCGTCACATTCACTACTCCAATAGCGCTGTGGCGCTCGTATGATCTGAAAGTGTACTTTATATTCGGGTCATATCTGTTTGGAATCTCCAGAGCACCTTTGTCTTCAACACTGGTGTTTGTACCGATGACTTTTTCTTGAAGAGCTGCGGACCCTATCAACGGCTTGATAATGGACCCTACCGGATATGCACCTCCGAAAACTTTATTGAACAAGGGCTGAGCGGAGTCATTTACGAGTTTGCCGTAATCTTTTTGAGAAATTCCCTTCGCAAACAGGTTGTTATCATAACTCGGTAAATTCACCGCTGCTAACACTTCACCCGTTTTTGCATTCAGCGCAACGCCAGCCGCCTGGCGACTTCCGCTAGCATCCATCTGCCTCTTGATCGCTTCGGTCATCTGTTTCTGCAGCTCCATGTCGATAGACAAGACCAAATTCTCTCCAGAGACAGCGGGCTTTGCGCTCAGCAGCTTAATAGGCCTGCCCCTTGCATCAACCTCGGTTTGCTCGCTTCCATTTTGACCACGCAAAATACTTTCGTACTGCTTTTCGATGCCAAGCTTCCCATTAAGATCGGTTGCCGAATATGTTCGGTCAGCCTTCAAATCTTCTTGAGTAACTCGCCCGGTGTAGCCCATTATGGCTCCTAGAAGACCTTCATCTTTATACTCGCGGATTGGATTCTCTTCGAGGTTGAAGCCCCTGAGGTCATTAGATGCCTGGTCAAACTCCAAGTACTTGTCTCTCTCGATATTTGTAGCAATCAGCTTAGGCTGGGGTGACGATAAGCACTCGAACTTTGCTTGATCTGGCTTTGTTTTTTTTGCGAGAGCTGCATCGATGCAAGCTTTCTCCGCTTTTGCCTCAACCTCCTGTTGGCTGATCCCTAAAATGGAAGCCGCCTTGGCGTACATTTCTTGACGTTCTGCATCTTTTTTTGGCAACAAGCTGGGGGTTACAGAAACGTCTGAACTTGCGAGGTTAGTAACTAGAGGTGTGTTATTACGATCATAAATAACTCCTCGTGGCGCACGTGTGATCTGTTGCCGAAGCCTGTTACCGTCTGCTAAACCTAGATTTCTCTCCCCTTCTAAAATCTGTAGCTTAAAAAGCTGGACTGCCAGGATCGACATACCGACGAGAACAATAGCAGCGATAATGATAAGGGGTTTTCTATTTGTCGGCGTCTCAATTACCCCGGCTTCGGCATCAGCTGGCAAGATAGCCTCTGACCACTTTTCATGACCACCCTTATCCCGCTTGATAGTTGGGCGGCCTTTTTGAGGCCGTTGTTCGCCAGCGAAGCCAAATAACGGCGTCTTGCTCATAGCCAAGACTTCCGTTTCAACTCTGCGTTGATTCTTGTTCGTCTGTCAGTCAATAGAACTCGGCCGCCAAATACCATCAACATGATTGAACTGTTTACTGCAATTTGCCATGCAGTTTTTGAGACGACATAAGACCAGTCTATTTTTACTTTGGGGACGGTAGAAAGAACTGCTAAGTCAAAAAGCAAAGTCGACAGCATAACCAGCACAACAGCACTTAGCATTGAATCAGAGTGCAACCCTAGCTGTCTGGCAGCAATCACCGCTAATGCAACAACTGTATAGAAGGCTGTTCTTAAACCAAAATCAGCTCCACTCGCTAAATCGAGCGTTAGGCCCCCTAAAATTGTGCCGGCTAAGGCGATAGAAGCCGACCCCCATAGTGAAAGGCAGATTACCAAAATTAGCATCAGGTTTGGCATCACTCCAAATGGGCGCCATTGTCCAAAAACCGTCACCTGAACAGCTGCAACAAAAAAGACCAAGACTACTGTTAGAAATACTTTCATTCTGCCCTCTTAAGGTCTGGAAACGACATAAACAACCTCGAGACGATTGAATACCACATCAGAGGTAACCTGCGCCGTCTGGAAAACACCGTTATCCCGCTTGTCTACAGTTTGGACCTTGCCAATGATCAACCCTTTTGGAATTTCACTGCCAGTACCACTAGTAACAATCGTGTCGCCTGGTTGAACATTCTCGTTTTGAGCGATTTTATCCATAATCAAACCACTCCCAATCTGGCCATGGATTGTCCCCGTTGGTCGGTTTGGGGCGGTTTGATCAAGAGCCGTCACCCTGAAGTTTGGATCGATTATCAAGAAGACTTTCGAAGTTGTGGCACTGACATCTTGAATGGTGCCCACGAGTGACCCCTGCGAAACGACCGCCATCCCCTTTTTGACACCATCGCGGCTACCTCTTCCGATCGTGATGAATTGCCGGTAGTTATCTGGCTGATACCCAATAACCTCAGCAGCAATAAGCGCATCTGCTCGCACAGACCCCACTCCCAACTGTTTGCGTAACTCGTCGTTCTGCGACTTCAACTCAACATTTTGAGCAACCTGTTGCTTTAAAGAAGCAACCTCCGACCTCAACTGTTGATTCTCGGAAGCCAGTGAACCTGCAGAGGTCACCACATCCCAGCCTCCTGCCAGCCTTGAGCCGATTCCACTCAGACCGCCAGCTAACGGTTGGGCGGCGGCGCCAAATACATTCTTTACTGGGCCGAGAAGTCCCAAAATACCGAGCGCGACCAGAATAACTGCCCCTCCCATCAGGAAAATCATTCTCTGCTGAACTTTGCTCATCCGCCTCATAGCTACCTCATTGCCGAGCCAAGTTGGCTTGGTACCAGAATGTCCTTAAGCGAATCGAGATCTTCCAAAACTAAGCCTGTGCCGCGAGCAACAGCCGTTAGAGGATCGTCGGCAATATGAACCGGCATCTTTGTTTGTTGATGAAGCAGCATATCCAGCCCCTTCAATAGAGCTCCACCACCAGCAAGCACTATCCCCCTCTCTAGAATGTCCGCGACTAGCTCGGGCGGAGTTTCTTCAATCGTTAGCTTAACGGCTTCGATAATTTCACGAACACTTCTACTCAGAGCTTTTCGAATCTGCTCGCTGGAGACCTCAATCTCCTTAGGAAGACCAGTAACAAGGTCGCGACCTCTCATCGGAACTGTCTTAGAAGCCTCCAAAGGATAAGCAGACCCAACTTTTATCTTGATGTTCTCGGCCGTACGATCACCTATTGAAAGGTTGAACTCGTCACGTGCAAATTTGATGATATCCTCACTCAACTCATCGCCGGCTATTCGAATGCTGCGTGAGGCAACAATGCCGCCAAGTGATATCACGGCAACTTCTGTCGTTCCGCCGCCAATGTCTACTATCATCGATCCAGCTGGATCCTGGATCGGCAAGCGACTTCCTATTGCGGCCGCCATAGGTTCCTCAATTAAGAAGGTGTGACGTGCGCCAGCGTTGGTGGCAGCATCTTCAACGGCTCGGCGCTCGACCTCGGTAACGCCGGACGGAATACCGACCACAACGCGGGGTCGTGCCAAAAGATTCCATTTTTGCTTGTGCACCTTATCAATAAAATAGCGGAGCATCTGCTCAGTAATTTCGAAATCGCTGATTACGCCATCAACCAATGGACGGGTTGCAACGATGCTGGCTGGCGTGCGCCCAACCATCTTTTTAGCCTCGTCACCTATGGCTAGCACTTGATTTGTATTCGTGTTGATCGCAACGACACTCGGTTCGTTGATAATAATTCCCTGCCCACGAACATATACCAACGTGTTCGCAGTACCTAAATCAATACCGATATCTTGAGAAAATCGGCCTAAAAGTCGATCAAACAATTAACCTACCAGCATTACCATCTTGATATAGTTTATCAGGAGTAAAGAGATTACGCTAGAGATTCTAGAGCCTTTTCAATTCCTACTAATTTAGCGTCTTCATCTGTACGCTTCTTGAGCTCAAACGAGTTCGATTCGAGAGTTTTAGGACTAATAGTGACTCGAGTTGGTACGCCTACTAGATCTGCGTCGGCAAATTTTTGACCGGCAGAAACATCACGATCATCATATAGAACTTCAACCCCTGCACTTTCTAGGTCCTTGTAAAGCTTATCGGCTGCCTCAACAACTTTTTCATCCTGACCTATTCGCACTATATGAACCCCAAACGGGCTTACCGACTCAGGCCAGACCAATCCTTTATCATCTCCGAAAAGCTCAGCAATTACCCCCATCACTCTGGCAGGGCCAATACCGTAACTTCCCATAACCACAGTCTTTAGCTCTCCTTTTTCGTCCGTAAACTTTAGACCCAAGGCCTCCGAATATTTTGTACCTAACGGGAAAATGTTCCCTACTTCTGATGCTTTAACTTTTTCGAGCTTACTTTTATCTAATCCCAGCTGCTCAATAATTTCGTCGCCGTAAACCTCTTCATTGATGGCAATTCTCTTATCGCGATCAACATAAATGGTATCCTCGCCTGCTTCGGTAACGGTTTGGAACTCGTGCGAGAACTTACTAAAACTGCCTCCGCTGGCATAAGTCAGGTAGGTATCCTTACCGAGCCCAACTCGCTCAAAAACCTTTTTATAGACATCCTTCATCTTGTCGTAGAACTCTTTCATCTCTTTTTCGTCGCGACTGAATGAGTAAAGATCCTTCATGATGAACTCGCGAGTTCTCATAATCCCACTTTTTGCTCTGAGCTCATTTCGCATTTTTGTTTGGAACTGATATGCGTATACTGGCAGGTCTTTATAAGAACTGATGTGTTCTTTCATCATATTGGCAATTGCCTCTTCGTGTGTGTTGGCTAAGCCAATTTCGGAACCATTGTGGAGCTTGGTCTTAAACCAAACATCAACCACCTTATCGTCCCAACGACCACTCTTTTCCCACACGTCTTTTGGCTGCAGAGACGTCATAAACAGCTCCTGCCCGCCAGCAGCATCCATCTCATCACGTATAATTCCGACTATTTTATTAAATACCCTTAAACCTAGAGGCAGCATTACATATGCGCCAGCCATCTCTTTGTATATAAACCCAGCCCTTATTAACAGCTGAGCACTTTTTGACTCCTCGTCTCGAGGAGCTTCCTTGAATGTTTTTGAAAAAAGGTTTGAATATCTCATGTTTGGCTAATTGCCATATAGGCAAGGTAGTTATTTATCATATGCAGGATTATTCCCGGAATGATTGATTTAGTACGAGCGTACAAGAAACATAGTACCAAACCAATGAAGAATGTGTACACGACAATATTGGCTTGAAAATGCGCCAAACCGAATAAAATGCTCGATCCGATCGCTCCACCAATCAGTCCGAGGCGTTTAGAAAATGCGGGGAACATGAAGCCTCTAAATATAGCTTCCTCAACTAATGGAGGGAAAATAACCAGAGCAAGTAAGCTAAATAGCTTAAATTGTGGCGCAGCCCCGGTAAACTCATTTTCTTGTGCCTGATTGGGATCGAATCCCGGAACTAAAAACTGAACTAACTGATAGATCAGCTCAATGCCAATAATAAAAATAATTAGCATTACAGCGATTGTCGGTATTGCGCGCATTACAGAAAACCGCCTAAATCCAAGATCTCGCCAACTGGCGTTATGTTTCTTTAGATAAAATCCGATAAGGACATAAGACATTAGTGCATCAAATATGACCAAAGAAAAACTGGCTCTTGGGTCACCTGAGTCTAAAAGACTCAAAAAAGTATCAATAGGTGGATAAAAATTCGAAAGAACGCCTAGGCTTATTAGGGCAAGAACCGGCAAGACTACAAATGGGAGAATAAAAACTAGCAAAGCCTCATAGGGCTTCCAGGGTACCTGACGCAGATTAATTGATGGGTTCATTAGCCAAACCGTTTGATATCGAAGAAAGTAACCACAACCATCAATGCGATTAGGGCAACAAATCCGATTGTATGGATCAACCCTTCTGTTCGCTCAGAAAGCTGCCTCTTTGAAACCTTTTGTGCGGCAGCCATAACCCATCTGCCTCCATCAAGAGCCGGCAATGGCATTGCATTGATGACGGCAAGTGAAATTGAGATCGACACCACAAATATCAAGACGTATGGAAGTCCAAAGGCGAGAACATTATTGAGCAGAACGAAGATACCAACCGGCCCTGCAACTTGTTCACTAACCGTTCCGTGAGTAAATAGGCCGACGATCAAGTTACCGAAAGCGGCAACGGTGCCAACCGCCAATTGGATAGTGATCCCGGTTGCGGTAATAATCCCATCAATAAAATTGTATTGAAGAAGATACGTTTGGAATGGAGTTACCCCAAGAGCACCCTCATTGCTAGTTGGCTGCCTCAATTGAACCTGTATTTCTTTTACCTGCCCGTCTTGTTCAACCGCAAATGTTGCCTTCTCACCAGCGTTATCTTTGGTAAAAACGAGTAGATCCTGTTCGCTGGTTAGCTGTTTACCGTTTGCGCTCAGGATGATGTCTCCTCGGTTGATACCAGCCTGCTCAGCCGGTGAACCTTCTGCGACTCCAACTGCCATAACTTGCTTGTCTTGAGCATATGTCGGCTGGCCGTAACTATATTGGTTCTGTATAACAGGTGGAAGCCCAGTCCAAGCAAGCCCAATCAAAATCACATAAGCAAGGAGAGCGTTCATTGCAACTCCGGCGAAAAGAATTTTCGTTTTATTCCAGAAAGATGTTGCACCGAAACTGCCCTTGGCGGTGTCGGTTAAATTCTCGCCCTTCAATTTAACAAATCCACCTAGAGGGATCCAGTTTACAGAATATTCTGTACGCCCAACTTTCTTACCGTATATTTTTGGAGGGAACCCAAAGCCGAACTCATGCACCTCAACCCCAGCTCTTCTTGCTGCGAGAAAATGGCCAAGCTCATGGATAAACACCAAAAACCCAAAAATAAGAATAATTGCTAATAGTACGATTAAGCTCATTATTGATTATTGTACCAGAAAGTAGTGGCCAATAATGGCTTAGGCGCCAAAACGTCGTTGGCGCTGATTGTAGTCTTCGATAGCCTTATTGAGTTCATTCTCATTGAAATCAGGCCACAGGCAATCTGCAAAGTACATTTCGCTATAGGCTGACTCCCACACCAAAAAGTTACTAAGTCGGTGCTCGCCCGAAGTACGTATAACCAAATCTGGATCTGGCACGCCATGAGTTGAAAGCCAGTTTGAAAACGAATCCTCGTCTACTGAATTTAAGCCACTTTCAAGCATGCGATTAACAGCATCAACAACATCTCGACGCCCACCATAATTAAAACAAATGCAGATTGTGCCGTTAGTGTTGTTTTGAGTGAGCTCTTCTGCCGCCTTGAGGCCTTCAACCAATGTGGGCTCAAGCCCTTCTCGAGAACCCAAGAACCTTAGCCGAATACCTTTTTTGTGATACTCGCCCGCCTCTTCCTTAACGACCCAAGATGCCATCTTCATTAAGTAGCCAACTTCATCTTCGGCACGCGACCAGTTTTCAGTCGAAAAAGTATACGCGGTCAAATACTTGGCGCCTTTTGAAAATGCAAGATCGGCGACCCTCTTGAGATTTTCGTATCCTTCTTTGTGGCCTTCTTTGGTGCTTAGACCATTCTTTTCAGCCCAGCGGCGGTTGCCATCTGGAATAATGGCCACATGTTCGGGTGCCTTAGAGACCATCTCTAGACCGTCATTACCTCGGCTTCTTTTGCCTTAGCAATTGTGTCGATCTGTTTTTTGTAAGTATCAATCTTCTTATTGAGTTCCTGCTCGGCATATCTCTCATCATCTTGAGTTGCCTCGCCAGCTTTTGCCAGACGCTTAACCTCGTTTAAAACATCATGACGGATGTTTCGCAGCGTAATGTTAGCGCTCTCAACCTTCTGGCCAAGCTCTTTGACTATCTCTCGCCTTCTCTCTTCTGTCATAGGCGGGACATTGAGCCGAACAACGTTGCCATCACTTGAGGGGTTTAAGCCTAGCGCCTGGGTCTCTCGCAGCATCTTCTCAATTGGGGCAACTAAATTCTTGTCCCATGGGCTAATGGCAATCGTTTGTGCATCTGGAGTTGTTATAGTTGCAACCGCCTTAAGCATCATCTGCTGCCCGAACTGCTCAACGGTTAAATTCTCAACCAGTGAGGTTTGGGCTCGACCAGTTCTTAGGCTATTGAGATCTTCTTTAAGGTGCTCAATTGCCTTATCCATGCGCGGATCGGCTTGCTTAACGATTGCTGCAACCATTTTAGATGGCTCCTCCTAATTCAACTCTGCTAAACTGGCGAACAACAACGTTTTCTCCTAGTTTAGCTGCAACTTCCGTTGTAATGTCCTCGATTTTTTTATCCGGGTCCTTAATAAATGGCTGTTTGGTTAGACATACCGTCTCGTAATACTTTGCTAATTTGCCATCAACAATCTTCTCAAGTATATCTGCAGGCTTGTCTCCAACTTCAGCCGCGTAAATTTCGCTCTCTTTGCTAATAACTGCCTCTGGTACGCTTTCCGGGTTGAGATATTCTGGCGCCGAAGCAGCAATGTGCATTGCTACATCGTGGGCAAAGTTCTTGAAATCTTCAGTTCGAGCTACAAAGTCGGTCTCGCAGTTAACTTCAACGAGGACACCAATGCGGTCGCCGTGAACATAACTCTCGACAATACCGGCTTTTGCTTCGCGGCCTGCTCGCTTGGCGACACTAGCGGCACCCTTCTTTCGAAGAGCCTCAACCGCGGCATCAATATCGCCGTTTGCTTCCACAAGTGCCTTCTTGGCGTCCATCATTCCGGCGCCGGTCATATCACGTAATTTTTTTATATCTTCAACGCTAACGCTCAACGTTTTCTCCTTTTGTTAGTTTAACATAGCGACTGCTTGGGCAGGGCTACTTTGATTCTGCTTCGACTTCGTCTTTTGGCGCTTCGGCTGCCTTCTTGGCGTAGGTTGCTGCACCAGTTGATGCGGCTTCGGCAATCTGACTTGTAATAAGTTTAATCGACTTAATTGCATCGTCGTTTGCAGGGATTGGATAATCAGCCAGCTCTGGGTTTGAGTTGGTATCAACAATGGCAATTACCGGTATGTTGAGGTTTCGGGCTTCATTAACCGCAATCTCATCTCGTACTGTATCAACAACGAAAATTGCCGTAGGAAGTACTGCCATATCGCGAATTCCGCCAAATATTTTTTC
Source organism: uncultured Candidatus Saccharimonadales bacterium (assembly GCA_964632435.1). Lineage (GTDB taxonomy): Bacteria > Patescibacteriota > Saccharimonadia > UBA4664 > SCTI01 > CAZWEJ01. The sequence goes on from CAZWEJ010000003.1 coordinate 12,100, forward strand.
TAAGGCATCTTTTTCATTTGTTAGATCAAGAACCTCTTTCTTGTTGTACTTGTTAGCGAAGTCGCCACTCTCAAGACCTTTTTCCAGCTCTTTGAGGCGCTTAACCCTACTTTCAATAGTGCGGAAGTTTGTGAGCATTCCACCCAGCCATCGCTCAGTAACATAAGGCATTTTCGCAGCTGTTGCTTCGTCTCGAACGATTGATCGAGCCTGGCGCTTGGTTCCAACAAAAAGAACCTTACCTCCGTTTTCGGTGGTTTCTTGAGCGAACTTCTTTGCATCGTTCAAATAGTTGATCGTTTTGGTTAGATCGATGATGTGAACACCACCTCTCGCACCAAAGATGTATTGGCGCATTTTTGGATTCCATCGTCTGGTCTGGTGGCCGAAATGCGAACCGGCCTCAAGTAATTCCTTGACGTTTGTCTCTGCCATTATTTCTCCTTTTGGCTTTGCCTGCTCGCCGCGAGTGCGGAGGATTGTGAACAGGTTGTTACATTCATTGATTTGACCAAGTAACTGTAACAGAAAAAGCTTCATCCATCAAGTTTCATATGTCCCTAAGTCGCACTCCTTGACCGAAAGCTAATTATCAGATACACTACTTGGGTTATGAAATCAGGCATTCATCCACAACTTTTTGATACAAAGGTCCACTGCAACGGCTGTGGTACAGACTTTGTGACGCGCTCAACCGTTGAGTCGATCACTGTTGAAATCTGCTCAAACTGTCATCCTTTCTACACTGGCAAGCAGAAGCTGGTTGACACCGCTGGACGAGTTGAGAAGTTTGAGGCTAGACGAAAAGCTGCGGAGGCCGCGAAATCAGCCGGCAAGAAAAAGGCGGCCAAGACAGAAACTCCGGTTCAAGAAGATGCCGAGCTGAAGAATATCGCTGAGGAGCTCGAAGAAAAAACCGTCGATCAACCCTCAGAAACTTCAACCGAAAAAGAAGCCGATACAAAAGAATCTTAAGTTAACTACCTAACAGCGCTTTAAACATTAGAGCGCTGTTTTGTTATGATGGGAAAAGATATGGACGCCACCGAGACAAAATATCGTAACGAGTATAACGAGCTGCAGCAGCAACTGATGGATAGCAGTCTGTTTGGCACGCCCGAATACGTAAAGTTCGCAAAGCGCCAAACTGAAATTAAACCCCTTATTGATCTATATGATGAGCGCAAGCAGCTCAACGACGACCTCAGGGCTCTTGAAGACCCCGAGATGGCGGAGCTAGCGGCATCTGAAAAGCCTACACTTCAGGCAAAGTTAGAAGAGAATCAGGAGAAACTAAAGTTAGCCCTGGTGCCAAAGGACCCAAATGACGAAAAAGGCGTGATTGTAGAAATTAGAGCCGGAGCTGGCGGCGACGAATCCACCCTTTTTGCAGCCGAGCTCTATAGAATGTACTGTCGGCATGCCGAAAATAAAGGTTGGAAAGTTGAGCTTGATAGCGAGAGTCCTAGTGATGTCGGCGGATTTAAAGAAATTGTTTTCGAGATACATGGACAAGGCGTTTATTCGGAGATGAAATACGAGTCCGGCGTCCATAGAGTTCAGCGCGTACCTGCTACCGAAAGTCAGGGTCGCGTTCACACTTCAACCGTGACTGTTGTAGTTCTTCCAGAAGTTGAGGAAACCGAGCTCGAAATTAACCCGAATGATTTAAGAATCGACGTTTACCGTTCTAGTGGACATGGTGGTCAGAGTGTTAACACTACCGACTCAGCTGTACGGATTACGCATATACCGACCGGAATTGTGGTAGCGATGCAGGACGAGAAGTCTCAGCTCAAAAATAAAGAGAAGGCGATGGGCGTTCTGCGTTCCCGCCTGCTCGCAAAGAAGCTAGAGGAAGAGCAGGCTGCAAACCGAGAAGCTCGACTAGCACAAATCGGTACCGGTGATCGAAGTGAAAAAATTAGAACCTATAACTTCCCTCAAGATCGCATCACAGATCACCGTATTGGCCGGACTCAACATGGCCTTCCTCAGTATATGGACGGCGAAATTGCCGACATGATTGAGTCGCTTAAACAGGAGGATCTTAGGCGAAAACTCGCAGAGGCGGGCGCTTAATGACCATCAAAGAGGCACAGGAACTTGGCGAAAAGGTGTTGCGCCGAGCAAAAATCGAGAGTAAGCACATCGATACCTCGCTGTTGATAGAAAAAGTTATTCGAAAGCCAAGAAGCTGGGCATTTGCCCACCCAGAGCACGAGCTGTCTCAGGAGCAGTCGGAGAAGTTTATGGAGTTGCTCGACAAACGCAGGAGGCGTACTCCGCTTGTTCACCTAACCAACAAACGTGAATTCTACGGGATGGAATTCTATATTGATGAACGTGTCCTGACGCCGCGTGTTGAAACAGAAAAAATGGTTGAATGGGCAATTAAGTATGCCCCAAAATCTTCAAGACTGATCGATATTGGTACCGGGAGCGGAGCGCTGGCAATCGCCATCAAGAAATATCGCCCAGACCTTGAGATCTGGGCGACGGATGTATCTGCTGAAGCTCTAGAGGTTGCTAAACTAAATACCGAAAAACACTCAGTAGATATAAAGCTTATTCAATCCGATTTATGGGGTTCTCTCAAAAATGAGAAATTCAATACGGTCGTAACGAATCTCCCCTATCTTGAGGACGAGACAGAGTTGCTACCAGAAGTTAAAAAGGAGCCCTCGGTCGCACTTTTTGGAGGTAAGGATGGCCTCGACATTTACAGGCGTTTCTTAAAAGGGCTACCAAGCCACTTAGCAAGTGGCGGATACCTCTTTACAGAATGTGACCCATGGCAACATGAGAGTCTTGCAGACGCTGCAAAAGTCGTAGGTCTCGAAGCTTTAGAGCAAGACTACTTCATACTGGGATTCATCTACGCCCAAGCAACCGGAACAGCCCAAGCGCAACCAATGCCAATGCAGCAATCCAGCCACTAGACCCGCTAATCAATCCCGTTATAAGAAGGAACAAGAATAGAGCCGTAGCGATAATGTAAATTACCGTTAGCCAGTTTTTCATCTCAACTCCTTTAGTTTTGATGTGGCCGGCCGGAGCCGGCCACATCCATTTAAATAGCCAGAATACAGCCAAACGTTACCGAGACAGCTCGCTCATACCACTTCCACCCTGCCGAACTGATATAACCGAGATACCCGCCTCCTCCGCACTTAACAATGCGGTAGATCCAATACGCCGGGATGATAGCCCGCTTGGGCCTATTCGGCGTATAACGATTAGGGTAATACGCGCTCTTGCTCGCCTTAACAATGCCGGACGGAGCCACGACAGCCCTACCCGGACCAGAGCCAACCTTGCTGGTGCTAGCAAGTGCCGTGCCACTAGTTAGGCATACTGCAAGTGCAACCACTGCAGCAATAATGTATCGCACATCTACTCCCTGTTTTGAGGAACATTCAACATTGGTGATCAACAATGTAATCACATATTATTTCGTATACGCTCTAAGTCAACGCGTATTGAGCATCTTTAATTAAGGCCTAATTAGAAAGCTATTGAGCCTGAGGGGCCTCTTTCAAAGTGACCTCTATAGTCTGCTCTTTGCCATCTCTGTAAACTGTAAGCTTAACTTTATCACCAACCTTTTTTTCACCAATGATCACGCTCAAGGGGTTTTGTTCGTTAACATCCTTCCCATCAACCTTTAAAATAATATCGCCTTCACGTAGACCTGCATCAGCAGCCGGGCTTCCTTCCACTATCCCTGGGTTACGATCATCACCATTAATATAGGCGCCATTACTTACACCTAAGTTGTTACGGCTTGCCAATTCCTTTGTTACCGGAATGTACCTAACCCCCAAATAAGGCTTTACTATCTTGCCCTCTGATTTTACGCTTGCAAGTGCAGTTTTTGCTTGATCGATTGGAATTGCGAACCCAATACCTTGCGCATTTCCTGCAACTGCCGTGTTTATGCCGATGACCTTACCCGTAAGATCAATCAGTGGACCGCCCGAATTGCCTGGGTTGATGGCTGCGTCGGTCTGGAACAAGTTTTGAAGCTGTTCAACATTTCCGCCTTGAGAATCTCCGGCTACTACCGGACGCCCAAGTCCAGAGATTATTCCTTGCGTAACAGTATTTTCATACTGACCAAGGGCATTACCAATCGCAAGAACAGAGGTTCCAACCTTAACCTGAGATGAATCACCAAGCTCAGCAGGCTTTAGATTATTGGCATCTATTTGAATAAAGGCTAGGTCGTTTTGAGGATCGCGCGCTACAACCTTTGCGTTTTTGTATTCTTTGCCGTCAGATGTAAACACGCTGAGATTAGTTGCTTTTTCAATAACATGGTTGTTGGTAATAATTAATCCATCGCTTGTAGCTATTATCCCCGTGCCCGCCCCTTGAGTTGTCTGCGTTTGACCAAAGAAGGTGAAACCGGTTGATTCGGAGGTTATAGAGACAACACTTGGTGAAACCTTCTTCACAACTTCAATTGTCGCCGAACTTTGCTCAACAAGTATTGACTGACGGCTAGTCGGAATAAGGCTTGAGCCAAACCTGACGAACAGGAAAGCCCCAACTGCCCCGCCGATAAGGCCGGCGGCCAAAGCAAACGCAACTATTTTGTTTAATGGATTTTTTACAGATGATTCCTTAACGCTGTTCTTTGTCTCTTCCTTTTCCATATCCCTCCTTTAGGTTGTTCCGTTCCATCTTGTACCAGTAATCACTATAGCTAGTATAACCCCTGCAATTGATACATATTCAACAAGTCTTCGGCGACTAAGTCTTTTGGCTGAATGAGCAGTATAAATACTTAACATACAGTAGCCAACACCTAGAGTAACAATTGAGGCTTGTGGAATAATCATTATCCCGTCGGCAATAATATAGTTCACCTGCCAGGTGTGAAGCACCCATGCAATTTCGGCCGCAATAAGCGCCCACGATGCCGCAATGATTTGAGCCGCTCTTTCTCCCCTTTGCTGCAGAACCCACCATGCATTTAAGAAGCTAACTACCCACGTTGCAACAACTACAATCAGGTTTGGCCAGTCCCAATATGCGGACGCCAAAAAAATTGAGCCAACTGCCAGCATTTGGTTTGCCCCCACTAAAATCAAGCCAAGATTCTGACTGGCCTCGATCTTTGGTCGATACATCAGCCATAAAGCATATACAACAGCTAATACAACCTGCGAGATTACTGGGAATACCGATTGTCCAATCGGGGGTCGCGTAAGCGAAACTAATGAGACAACACTTAAACCAAATATTAATTCTGGCGATATGTTGATAAAGCCTGGCCACGTTCGGTTGTTCTTGAACCATCTATATAGGGGCTCCGCCACAACAATTATTGCAGCAAGCCAGCCGTATCCGTAATGAGCAAGTAACAGGACTGCAATCGCAACCAATACCTGCAGTAGTCTAATAACTAAAATCGATTGTTTCATAAATTAGCGAGTTTTAACTTTGTAGTCGCTTCCTATAATTATAGCAACATCTGGGCTGCTTTGCTGAGAAGAGCTATTTTCGCGGGTAGCTTTCTCTGCTTTAACCTTAAATCTGCGCTCAAGGTATTGAACTGTATAAGGTTTTTTGCCGCCGGTGTAGTCAATTATCCTTGTCTTGGCTGCCGTTTCGACTAAGGTGGATGAGGAAACCGCATTGTAGTTGTAAACTTTTAGCTGCCTCAAAACAGCCTGTACATTAGTCGCGCTTGTTCCGCCTACTTCGACCAGCGCGTTCTCTTCTTTGAGGTAGGAATCGACGAATATGGAGTGAGCCAACTCTTGGATCTCTGTGTAATCAAAGGCTCCGGCTCTTGGTATTAATATTGAGCCGGCTCCAGCAAATTTAGATGAGCCATCGATTAGCAAGCCGTCGGGGGCATTATTCAATACCTTAACTGTCGCCTTTGAGACATCGATATCCTTAACCATCGCTGCAAGTTTTTGAGTTTCCTCAGGCTGTAAGTCTGTTCTTACGTGATCACCAACGCTATCAATTAGTTTAGTGACCTTAACCGGGTTAGTTAGTGTTGATGCCTGCAAAGCCTTTTGCCTTAGGGCAACCAGGAGTTCTTGCTGTCTTTCTGCTCTACCGAAATCATTACCGCACGACCCATGCCTGCACCTGGCGTACTTCAACGCCGTTTTACCATCTAACTGTTGAGGACCTGCTGGCAGTACAAACGGGCAAAAACCGCGATTATTATCGCAAGGGTACTGAGAGTCGACCAGCTTTGTCTTATTGTTAACCTCAACTCCACCAACCGCATCGACTGCCTGCTTAAATCCGGCAAAGTCTGCCTGCACGTAATAATGTATTGGCAGATCTAGAACCTCGCCGACCACCTCTTTTGTAAGCTCTGGACCGCCATAGCTGTTGGCACTGTTGATCTTACTGTATCCGTTTTTTGGGATCTTAACGTAAAGATCACGCGGGACGCTCAACATCGCCACCGTCTTATTTTTAGGGTCGATACTTGCCACCATGATTGTGTCGCTGAGAGTCCCACCATCATGTCCAGCTCCGCCAATACCCAGCATCAAAATATTGATTCTACCGTCGCCCTCACCTTTAAGCTTGGTCGGATCAATCTCGCCAGTAAGAACAGGTGCACCACCGGTATTATTCTTTGTCACAATTTTTTGTGAGGCCATAATTGCTTTGAACCCAAAGAAGCCAATGACTCCAATAAATGCAATTGCTACGATTGAGGCAGCCTTTTTCTTGCTAAAACTGAACCTTTTCGGCTTTGGATGGGGCTTTGACTCCCATTCTGGCACGTTAAAGTTGGCCGATGGATCAACATCGCCAAGGTTTATCTCCTCATGAAGACCTTCTTCTTGAGATACGATGGTCGAATTGCGAGTTGGGCCGTCTACTCGCCGACCGACATTCCTTTTTCCCATTGCCCAAATTATACCTAATTGTAACCATAAGCGTAAAGGTTGATAGGAGAAGCCCATACCCCTATACTTAACTAGATAAAGCGAGATTAAATGAACCCCACCAATAATAATTTTCCTCAAACGCCAGTAGGTCAAAACCCAATCCACAACAAGGACAATGGCGATCAGGAGGGGCAAGAACAAAAAGAATCACTTTTCGAGAAGATTACTCAGAACTGGTTTGTTAGCTGGATTTTGGTACCAGCGGCACTTATTTTTGTACTGCACTTTTACGTCTTCAGCGCCTATCATGTGGTTGGTAGCAGCATGGTTCCGACCCTTCACGACTCCGACTACCTCATTATTTCCAAGGTTGAAAGAACCGGCTCAGTTATTCAAGGCAAAAAGTATATTCCTGACCGAAACGAGATAATAGTTTTTCATTACCCTAAGCAACCAACATTAGACTTCGTTAAGCGAGTAATTGGGCTCCCCGGTGACAGAGTGGTGATTAAAGATGGGAAAGTGACGGTTTATAACTCCGAAAACCCGAATGGCTTTAACCCAGATTCAAATCACAAGATTGAGGGGAATTATACTCTGGCGGGCTTTAGCGAGGAAACCCTTGATGTGGTTGTTCCTGAGGGGAATGTGTTTGTACTTGGCGACAACCGAACACCAAATGGGTCTTCGGATTCTCGCGAATGGGGCATGCTGCCGAGTGAAGACATCGTAGGAAATGTAGTCCTAAGACTCTACCCCTTCAACTCGATTCAAACTTTTTTCTAAATTAAGATCTGATTCTGTCTACTATCGACTTCAACTCGTCGTCGTCGGAGTATTCGATCACAATGCGACCACCATTGGCTTTTGTTTGCAATTGAACTCGAGCTTCTAAATAAGAGGCCAATGAATCAACGAGCGGATTGTCGTGCGCGGGTGCTTTAGACGGCCTTCCCGAACGTGCTTCGTTTTCGCTGGATGGCTGGCGTCCTTGACGCGCAAACTCCTCGGCTTGTCGTACGTTCAATCCTTGGTTGACTATTGCCCCGAGTAGTTCCTGCTGTCTTTGAGGATCTTCAACGGCAAGGATGGCGCGGCCGTGTGCTTCAGAAATCTGACCCTTCGCAACAGCCTCAAGAGCGTCTTTAGGTAGCTGCAACAGTCTCATTGCATTCGAAATAGTTGATTTTGCCTTTCCTACTCGTTCGCCAATTTGATCAAGTGTAAGATTAAACTCCGCCCCAAGCTTCTTATACGCGATTGCAGCTTCAATTGGGTTGAGATTTGACCTTTGGATATTTTCAATCAAAGCCAATTCCAGCTTTTGCTGTTGATCAAAGCTGCGGACAATAACCGGAACTTTTTCTAGCCCAGCTAGTTTGGATGCCCTAAGTCTACGTTCACCGGCGATTAACTCGTAGCGTCCGTCTCCAAGGGCGCTAACAACTAGAGGCTGCAATATCCCATGTTTCTTAATTGAATCAGCTAAATCCCGAAGATCGGCCTCATCAAAGTGGGTTCTAGGTTGATGAGGGTTGGGTGAAATCTTTCCGACTTCAATCTGTAAAACCGAATCGTTAGATTGAACAGTTGGGGATACTTCAACATCCAATTCGGTCGGAATCAAAGAATCAAAGCCCCGTCCTAATCCTCTATTTTTACTCATGCTTCTACCCTAACCTTAATTCGTTTTTGCACCTCTTTTGCGAGACTGTGATAGCTTCTTGCCCCCTTGCTCCACTTGTCGTAGTGACTGATTGGTTGGCCATAGCTCGGAGCTTCCGCCAGCCTGACGTTACGAGGAATGATAGTATCAAAAACCTTATCAGGGAAATGACGCTTAACCTCATTATGAACCTGCGCACTCAGCGTAGTTCGACCACTGTGCATGGTTAGTAGGACCCCGAGCAGATCAAGATTTGGGTTGAGCGCCTTGCGAACACGTTGGACCGTTTGTATTAGCTGGCCAAGACCCTCAAGAGCATAGAATTCAGCCTGGACGGGGATAATTAAGGAATCGGCTGCGGTTAAGCCGTTAATTGTTAGTAGACCGAGCGATGGTGGGCAGTCAATCAAGATGTAGTCGTACGGTAGATCCTTGATAGCGTTCCTCAGCTTAAATTCTCTTTCCGGAACCGAAACTAACTCAACTTCAGCGGCAGCCAATACTGGTGAAGCCGGAACCACAACAACGCTGTGATAATTAGTCCGCAGAGCTGCCTCATGGGCATGCTTACCGTTCATCAAGACGTCATAAAGCGTGGCATCAACATTTTGTTTGTCGATGCCAAGACCGCTGGTAGTGTTGCCCTGAGGGTCTAGATCGATAACTAAGACTCGCTTTTTACCTCGCGCCAAAAAAGCCGCCAGATTGATAGCGGTAGTAGTTTTGCCAACGCCTCCTTTTTGATTCGCAATTGCGATGACGTGTGCCACTGACACCCCTGTTATCATAACCATTTTACCATGTCTTACGGATGTGCTACAGGTTTTTTATCTTGCCGCAGCAGGTTTGGCTCGAATAACAATTCGCTCGGTTTCTTGTTTGTCACTGCAGGTGTAGATTGTGACCGTTTGTTGAAAAGTTGGGTTTAATATCGATAGATCTTTGGCGTTTACTTTGATCTTCTTCTCTACCTCAAATATTTCTCTTTTCCCGTTCCAGTCAACTGCCAGTGTATCGCCGGGTTCAAGTTTGTCGAGATTATATAGAGTTGAAGTATTTGGCGGTAGATATTTGAATCTGTGGCCTGCGAGCACAAAATTACCGTAACCATAACCCCCAGTTTGATGCCAAACCCCCTCTTCAGAATCAAGAATAGTAAGATCTGAGCCCTCTAGAATCGGGGTATCAACCCCAATCTTTGGGATCCACAGCCTATTACCATCAATTGGCTTATCTTGAGGGGAGGTTTTTGCAGCATCCGCTTTAGCCGCAGGTGTGGTGCTGTAAACGCGGTAGGTTAACTCTGGGTACACTGGATACAAGAGCACACCGATAGCAACTAATGCTACGGCGGCAATTGAGCCAATTGCAAAGCGCTTAGTGGTGAGTCTCGGTTTTCGCTCTTTATTTGATCTTGTAAGTTTCTTAGCGGGAACTTCTTGGTTATAACTCTCGATAACTTGCTTGGGGGTGCGGACTACCGGCCGAGGCTTCTGCTTCGGGAGTGGTTTTGGCTTTGGCTTGGCGGCAGTCGCTTGAGTCTCAACCGGCTCTCTTCGAGAAAAGAATCTTCTTTTTTTATTCGGTGCTTCGGTGTAACTAACCTGAAAATACATCGTGCCAACTGACGTACCACGCGTAACGGGTGTGCGCTTCACTACCCCAATTTGTGGGTCGAGGCGCATAACAAAATCCCCCTCAACCCATGACTCGCTCGGTGTGAATTGTCTGGGAGCGGGTACAGGTTTTAGAAGCTGTATATCATCTCGTTTACGTTGCATAGCGACGTCGGATTACCATAAAACCGACACCTGCAAGAGCAAGCACGAAAAGACTTATCATTGAAACTAGCTTGGTATTGTCCCCTGTTGGGGCCAAAGTGGTTGGTGTCTGAGGAGTTGAGGCTGGTGGAGTAGCTGCCTGCCCAGAGCTTACAGACGTCTTTGGAGCGGTATCAGCTGCAGTAGCCGGATTTACTGTGAGAGCAATTTTTACTTGAGAACTTGAGTTGCCCGCCGTGTCTACAGCGACTACGGTTACATCATTCTGACCGTTTGATATCTGTGATGTTGGAGTAACCGTCCAGTTACCATTAGCGTCTGCAGTCGCTGTTAAGTTAGTTCCCGTGCCAACCGCAATGGTTATTTTTGCATTAGGCTCGGCTTTTCCGCTGAATGCCGGCGTATTTGAAGTTACGATGGTAGGATTTGCTACTGCCTGCCCTCCAATTGAAGAAACAGTGGGTTGAGCAGGCGGTGCTGTATCTATTGAGAAGGCAACCGCAGTCGCATCATCCCCAAATACAGCCCACTCGCTAACATCCTCACCCTTTTTAACTCTCGCTTGCCAGTGGTACGAACCTTGAGTAAGGGTATCGCTTTCAACCGAGAAGCTCATATCCCCGCCACTCGCGGTAACTTCCTGCCCCGTTATTGTAGGCTCCCCTGTGAATGCAGTACCAACTGGTCGAAGCTCAACCTCAGGCACTACGCTACCCGTATTCGCACTTGTTGGCATGGAAAACTTAAACTTAACAGTCGTTTGATTGGTAGAGCCCTTTGCTGCAATTTCTTTCCCATCTGATCCCGCCTGAGCCAGTTGAGTTGGAGTTGCTGCTGAAACTTCCACTGGAGCTGGAGCAGCCGGCTCGTTGCCTCTTTGAGTGAAGAACCACCACCCACCTATGCCAGCCCCTATAGCAAGAAGAAGCATCACTAGAACTGCAACCACTTTACCGCCAGACTTTTTGGGTGAAGCTGCCATAGCTTGAACGTCCGGAGTCACTGGGCGAGGCTCTGGAACAGGAGCTACAGGCTCAGGGGCTTCCTCGGCCTCGTCAATTAAAGTTGGAGATGGCTTTGCAACTGCCGGTGCAGCTGCAGCAGCATAACCAGCTTGGTCGTCGACATTAGCCATCGGCGCTTCGGTCTTTGCCGATTCGCTTTGAGTATCGTTGATTCCACTGCCACCCTGCAGTAGATTCATCCTCGGATTATTGCTAACGGAATTACCGCCTGAAACCGGATCCAATATATTCTCACAAACTACTTACTCTTATAATAGCTATAAGCATAAGTAAGATGCAAGGGCATAAAAAAAGACCCGACTGGGTCTTTTGCTTTGTTTCTATAATTTACTTGGCTGCGGCCTTTGGTTTTTCGGCTGTTTTCGCGACTTTCTTATCAGTTGATCCTCCGATTGAAACAATCTTAACCTGCGTAAAGTGCTGTCGGTGTCCGGTCAACTTCTTGACGCGCTTCTTAGGCTTAAACTTCAAAACTTTGATTTTTTCGCCCTTGGTCTGGGCAATAACATCAGCCTTTACCTTAATCCCGCTAACTACCGGTGTACCCACGGTTACTTTGTCGCCATCAATTACCATCAACGGCTCGAACTCAATCTTTTTAGTATCAGAAGAAACCAGATCAATTTCGAGTGTCTGGTTTGGAGAAACAATATATTGTTTGCCGCCGGCTTTAATAACTGCTTGCATGAGTTTCTTGCTTAATGAACCTAGATACTATATCTAAAAACAACAGGTTTGTAAACCCTATGAGCCGAACTCAATCTTCTTGCGCCGGACAGCGATTGACTCAAGCAACCCCACCGCAAACAAAGAAATAAGCAGACTAGTCCCTCCGTAAGATAAGAATGGTAACGGGATTCCAGTTACTGGCATCAAACCAATATTCATTCCTATATTGATTACCAGATGGAACATAAGCATGCTGACCACTCCGGTCGCAATAAAAATGCCATAACGGTCTTCTGCTCTTGATGCAATATATAACGCTCTAAGCAATAGGCCTGCAAACAGGGCTAGAACTAAAAATCCGCCAATAAAGCCCATTTTCTCCGTAAGAACCGCAAAAATAAAGTCTGTATGCTGAGACGGTAAAAAGTTGAGCTGGCTTTGAGATCCCGATGCAAGTCCCCGGCCAAATAATTGACCACTACCCACAGCGATTGTCGACTGAACAACGTTATATCCTGTACTTAATGGGTCAGCGCTTGGGTTGAAGAAAACCTCAAGACGAGCTTTCTGATAGTCTTTAAGGTTTGCCAGAAATATAGGCAGCAAAGCCAAGCTGACTGCACCGAGCGCGGCGAAATACGTCCACCTTATCCTGGCAACGATGGCCATAGTAAACCAGATAAACATAAACACCATTGCGGTTCCAAGGTCTGGCTGTAGTAAGACAAGGATGGTCGGTACCAAGACGTAAATCAGCGACAAGATTAAGTGCCTTGGGTTCTCCATAAAATCGTAGTTAACACTAAAGTACTTCGCCAACACTAAAATCATTACTATCTTTGCAAACTCTGACGGCTGGAACTGGAAAAACCCAATATCAATCCAGCGGGTAGCTCCCAAGGCTTCCTTACCAGCAACGAAAACCAGGCCTAGGAGTATCAACATGACAACGTAGAGTATTGGAGTAAGTTTCGCCCATCCGCGGTAATCCATCCGGGCAGCTGCAAACAGCCCAACTATGCTGACAATCGCAAAAATAACCTGATTTTCGGCGTCAACTGGAGCAGCCACATCGGCTGCTTTAACAGAAGTTGAGTAAATGACAACTATACCAATAATGGTTAGTAGCATTGCTAAACCAAATAGCACCCAATCGAAGTTTTTCCAGAATCTGGACTTAAGCATTGGAACTATTATACTATCTCAGGCTTTGTCTAACGATATAGAAACGAGCTCACCAGAGACCTTTACCTCTGACTCGTTTGACAACTTGTCATCCATATTCAAAACATTGGCCAGTGTTTCGGTTTTGATGGTCTGAGCGTGTTCCTCAACTGCTGCCCTAATTTCTCCGTCTGCTTGAACAGCAAGTTTAATGCGATCATCAACATTAAGCCCAGATGTCTTTCTCAGAGTTTGAATATGTCGTATCAGATCTCGAGCAATTCCCTCGCGTCTCAACTCTGGAGATATTACTGTATCAAGCTGTGGCAGCTTTCGCTCTTCTGACTTCTCAACTTCAACTTCTTTGACATTGATCTCTTCTTTGGCGATTTCAATCAAGTCTTTATTTAATTCGGTTTGAGCGAAAATTTTAACCTTACTAAGTGGTTGTCGTACTTTAATTCCTTCTTTTGCGCGCTCGCTCAATCCCTCGGTAACTGCGTTTCGAAGTGAATCCATGGCTGCAATTAGCTGAGCATCTACCTCTCCGGCTTTTGGCCAGTTGCTCAAGTGAACAGACTTAGGTAAGTCCATTCCTTCAGTGAGTTCACGCCAAAGCTTATCTGGTAGAAACGGACTCCATGGCGCAAGTAGCTGGCTAATGCTCACAAGGGCATAATGAAGCGTTAGGTATGCTGCTTGCTTATCGCCATCGTCTTCACTCTTCCAAAAACGACGACGGCTGCGGCGGACGTACCAGTTCGAAAGATCATCAATATGCTCACGTAGGGGTCTGGTAGCTCGGTTGAGCTCATACTTGTCGGCATATTTAGTAACTTCCTCAATAGTCTGATTGAGTCTAGAGATGAGCCACATATCTAGAACGTTATCTGACTCAGGCTGCTTGAGCTCTTTTGGCGGCTCCCATCCATCAACTTCGGCGTAGGTAGAGAAGAAGCTGTAAACGTTCCATAGAGTCATGAAAACATTGCGATAGGTATCGCGAACAATATCATCCGAGAACCGCATTGTCTCACCAGCGACAACCGGGCTCGACATCAAAGTTAAACGCAAGCTATCGGCTCCGTACTTATTGAAGATCTCTTCTGGCTCGGGGTAGTTCTTTAGCCGCTTAGACAATTTTTTACCGTCAGCCGCATTGATGATGCCGCTGCAAATCACATTCTTGAACGCTGGCTTATCAAACAATGCCGTACCTAGAACGTGCAAGGTGTAAAACCAACCTCGAGTTTGGTCCATCCCCTCGGCAATAAAGTCTGCCGGGAAGTGTTGCTCAAACTCTTCTTTATTGGCAAATGGATAATGTTCCTCGCCGTACGGCATGCTGCCAGACTCAAACCAACAGTCAAAGACTTCTTCGACACGTCTATATTTCTTGCCATCCTTTTCAATAACGACCTCATCAATACCTGGGCGGTGCAGATCAAAATCGTCTGCCTTGCCGCTAAGCTGTTTGAGCTCATCAATACTGCCAATAACTATGTAATCGTCCTCATCTTTTTCATTGACCCAGATCGGAAGTGGCGCACCCCAGAAACGATTTCGCGATACCCCCCAATCTCTAGCTTCTGCTAGCCAGTTGCCAAATCGGCCATTCTTAACGTGAGCTGGTGTCCAATTGACTTCTTGGTTGGTCTCAACCAAGCGATCACGGAATTTGGTGACCTCAACATACCAGCTTGGCATCGCAAAATACATCAACGGCGTGTCACAACGCCAACAGAAGGGGTAAGTATGCGTAAATGTTTCGGCAGCGAAAATACTACCTTTTTCGGTTAAATCGGCAATTATGTGAGGATCGGCCTCTTTAAAGAATTGACCTGCAAACTTACCCATCTCGTCTGTCATGTTACCGTCCGAGTCGACGCTTTCAATTAATGGCAAACCCAGTCGCAATCCCATTGCCAAGTCGGTTTCTCCGTAACGAGGAGCAACATGAAGAATTCCGGTTCCATCTCCAAGATCTACTGATTCATCAACATAAACCTTGTGAGCAGCTTTTGCTTCTTCATCACTAAGCTTCGCAAGATCGTAAAGCGGCTTGTATTTTAGGCCCGCAAGCTCCGAACCTTTCCTAATTTCAACCACTTTGAAATCGGCTTTTCTTAGCTCGAGTTCGCTCAAGCGTTCTTTTGCCAAAATGAGTTTGTCTCCCTTCTTCCAGCTGTCACCGTCGGTTTGAAGCTCAACCGTCGCATAATCAGCGTCTGCTTCAACCGCCAGGGCGGCGTTTGCCGGGAGTGTCCACGGAGTTGTGGTCCACGCCAGAAGTGCCGTACCGGGATCATCAACCAATGGGAAGATCGCGTATACACTTGGGTCTTCAACACCATCCTGGTAGCCTTGATTAAGCTCGAAATTGCTAAGAGGTGTGGCACAACGAGGGCAGTACGGGCTAGAGCGAAAGCCGCGGTAAACTAAATCCTTTTTATTGAGTTCGCTAAATACCCACCAAACGCTTTCAATATAACTGTCGTCGAGTGTGGCATAGGCATTCTCTGTGTCGATCCAGCGCCCAAAGCGGCGAAAGAACTGCTCCCATTCCTTCTTATATTTAAAGACGGATTCACGGGCTGCTTTATTGAACTTGTCGACCCCATACTCAATTATTTCGCGTTTGTTTTTTAGCTTGAGTTGCTTTTCTACCTCATACTCAACCGGCAAGCCATGCGTGTCCCATCCGGCTCGGCGCGGAACGAAATATCCCTGCATTGTCTTGTAACGAGTAACTGCATCTTTTTCGGTACTTGCCAGAGCGTGGCCGTAGTGAGGAAGTCCATTTGCAAATGGAGGGCCATCATAAAAACGAAAACGCTTAGCCCCCTCTCTATTTTTGAGGCTTTCGGCAAATGTCTTTTCTTTATCCCAAGTTTCTAATAGCTCAAGTTCAAACTCTGGGAAATTGGCTGATTGCGCTTTCTTCAATTTTCCTCCTTAACAAAAATGCCATCCGGCTTATTGCAGGGACTCGATTTCGAGCGGTACCACCCTGCTTTCCAGATGGACTCTTGATTTTTCCCTATTACGCCGGGCCGACGTCCGATTCTACTTAGCTATCGCCTTTCTTTCGGAGACTTTCGCGGTTGATAGCCGCTCATCAACAATTGTTGAATGCCTTAAAATTGTATGCTTATTCTAACTAGCCAACCCTATTCGCGCAAGCTCCGCCAAGACTTGAAGCAGTATAAAAGCAATCAGCGGAGAAAAATCAAAAAAGCTGCCCTTGGGTAAAACTTTGCGAATTGGAGCCAGAATCGGCTCTGTTAGCTCATAGAGTATTCTTGCTAAACCGCCTGTTGGCATGGGGTTGACCCAGCTCATTAATACTCGAATTAGCAACAGAATGTTAAATACAAAAACGAATAGGTTGATAAATGTAAGTAAAATCTCAGCTGCCATTATTGTGATCGATATGCGCCTTGAATCTCACTAACTGACGGCAATTCCCCTTGCCAAATCTGTTGAAGCCTACCATCCATATCAGTCAATATCAGAGCTGGGCGATCAACGGCATCATACAGCTCGGTCATGGCAGCACCCTCTTGGCTGTCACCATCGACGAGGTTAAGTGGAATTCGAATTTCATCTAATTTTCTTTTGAAGTACTCAATATCGCGATCGGCCGGTGTATTGAGCTTGTAGAGCAGGGTCAACTTCATAAAAAGAATTATAGCAAAAAAGTATAAGGGCCGGGTTCGAGTCTCCGTGGTGGAGTCCCGAACCCGGCCCAAGCATCCTGGCATCACGCCAGTTGCTTTGCGCTCTATCAGCACGCTATGTTTGGATCACCTAGATCCTTCCTCGGGGCGAAGAATACCGAGGGTTGTTGTTACCTCTCCGGCATGCGCCGGAAAGCTTGATCAGCCGCAGCCGGTGTTGTTGCCGCACGAGGTGCACGTGTAGCACGCCCCCGTTCGCTGCATGATGCCACCGCACTGACTGCATGCGGGGCCGGTGTCGGCGAAGAGCCTGACCGCCACCGGGGTCTTGGGCTTATCGCCCGGTTCGATCACAGATGGCACCTCAGCACCGTTTGCCGGTGCATCCACCACGGGCAGAACTTCCTGACCGGGGTTGATTGTATCGGCATGAGCCTGGCTGGCCTCCTGCGCCGCCTTGCGAGCCCGAACCTCAGGGGTCAGAATACCGAGCTGCTCCTGCGTGTCGGTATCCAAGAACCTCGAGGCAAGCCATCGCATGATGTAGTCCGGCATCGACTTGGCGAAGGGAATTTCAGGGTTCTGAGTAATCCCTTCTGGCTCGAACCGCATGTAGCTGAACTTCTCCACCAGCAGGCCCAATGGCACCCCGTACTGCAGTGCAATGGAAATGCCAGTGGCGAAGGCGTTCATCATGCCACGGAGCGTCGAGCCCTCCTTGCCGATGTCCGTCAGGAAGATCTCCCCAACGGAGCCGTCCTCGTACATCCCGGCTGTGATGTAACCCTCGTGCCCACCGATGGTGAACTTGTGGGTAATCGACTTGCGCTCACGAGGCATCTTTCGGCGCTCAAGGCCCTTCATGCCGCTTATCCTCTCGGCAACCAACCGGTCGACATCCTCTTGCGAGAAGGCCTTCTGGCTGGAGCCTCCATCCTGCTGTGCGTCCGTGCGCAGAGCTTGTGCCGTCTTGGAGCCGTCACGGTAGATGGCGAGCGCCTTGAGGCCCTTTCGCCACCCATCGATGTAGGCATCCTGAATTTCCTCAACCGTCGAGGACTTCGGCATGTTGACCGTTTTCGAGATCGCACCACTGATGAACGGCTGGACTGCCGCCATCATTTCAACGTGGCCCTGCCACCTAATGGAGTTCTCTCCGACGGCGACTTCGAAAACACGGAGGTGTTCCGGCTTGAAGCCCGGCGCACCATCGATGTGGCCGTTTTCCTGAATGAAGTCCTTAATCGCCTCGATTTGCGGGTCATCATAACCCAGCGTCCGGAGGGCAAGCGGAACGGTGTTGTTGGCAATGACCATCTGGCCACCGCCTACCAGCTCCTTGAACTTCACCAGGGAGAAGTCCGGCTCAATGCCGGTCGTATCGCAGTCCATGAGGAAGGCGATCGTACCAGTCGGTGCCAGAACGGTGGCCTGAGCGTTGCGGTAACCATGCTCGTTGCCGAACGCAACCGCTTCGTCCCAGGCCGTCTTAGCTGCCAGAGCCAGCTTGATGTCTTCTGGGAGGCCCCACTTCTTCTGACTCTCAACGACTGCCGCCCTGTGCTTCTCCATGACAGCGAGATGCGGTTCGGCATTCTCCGGGTAACGATCGTACGGGCCCATCACCTCGGCCATTCTTGCCGACATGCGGTAAGCCCGCCCCGTCATCAGCGCCGTGATGTGTGCAGCGGTGGCACGACCCTCATCGGAATCGTATGGCATCGCGTTCGACATCAGTAGCGCACCGAGGTTGGCGTAGCCGAGCCCCAACTGACGGAAGGCACGAGCATTCTTCCCGATTTCCTCGGTCGGATAGCTCGATGGCCCCACCAGAATCTCCTGTGCCAGGAAGACGATGTCGACGGCATGCTCGAAAGCATCCACGTTGAACGTCCCATCTTCCTTGCGGAACTTCATGAGATTGAGGCTGGCAAGATTGCAAGCCGAATCATCGACATGCATGTACTCGCTGCACGGATTAGAGGCATTGATCCGCCCCGAATTCGGGCAGGTATGCCACTCGTTGATAGTGGTGTCGTACTGAACGCCAGGATCAGCGCACCTCCAGGCAGCCTCAGCGATGTCTCGCATCAGCTCCCGTGCGGGAACGGCCTTACCAACAGGCTCACCTGTAACACGAGCGATTGCCTGCCACGAACCATCTTCTTCGACGGCCTGCATGAACTCATCGGTGACTCGCACCGAGTTGTTCGCGTTCTGGTACTGAATGGAGGTGAAGCCATCGCCGTCGATCGACATGTCGAAGCCGGCGTCTCGCAAAGCGGCAGCCTTGTCCTCTTCCTTGGCCTTGCACCAGATGAACTCGCGGATATCGGGGTGATCGATGTCCAGCACGACCATCTTGGCAGCCCGGCGAGTCTTACCGCCCGACTTGATGGTCCCGGCCCAGGCGTCCGCGCCTCGCATGTACGAAACGGGGCCCGATGCCTTCCCTCCCTTCGAGAGGGGCTCCATCGACCCACGAATTCTGGAGAGGTTAATCCCGGAGCCTGAGCCGCCGACAAAAACCTTTCCTTCCTTCGTATTCCAAGCCAGGATCGAGTCCATGGTGTCTTCAACCGAGAGGATGAAGCACGCCGAGCACTGAGGATGATCCTCAAATCCGACATTGAACCAAACCGGGCTGTTGAACGCAGCCATCTGGTTGACCAGAATGTGCGTCAGCTCAGCGCAGAACGCTTCTGCATCCGGCCCCCAACAGGTGGGGTCTTCCGGATTGGGGCCAACCTTCTCGAAGTAGCCATCACGAACGCCCCAAGAGGTAATCGTAGTGGCCACACGAGAGATGATCTGCCTCACAGAGTTTTCGCGACTCGGACTGTCGAGCTGACCGCGAAAGTACTTCTGGGAGGTGATGTTGGTGGAGTTTTGGCTCCACCCGACGGGGAACTCGACGCCCAGTTGCTCGAAGGCGGGCTCGGCGACGGGATCATTCTGATTCTTGATCAGAGCATCCCGCTTTTCCCACTCGACGGACTCGAAAACGTCCTGGAACGTCTGGCCATCCTCGGTGAAGCGGCGCTGGATCAGGCCCCTTCCTCCGGTGCTGCCAGGTAGACCCGGCAATCTTGCGGTCGAAGTCAAAACTTCTCCTTAATCTGTTTGCATTACCGCCACTTTCGCAGCGAGCTCCCCACACACGATCACCCTACTAAGGAATCATGTCTAGGCAGCTCTCTGTGACAGGGCAAAGGAGACGCATACTCACCCTTCGTACACGTCCCCTTTGCCCAGTCACAGTTTTGAGGTAACAATTTTCAAAGTTCTTTGGGTGGTTAGGCACCCGCTTGATGCTCCCCCAAGCATCAAGCGGAAGTCCAACACTAACTATTTGATCTTGTTTTTAGCCTTTCAAGCTCGGCTTCAAAAGATGCGACATCGGTAAACGAGCGGTAAACGCTTGCAAACCGCACGTAGGCAACATCATCAAGCGAAAGTAGCTTAATCATCACCATTTCACCAAGAAGCGAAACTGGCACCTCGGCCTCCCCCTTTGCCCTAATTTCACGCTCAATGTCGTTAATAAGCTCTTCAATAACTGCCACAGAAATTGGACGCTTTTCGCAAGCACGATATACTCCACCGGCCATCTTATTACGATTGAACGGCTCCCTCCTGCCATCTTTCTTAACGACAGTTAATCGAGGTTGCTCACTGCGCTCATAAGTTGTAAATCTAAAGCCGCACTTAAGACACTGCCGCCTTCTTCTAATAGAAGCGCCATCTTCTAAGTCTCTAGATTCTATGACTTTTGAGTCGTTATGCGTGCAATCAGGGCACTTCATACCCGAACCCCCTACTTACTCCACTAGTAGTGTTTAGTTCTTATGCTTACACCACATCTAGCGTATACAAACTATAGCGCTAATGGTTTGCTAAGCGCAAGGGGTTTTATGTGATTTTTTAGTTTATTTTTTTCGTCTTCGAATAAAGGCGGGAACGTCTAGATCGTCACCAGAAGAATCTCGGCCAACAGCCTTTGCTGCCTTATCAAAAAGACTTTTCGCAGGTGAGCTTGATGTTTTAGAGGTGGTAATTGCGGGTTCGGGTTTTGCCTCAACCTTATCCTCTACTTTTTCTGGCTTGATATCATCTTCGTCTGGCTCAATTGAGCTAACCTTCGGCTTGACCGGCTCATCAAAAATTGACATGTCGTGCTCAGGCTCGTCATCAAAAGCTGGTCGCTCGTCAATAAAGGAGCCACTAAAGCGATTGGCAACTGGTTCTGGCTCTGGTTCTGGCTCTGGCTCGAACAATGGAGCTGGCTCTGGAACGGATACCGGGTTAACGATTTGAACTGGCTCATCATGGCGCCTAAAGATTGGGCGGCGCTCACGCTCGCGACGCTCAGCATCAAAGCCTGTTGCGACCACCGTGATCTTGATGTGATCATCCATCGACTCGTCAAGAACCGCACCAAAGATAATGTTTGCGTTCGAATCAACTGCGTCGGTAATGGTTTTAGCGGCTTCATCAATCTCGTGCATGCTCATGTTGCGACCACCGGTGATATTGAATAGAACACCCTTGGCGCCTTCAACGCTAACCTCAAGCAATGGAGAGTCGATTGCCATCTTGGCAGCCTCAACAGCTCTGTTATCGCCTTTAGCTTTTCCGATACCCATGAGGGCAGAACCGGCATCCTGCATGATGGACTTAACGTCGGCAAAGTCGAGGTTGATCAAACCATGAACTGTAATAAGGTCGGATATACCTTGAACACCCTGTTGCAAGACGTCGTCCACAACCTTGAAGGCATCAAGCAGACTGGTCTTACGATCGATCATCTCAAGGAGTCGGTCGTTTGGAATAGTAATAAGAGTATCGACATTGTTTTTGAGCTCTTCGATACCCTTTTCTGCTTGGCTTGCTCGGCGCTCACCCTCAAAAGTAAACGGCTTTGTAACGATACCGACTACAAGGGCTCCCGCTTCACGAGCGGCAGCTGCTACAAGTGGAGCAGCTCCAGTGCCGGTACCGCCACCTTCGCCGGCAGTAATAAAGACCATATCTGTTCCCTTAAGAACGTCTCGGATCTCCTTTTCGCTTTCCTCTGCAGCTCGGCGCCCAACTTCCGGATCGGCTCCAGCTCCAAGGCCTCGAGTAAGGCTCTGCCCGATATGAACCTTATGAGTAGCTGTTGAATGATGCAATGATTGCGCGTCGGTATTAATGACGACAAATTCGATACCCTGTACCTTAGAACGAATCATGCGCTCTACAGCAGATGTACCGCCGCCACCAACACCGCATACCTTGATGCGGGCGAAGGTCTGAATTTCTGGTAAAACCTCGGCCATATAATTGAAATCTCCTTACCACAAGCATCAACAAAAGTAGTAGTTATGTTGATACATTGCTCAGTGTAACTTTGGTGTTCGAATAATGCAAATAATTTATTCAATATTTTAATGACTATTTTTGTAAGCGGCTTTGAACACTTTTTTTATACATATTGTATTGAACAACAATCTAGTTCTTTACAGATGTAGATTCTTTGATGATGGTACTAAAAAGAGCGCCTAAGCGCTCTAATGTGTTCAATATTCAAATAATACTATGGAAGGAGATTTCGCAAAGTCTTTTTAAGCCTATCAACCGTTTCACCGATTTTTGCGTTAGCTCGGTCGGTTGGACCAGCAAAGTTCATGTTTTCTAGCATTAGACCAACAGGTGCCGCAAAAGCAGGATCGTCTATCTTGTCTGTAAGACCATGCAGACCGGTTGGCTTACCAATTGTGACTGGTAGCTTAAGAACCTCTTTTGCGATCTCATCAATCCCAGAAAGATTAGCGCCGCCTCCGGTAAGTACAACAC
The DNA here is from genome assembly GCA_964632435.1 of uncultured Candidatus Saccharimonadales bacterium. Classification (GTDB taxonomy): domain Bacteria; phylum Patescibacteriota; class Saccharimonadia; order UBA4664; family SCTI01; genus CAZWEJ01. The sequence goes on from CAZWEJ010000003.1 coordinate 34,801, forward strand.
CGCCTGGAAGCATGCCTGACTTTCCGACCTTCTTAAATTCGTCTCCGACCATCAGGAAGATCTCTTCTAGACGAGCGTTTACGATATCGTACAGATCGCGCCTTGATATAATTCCATCCTCGCTACCTAGTTCCTCAATTTTGAGCTTCTCGCTCTGGCTTACTTTAGCGGCAAGATTCTTTAGATACTTGAGCTTAATCTTCTCTGCAACCTCAATGTCAGTTCGCAAGCCGATAGCAATATCGTTAGTTATATGCCCTGCGCCAACAGGCAGAACGCTTGAAGAAAGAATCTCTCCTTCTTCATAAATTGCAACACCAGTAGTGCCACCACCAATGTCTACAACTGCCACGCCAAGCTCCATCTGCTTCTTCGAAAGGACTGCTTTGGCGGCGGCTAAAGGCACCAATACCTGTCCCTCAATATCTATACCTGCCTGATAAATACTTCTGTGTAGATTCTTGATTGCGGGAACGGCTCCGGTGACAATATGTGTCTCAACCTCGAGGCGAACACCGTTCATTCCAACCGGATCCTTGATGTTTGTTTGTCCATCAACCGTGAATGAGCGAGGGAACATCTGGATGACCTCACGGTTTGGTGGGAGCTGAACTGCGCTGGCTGCTTCCTCGGCTCGGCGAACATCCTCAACCGAAATCTCCTGATCGGCACGGCCAACGGCAATCAACCCGGTTGAATTAAGGCTTTCGACGTGAGCACCATCAATATTAATAGTGGCGCGATCAATCGGAACTCCAGAGATGCGCTCCGCCTCATCTACCGCCGCAGTGATTGAGGAAACAGTCTCCTCAATATCAACAACTTCACCTTTGCGCAGTCCTGTAACGGGAGCTACGCCAACACCAATAACACTAGGGACCGTTGCGGTCTCTTCGAGTAAACCTACGATGCAGCAAACCTTTGTGCTGCCTACATCAAGTCCGATAAAAATGTCTTCGTGCCCGCGGGATGCCACTGAAGTTTGCGCGCTCCTTATGACTTTAATCTATTATACTGGTTACGCTGACCTGATGGCAAGCCGACTATTGAACAAAAAAATGAATCCGGTTGCTTTAGTGATTGAACTACGCGTAACAGTTTGTTCGGGGTGAACAAAATTATTATATCATTGCTCAGGTTTTAGTGAGGATTTCGGCATCACCATCGGTGATTAAGATAGTATGCTCGAATTGGGCAGACAGGCTCCCATCTTCAGTTCTTACCGTCCAGCCATCTGTGGCGTCTATATATATCTCCTTGCGACCTAACGTTGCCATTGGTTCAATTGCAATCGTCATGCCCTCAACCAGCTTTGGGCCCCTGTTAGGTTTGCCATAGTTTGGAATCTGGGGCTCTTCCCATAGATCGTATCCCACACCATGGCCAACTAGCTCCTCAATAATGGCCAGCCCACCTCGCTTAAGCTCCTTTTCAATGGCAGCTGAGATGTCTCCTACTCTGTTGCCTACCCGCGCTTCAAATATACCAGCAGCGAGGGCTGACTGAGTTACATCAAGCAGCTTCTTTGCATCTGCATCTATTTTCCCGACAGGAACTGTAACCGCCCCATCGGTTATTAATCCCTTGTAGCGAACTCCAAAATCAAGCCCGACAACATCTCCCTCTTCAAGAGGGTCGTTCCCCGGAATACCATGCACAACCTCATCATTGACCGAAATACAGATAGGGTCTGGGAACCCCTGGTGTCCTTGAAAGGCCGCTTCTCCGCCTAACTCTTTTACGAGCTTTCCGGCGAAAGCCGACAATTCTTTAGGAGTCACGCCTGGTGCGACCTTCTCGCTCGTTTGCTTCAACACCTCGGCGAGCATCTGCCCACCTTTTCGCATGTTCTCTATTTCCTCCGGCTTCTTAACCGAGATGCTCATCATTCAATACCTTCAAAATTCTGGCTTTAACCTCCTCAACAGAACCATGACCGTCAACCTCGCGAACTATTCCCGCTTCTTTATACCTGTTTATAACCGGCTTTACCTCAGTCTCATAAGTTTCAAAACGGCTAGCGATCGCCTCGGGAGTATCATCAACACGCCCTCGTAGCTTCAATCTGTTTATTGCCTCTTCTTTGTCGAGCTTTAAGACTATTACGAGATTAAGTTTGCGACAAAACTTGGGGAAGTCCTGATCGTAACGAACCGCCTCCTCAAGCATCCGCGGAGAACCATCTAATATTACTCCCTTACTTGAGTCGATTGATTGGACTTTATCTAGAATCATCTGTTGAACAAACTCAGTCGGCGCCAGTTCGCCTTGGTTATGGGCCTCAATAACCTCTTTGTCGCCACTCTCCCTAATCAGTTGGCCGGTTGAGAACGTCTCCCATCCCAGCTCTGCTGCAATTAATTTGGCTTGAGCACTCTTGCCGGAGCCAATGTTACCCATGATGGTTATTACAGGGGCCACACAATCCCCGTAAGGTATGGGACAAATATTGCAAGGCCGATTGCCGCCGCGCCGATAGCAGCAACCAAGACAGCCCCTGCGGCAATATCCTTGATGATGCGAACGTCTTCACTATGCTTTGGCTCAATAATGTCTAAGGTTTTCTCGATAGCAGTATTAATCACCTCAGCGACAAATACCACAATAATCGCAAAGAAGATGGCTGCCAGTTCTGCATTAGATACCCCAAGAACTACAGCCAGCAGAAGTGTAAGAACTGCAATGATCAGATGGAAACGAGCATTTCGCTCAATCCTAACCACATAGACAATGCCCTGAAATGCGGTGTAGATGCTTTTACCAAACTTTATTAGTGCTTCCAATCGAATTTCCTATACTTTAGATGAGCCTTTTCCATGATTTCTTGCTGCAACCTCTCAACCTCGGTCATTTCTTCTTCGGATTGATGATCGTATCCGATTGAGTGAAGGATGCCATGCAAGCTAAGAAGTGCAACCTCGTCTGAAAGATCTACACCAGCTGCATCTGCCTGTTTTCGCGCAGTATCAAGACTTATAGCTATATCTGCCAATTCCCCGTCTTCAATCCCTTCTTCTCCATAAGAGAAGGTTAGAACATCAGTAGGATAAGCATTACCGCTATACTCTTCATTTAAGCGGGCTATCTCCTTATCGTCAACCAACATAATGTTGATGGCCGCATCCGGGAAATCCAGCTCCTTATGTGAATCTAGAATTTCGACAATTTTTCCGATTGGCGCTTGAAGCTCCTTCGGCCAGCTGCCGACCAGCTCAACTGTCATGAATTAAGGCGCTCTTTGACGATTCTAGCAACGACCGACCCGTCGGCGCGGCTGCCAACCTTTATGAGGACTGCTCCTATTACTATACCCATTTCTGTTGGAGAGGTAGCTCCGGTCTCCTCGACCACCTCATCAACTACCTTCTTAACCTCTTCTTCGCTAAGCTGCTCTGGGAGGTACGATTTAATTACCTCTAGCTCCATTTTCTCGGCAGAAGACAGGTCATCGCGGCCAGCTTTGTCATACTGCTCAATCGAGTCCCTACGCTGTTTTGCTTCCCGCTTAAGCACGGTCATAACCTCATCATCGCTCAATTCGTGGCCAAGCTTGATCTGCTCGTTTTTGATTGATGACTTAAGCATTCGAAGGACTGAAACCTGCGAAACTACCCGTTCCTTCATTGCTGTTACTAGATCTGAATCTATTTTTTCTAAGAGTGACATTTATGATTCCTTAGAGCCCGAAGGCTCAAATATTATCGATACATTGCCTGCTTGGCTTTGGCAGCTTTGCGAGCAGATTTGCGGATCGCAATCTCTCGTTGAGCACGCTTTGTAAGCGGCTTCTCGAACTGTCGTTTGCGGCGGGCAACACCTAATACACCAGATTGCTGCACTTTTTTATTAAAGCGCCGAATCAAGTTTTCTAATGATTCGCGATCATCCTTGCGTGTGACTTGAAGCAAGTAAAATCACCTTCCCTTCAATGAGAGTTTATTTAACCTGATTATCATACCTGATTTTTTAGCTTAGGACAAGCATTTAACAGGTTGAGCTACTTTGCCATAAGATGTACATGGAGGTGGTCGATTTCCTGGCCACCAGCTCTACCGACATTAACCTGGATTCTATAACCGCCTTCAACCCCGAGAAATCTAGCTACTTCCTGAACAGCTTCAACCATATCTGGGGATAGTTCCTTAGAAAGCTGGTCCAGGTTCTCTACGTGCTCTCTGGGAGCAACAAGGACATGGATACGATCTTTAGGGTGTATATCTTTAAAAGCTGCAAATCTGTCGTTTTCCCAGATTACTATTGAGGGATCTTGGGTGAGTTTGCAAAAGAGGCAATTGTTGTCTGTCATAGGTAAATTCTAACATAAAGAAAGGCCCGTCATCCGTTAGGACGACGGGCCGATCCGTACTGCTTGGGAGGTTGTGACCTGCCCCTACGCCGGAGCTCCGGATGGCCGCAGATGACGCGGCTGATTCCGGTAGGTGCCCTTGTGACGCTTCGGGCCAACAGAAGCCCTGGAGCCACCATGAAGACGATTGAGGTCGGTGCAGACCATCCTGATCTGCTCGCTCTTCTCGCTGTCCCCAGCCTTTCGACAAAGATTGTCGATGGTGCGCTGAGGGATGATCCCGCCATCATAGCGGAAATGAGGCATGAAATCCTTCACGAGTTCCTTGAGAAGAGTCTCAGCCTGGGTGATCTCCAGGACGGTGTCCCGACTGGGGCCGATCACGCGCCGGCGGGGCCGGCGACGCCGATGATGTCGATGGCGAACTTGAAAGTGCCGCGAACCTGCGTACGAATGCCCAAGGACATCCTCCTCTTTTGTTGATGTACGAATCACAAGCATTTTTACACTGATTGACATATCTGTCAATACATTTTCTAAAAATACTCGTCTACTCCTGTTAAAACATAAGCTGTAATCTGTTGCTTACCTGTAAAATCAAGAAAATGCTTATGAAAATACTTGACATAAGCGTTTTATAGTGGTACTATGTGCGGCGGTAACGAATGAGCTTGCTATTTGGCAAGTTCTTTTTGTTATCAGGGCTACCTCTAAACGTCGATGTGTAGTGATACACGCGATAACGGGATCGCCCTGAAGTCTCCAGAGGTGGAGCTTCAATGGGAGAAAGGAGCTATTCAAGTACCCCATGTTCACCCTTTACCGGCTCGTTGCCATCGCTCTTTTGATGGTAAACCCGGTCCGATTAGCGGCAAGTATGCCGTTAACCATACCGACGGTTGAGGCCAAAACTTCAACTACTACTGCACCTCTGACATTCGACACCAAGAGTACCCAGGTTGTTACCGCGCAGATTGCGACCGTCCCCAACTTCGATGTTGAGGTAGTCGCTCCCCTACGCGCTGCCCAGGCTAAGGCTCAGGCCGATGCCGCAGCTGCACAGGCTCGCGCACGACTTGCTACTCAACAGACTGCCCAAACAGCTGCTCCAGTAGCTGCCGACGGCGATCTGTTGTACAAACTTCGCCTCTGTGAGGCCGGTGGTATCTATACCCGTAACTCGGGTAACGGATACTTCGGTGCCTACCAGTATAGTTTGAGCACCTGGAACAACTATGGTGGCTATGAGCGCCCTGACTTAGCTCCGGCTGAGGTCCAGGACGCAAAGGCCCAGGCCGACATTGCTCGCCGAGGCTTTGCACCATGGCCAGCATGTGCCCGAATGATCGGTGCTATGTAAACTAAAAACCGCCCTCCAGGGCGGTTTTTAGTAGCAATCATTTAAGATTTGAATCTATGCTGGAGCTCTTTAACGACACTCTTGAATGGAATCATCTCTTGGGCGCCAGACTTCATATCCCTCAATATAACCGTCTCGTCCTGGACTTCCTTCTGCCCAATAATGAGAGCATATGGTAGTCCTAGTTTATTTGCCCTTTCAAGCTGAGGGCCAATCCCGTCCTTATCGACTGATCCAACTGCACCTACTCCGGCATCAAGCAGCTTCTCGATCATGTCAAAAGCGACGAGCCTGGCGGGCTCTCCAAGGCTGGCAACATAGACATGGACTGGTTGCTTTTCCGGGATCTCAACACCCTCTTCTTTGAGCTCGAGGATTACCCTTTCAACCCCTATACCAAAACCGGCAGCTGGAGTTTGAGTGCCCCCCAACTCCTTTACTAGGTCGTTATAGCGGCCGCCACCGCCTAGACTACTTTGAGCTCCCTCTCTTTCGCCGTAGAACTCAAAAACGGTATGAGTGTAGTAGTCCAAACCCCGTACAAGCTGAGGGTTAAGAACGTACTCAACTCCAACCTTATCTAGATACTCAATTACGGCATTGAAATGAGCCTTACTCTCTTCTGAAAGATAATTGAGAATTTGAGGAGCACCGGCAACGACACACTTTGTTGAAGGGTCTTTGGAGTCAAGAACTCTCAACGGATTAGTTTCGAGCCTACCTTGATCGACTTCGCCGAGATCTTTTTTGTGCTCGTTGAGATATTCTACCAACGCCTTGTGATAGGCCTTCCTGTCCTCTTTGTCGCCAAGGCTGTTAAGCTGCAAGGATACATTTCGCAATCCAAGCATTCTGTAAATTCTGAGTGCCAGCGTGATGAGCTGCGCATCTACGCTTGGGGAGGCATCGCCAATAACCTCAACTCCTATCTGGTTGAACTGACGCTGGCGCCCAGCCTGCGGCCTATCATATCTGAACATTGGACCTTCAACCTGCAGACGTACAGGTTGTGGGCGGCTAGCCATACCGTGCTCAATGTAGGCACGTACAACACCGGCAGTTGGTTCTGGCCTGAGGGCAATTTCGTTACCCGATCGATCTTCAAAGACGTACATCTCTTTATCGACAATATCGGTATCTGTACCGACCCCTCGAACAAATACTCCCTTATCTTCGACTAGGGGTAGATCTATTCGCTCGTAACCTGATGCGCCTGCAAGCTTACGGAACGTATCAAGCACATACCGAAAAGCAGCTTGCTGCTCTGGCAAGATGTCTGGCATTCCCCTAACATGCTGAAACTGTTTACCCACTTTATCCTTTCACAAACTAAAATTAAGCTACCATACTTGCGATCAATGCTTCAAGCTGACACATTTTGAACAACTCTGTTATTCAGCCTTTAGCGATGAGTTCTTAATGAGTTGCGTTGATACAGATTTGACGCCAAAACGTATCTTCAATTGCTGAATTAGACCATTTAGCTCAAACATGTCCGGTACGTCTAATGACAGCTGTATATGCTTTCGGTTAGGGTCCTCACCATCATTCTTTGTAGACATATCTACAATATTCATCCTCTTGGATAACACCAAACCGGTAATGTCGTGGACCAGCCCCATCCTGTCATCGGCAACAAAATCAACCTGAATTGGAGTGGTTGGGCCAGAAGCAACATACTGCCACTGGCAGTCTAGTAATCGATCAGGTTCGTCCGGAATATTGCTACACGTCGACTTATGAACTGTCACACCGCTACCCCTAGTGACGTATCCAACTAGAACGTCGGGCGGCTCAGGTTGACAACAAGTTGCCGGCGCACACGGTAGATCTGGCGAGCCGATGACCTGAATTTTACCCGTAGTGGCAACGGTATTTTTTTGCGTTTTCTCTTTCTTTTCAGTCGGCATAGTCGGCATTAATCTCCTAAGAGCCGTTGTAAGGGCAACCGAACCCTCACCGAGACCCTGCAGGAGTGATTCGACATCCTTATAGTTGAAAGCATCCAGAGCCGTCTTCATCTGCTTAGAAGGGATATCCTCAACCTTTTTATAACCCCATGTCGGTAGCTGGGCTTCAAGTAGCTGCCTGCCCGTAGAAATGTTTGATTCGCGACTAGCCTGCCTAAACCATGCCTTAATCTTGCTCCGAGCGCTGGCGGTCTTTACAACGTTGAGCCATTGCCGGTTAGGCATGGGTTGTTTTCGTGTGATGATTTCAACCATATCTCTGTTCTCAAGTGGCCGATCAAGCGGCGAAATTCTGCCATTAACACGCGCCCCCTGAGTCCTCAAGCCTATCTGAGTATGGATAGCGAAAGCGAAGTCGAGTGGCGTTGCACCCTCGGGGAGATCATACAAATCACCCTTTGGAGAAAAAACAAAGATTCTGTCCTTAAATAGGTCAATTTTAAGATTGTCCATCATCTCGGTAGGGCTATTAACCTGCGAACTTGCACTCAAACCAGCAAGCTCCTGAATCCACTCGATCTTTCGTTTGTTCACACCCACCTCTGCTCTAGTATCGCCCTCACGATACTTCTTTGATAGTTTTTGAAGTTCGTAAATTGAGTGTGCCGCCATACCGTGCTCCGCCTCTTTATGCATCTCGGGGGTACGAATCTGAATTTCGATAATCTTGCCGTTACTGGCGAACACAGTTGTATGCAGAGACCTATACCCATTCGGCTTTGGAACAGCAATATAGTCCTTGATTCGGTAGATCAAAGGTTTGTAATTGTGATGGATAACGCCAAGAACCTGATAGCAGTCTTGAACGTTCGGCACAATTATACGAATCGCCATCAGATCAAAAATTTTATTGATGTCCCCCTCGGCTTTGGATAGCTTCTTATAGACGCTGAATAGATGTTTCTGCCGTCCATGGATAGAGATGGCCTCAACCTCATTTTTCTTGAGCAGCTCTCCAATATCTTTTTTGAGATCCTCAATGTGATCTTGAGTGGCAGACAGGTTTGTCGCAACCAATTTCTTAACCATTTTGTAGGCATCTGGATAAGCGTACTCAAAAGCTAGATCTTCGATCTCAGCCTTAAGTGCGCCCATACCCAATCTGTCGGCAAGAGGGGCGAAAACTTCCAAGCTCTCCATGGCAATGCGCTTTCTATCTTCCGGAGCGAGGTATTTTAGGGTCTTTAGATTGTGTCTGCGGTCGGCAAGCTTGATTATTAAGACTCGCATGTCCTTGCTCATGGCGAGGAGAAGTTTTCGTATGTTCTCCACGCTAGAGGCGTGCCGGTCTTTTGAAACATCAGACTCAACATAATCAACCTGTCCAAGCTTAGTAACTCCATCTACTAGCCTTGCGACGTCCCCTCCAAAGCGCTCTTCAATCTGCTCGACCGCAACCTCAGTATCTTCAACTGTGTCGTGGAGCAGCCCACCAATAACAGTGTCGGCATCGACTCCCATTTCGATCAGATAGGTTGCGACGGCTCTTGGATGGGTAATGTACGGCTTTCCGCTCTTTCGCTTCTGGCCAAAGTGAGCCTCCTCGGCAAAAGCATCGGCATCCATAATGCGTTTCTTCTCCGATGAATCGTATCGAGCTAAGTCTTCTGGTTTTATCCGGGTAATCATAATCTATTGAATAGCTAGCAGAACCAGCTGCAAGCTATCCCTCCCGTTAAAGCTATTCTTTTGCAGATATGCGAGTACATTGACCACTTGAGCGGATCTTAAGTTTGGATATTTTTCTGCCAGATTGAACCCAATGCCTTCGAAAATCTGACCACCCTCGGTTGCTAGACGCACCCTAAGATGCTTCTTGTTCTTGCCCACAGTCTCTACGTCGGCTACCTTAACTTTGGTCAGGCCAAAAGTCGGCTGGGGATTGCCGCTACCGAAGGGTTCAAGCTTCTCTAGGAAGTTATAAAGCTCCCAGTTGAGGTCGCTCGGATCGTCAACTATTACATCTGCCTCGGGGTAAACTGCTTCAGGAAGTTCAGCCTCAACGCTCAAATAATGTTCATTGAGCGCCTCCCTTAACATGTCTAGATTTTCGGCGGGTAATGTAAATCCTGCTGCAAAATGGTGGCCACCCAGCTTTGAGAATAGAGGCTCAGCGCTTCTTAAACCGTCAATCAGATTGTACCCACCGGCACTCCTGCCGGATCCTTTAGCTTTGTCATCTAGGACCTGTAATACCAATGTAGGTTTTTGCCATTTCTCGGCCATTTTGGAAGCCACAATACCAACCACGCCATGACTCCAGTTGGGGTCGGCTAAAACCAAGACTGGGTCGCCAGCAAAGTGAGCTGCCTGAGCATCGGCTTCGGTCAGGATCCTCTCCTGTTCAAGTTGACGCTGACTATTGAGTTCCTCTAGCTGAAAAGCCATCTGTTGGGCTTCCAGTGGATCGGTAGCGGAAATAAGCTCCAAGCTATAATTCGCATGCTCTAAACGTCCTGCCGCATTAAGACGTGGTCCGAACAAGTACCCTAGATGATAAGCTCTAGCTTCGGCAAGATCGGTATCGGCACTTTGAGCTAGCGCAACTAGGCCGATTCGGCGAGTCTTTCTTAAGACCACAAGTCCATACTTGGCCAATACTCGATTCTCACCCACGAGAGGCATAACATCGCACACGGTACCTAGCGCCACCAGATCAAGCAGCCATTTTTCTTGTCCCTGTTGAGGGATACCTGTTCTTTGCTGCAAAGCGCGTGCTAACGTGAAAGCGACACCAACACCGGCAAGCTCCTTAAATGGATACTCATCCCCGTTCTGCTTGGGGTTAACAACCGCGATTGCATCTGTGGGCAGATTCTCGGGGGCATCATGATGATCGGTAATTACCAAATCTAGTTTGTTTTCTTTGGCCCACTCCGCCTCGCGGACAGACGTAATACCGCAGTCGACGGTAATTACCAGATCAACTCCCTTATTTTTGAGCTCCTCGAGTGCCGAAATATGAAGACCATAGCCCTCTTCGTATCTATCTGGTATGTATGCAATCGGTTCAAGCCCATGCATTTGCAGCACCTCAAGCATGAGGGCGGTAGAAGCGATTCCATCAATGTCATAGTCACCATAAACCGCGACCTTTTGTTTGTTTTTTATGGCTTGTTGAATGCGAGAAACCGCCTTATCCATATCTTTCATAAGATAAGGGTCACCTAAATCTTTTGAGTAATCCGGAGCCAAAAAGGATTGAATAGCCTCAGCGTCTGCTAGGCCTCTCTTACGCAGCAACTCGCGAATAATTGCAGGTATCTGTAACTCCGCGGGAGTTGCCAATGTAGATGTTTTTGGCGCCTCCATCGTAATTTAAGTATAACAGCATTGTTCAAAAGACAATATCTCGCTTTTTATTTCAAGCGATGAACAATTTTTGGTATCGATTTATTAACCTCGACGCTTGGCAGCCTGCGATTTGAGGACGATACTTTGAAGTTCGCGATAAAGAGTGAATTTGGGGTTTGCCTGATAAACAACAGTGTTTGATTCTTTGCTCGACTTAACGAAGCCAACATGCTCGAGTTTCTTGAGCTCTCGCTGAACATTGCCAGGATCCTCTCGAATCATTTGAGCTAGCGATCGAACGTGCGCCTTTACATCAGGATATTTCGTAAAAACGGTAATTATTTTTCTTCTAGTCTTTGATGTAATAAATACTTCTAGCATATGTAATCTCTACAACTTCCCGTAGGCATTAAAATGTAAACCCCTATGCATTTATGGTACTAAACCAACCTGTAGATTGCAAACTGCTTTTGTTTAGTTTGTTAAGCCTTGGCGGGCTTGAGAGACTTCTTGCCTTCTCGTTTCAACTTGTAATTATGCCAGCTAATAAGCAATGGAGAGGCATTAAGAATTGATGAATATGTCCCCGAGGCAATACCAATCAATAGTGCTAGAACGAACATCTTGATACTCTGCCCGCCGAAAAGATACAGGGCCAATAGAGTCAGTAGAACTGTAATTGACGTATTCAGAGACCGCGCCAGAGTCTCAAGAATACTGTTGTTAACAATAGTCTCTAGGTCGCCCCTCTCTCGACGTAAGTTCTCTCTAATTCGGTCAAACACAACGATGGTGTCGTGAACGGAAAATCCAATTACAGTTAGCACCGCTGTTACGAAGAGCGAATCTATCTCAACACCAAAAGCCCAACCGAGCAATGAGAATATTCCCATGAGGAGCAGGGCGTCGTGAAGCATGGCGATAATCGCTGCCACACCAAAGTTCCAAGATGTTAGCGGAGGCGGGACGTTGCGGAATGCAAAAGCAATGTACAAAACGATCGCAACCGCAGCCAATGCCACACTAATAATGGCGTTGCGCGTGATATCAGCGCTTACTGCAGGACCAACCGTCTCGAAGCGAACCTCTTGGTTACCTTTTTGTGAAAGCTGGGAGCTCAACACCTGCCTGTTTGCCTGCTGCTGCTTTGGCTCCGCCTCATCACGATAACGGATCATCGTATTTTCACCACTAGAAATTATCGTTACATCTTTGAGCTCAAGCTTGTCTGATATGGGCGTTACCGTTTCTTGAGTAACTTTCCCGCTTACTTCGAGCATTTGCCCACCCTGAAAATCGATGCCTAACTTAAGACCGTTTACAAACAGAGAGATTGTCCCAGGAATGATTATCAGAAGCGAGATCGCATACCACCATTTGCGCTTTGCAATTAAGTTCATGCTGCCACCTCACTATCTTTGACCCCGTAGAATGAAGGCTTTCGTCCCCACTTTTGCCTAATTGTGAGTCGTAAGAAGTTACGGCTGATAACAATCGAGGTGAACAGGCTTACTAGAACTCCTAAAGCTAGCGTTACCGCAAAACCCTTGATGATTGGCGCGCCGAAAAGATACAGAATTGCGCAGGTTATAAGCGTTGAAACGTTTGAGTCGCGGATTGAGGTCCACGCACGGTCGAATCCGGCTTCGAGAGCAGTTACGAAGGATTTACCGCTTCTTATCTCTTCTTTCATTCGCTCGAAGATAAGAATGTTTGCATCAACCGCCATTCCAATACTCAAGATAAAACCAGCTGTTCCTGCGAGTGTGAGTACGATAGGCGCTGGAGTTAGCCCAGAAAGCTTGTAAATGGCTAATGTGATCAGCGTATAAATGATAAGCGCAATTACTGCTAAAACTCCAGCAAGCCTGTAATAGGCGATCATAAAGATAGCAACCACAATCAATCCGATAATTCCTGCCATTATGCTGCGCTGGATAGACTCTTTACCAAGTGATGGTCCTACAGTTCGCTCTTCGACGAGTTGGACCGGTACGGGTAATGCACCCGCGTTGATTTGGTCTGCAACCTTTCGGGCTTCATCAACACTTGGGAAGTTCCCCTGAAGTTGCGCGCGACCATCAGTGATTGGCGATGACACGCTGGCGGGACCAAAGATAACTTGATCATCAAGTAGCGTGACCATTTGGCCGCCTTCTTTGTTGAGGCGTGTGGTAAGCTCACCAAACCTCTTAGTCGCGTCTCCCTTCATCTGAAGCGAAACTACCGGCTTATTAGTTTGGGTATCAAAACTTACTTCTGCTTTTTGCACGTCCTTACCAGTAATTCCCGTTTCTCTGGGTTGATTATCGGTAGCCGAAATCTCTATGAACGTAAGGTTAGCAGTCCGGCCAATTCGGTCAACTGCATCTTGCACATCTTTCACACCTGGGAGCTCAACAACAACACGATCGCTCCCCTGTTTTTGAACCACAATTTCTGAAGTACCAGCTGGGTTTGCTCGTTTTTGAATTACTTCAATCAGCGAATTAAGTGCAGTTTGTCGATCTTGATCGCTAAGTTTATTGAGTTCATTTTGATCCGCCTGGAACACAAGTCTTGCTCCACCCTGCAAATCGAGACCTTGCTGAACTTTAAGGTTCGCGTCTTTGAGACCAACTTTTTTGAGCAGGTCACTCTCCCGCGGATATGCAATAAAAGCAACCACGGCGGTAAGAACAAAGATTAAAATAATCTTTAAACGTAAACTCACAACGAGTCATAGTTTATCCTAAAAACGCTAGGCTGCGCAATGAGCCACGCGGATCAACTGATACAATACACCTATGACCAAGGTGGCGAAAAAGCAGTTTGTAGTAGTTGAGCCGTTAACGTTTACAGGTGCTCAGGCAAAAGGGTTCACATATTCAGCCGACGGTAACATTAAAGTGGGCCAGATTGTTGAAGTTCCCTTTGGGAGACGTGTGTCCCTTGGGGTTGTTACAAAAACGGGCGCAAAAGAGCCAGAATTCGCAACCAAATCCATATCTTTAGTCCTTGATATCCACCCCCTCCCGCCACATATGATCGACCTTGCAGAATGGCTAGAAGATTACTATCTAGCCAGCACCAAAACCGTTTGGCAGACCCTATTGCCTGCGGGCATAAAAAGGAAGCGCCGAGTTAAGCCAGCTGCAAAATCACTAACTCTCCCTAAGCAAGACCAACCCCTATCCGAAGAGCAGCTTGCTGCATACGAAAAAATCTCAAAATCAAAATCAACCAGCTTTTTGGTCCAGGGAGTGACTGGGTCTGGGAAAACGCGACTATACCTTGAGCTTGCTTCGGATCAAATAAAAGATGGCAATTCCGTTATAGTGCTAGTGCCAGAAATTGCCCTTACCCCACAGCTAATTGCCCACTTTGAAGCAAGTTTCCCTGGGTTGGTTGTGCCCTACCACTCGGGTATGACAGAGGCCGAAAAGCATATTGCCTGGCAGCGAGTCTTAGATAGCGATCAACCGCTGGTAGTTCTTGGGCCAAGATCAGGATTGTTTCTTCCACTTGATAACCTCGGTTTGATCATTATTGATGAGTGCCATGAATCTACATACAAACAGGAGCAAAACCCCAGATACCACGCAATCCCAACAGCTGCGAAATTAGCCAGCCTTACAGGAGCGAAACTGATTCTTGGGTCGGCGACTCCATCCCTGAATGAAGTTTATTTAGCCGATGCTAAGAGAATAGAGTTGATCAAACTGACTAAGCGCGTCAGTCAACATCAACTTCCGAATGCAACCATTATTGACATGAAGGAAAAGGAAAATACAGGATCAAATCATTTCATTTCTAAGCCGCTTTTAAAGGCGTTAACCGAAACTCTTGCAAGTGGGAGGCAATCGCTTCTCTTCCTAAACCGTCGCGGCTCGGCATCAAGCCATATCTGCAACAACTGTGGTCATGTTTCGGAATGTCCGACTTGTATGTTGCCACTCACCTTTCATGCAGACTTAATGAAACTTGTCTGTCATATATGCAACTACCGCACAAGCCCAACTGCAGTCTGCCCTGAGTGCCATTATACCGACACCAAGTTCCTTGGCAGCGGAACAAAAAGAATCGAATCAGAAATTAGAAGTTTGCTACCAAACGCCAGGGTCTTTAGGCTCGATAAAGATAGTGCCGACTCAAGAAACATGGCCGATATCCATGAAAAGCTACATAAAAAAGAAATTGATATACTGATCGGCACACAGATGATCGCTAAAGGACTTGATCTTCCCCACCTCGATACGGTAGGCGTCCTAAACGCTGATTCGATGCTCCATATGCCCGATTTTAGTGCTGCCGAAAGAACCTTCCAGCTGATTGCTCAAGTAAGTGGGAGAGCTGGCCGAGGCGACGCACCGGGCAGAGTCTATATTCAAACTAGGACTCCAAACCATGTGGCCATTCAAAAAGCTGCCAAGGGAGATTATTGGGGTTTTGTTGAGACAGAAATGGAGTCAAGAAAAATGATGAGCTACCCTCCTTATCGCTACCTCCTTAAACTTTCTATTTCGCATAAGTCGGCTCAAAAAGCAAAGGCACTTGCCGATGAGCAGTTCAATAAGCTGTCTGGTACCAGCAAGATACGGTTGCTTGGTCCAGCTCCTGCATTTTATGAGCGTGCCGGCGGCAAATACCACTGGCACATTATTGTTAAGTCAGCGGAGCGTTCAAGACTATTGGAAATCGCAAAATCGGTTGGTACGGCTTGGAAAACCGATCTAGACCCGATAAACTTACTGTAAATGGCAACAAATAGTAAAAAACCCAGCAAAGAGGACATCATAGCCCTCCCCGATAAGCGCTTGAGAGAAAAATCAAAGCGTATTGGGTATATTGATGAATCAACTCAGGCTCTGGCCGAGCACATGATCGCTTCTACAATTGATTGGGAGAACACCCGTGATCACGAGTTTGGCGCAGCACTAGCGGCTATCCAGATCGCAGAACCATACAGAGTTGTTGTGATACGCAATGACTTTGACGATAAGGATGAAAAGAGCTTTGCGGTCTATATCAACCCAGAGATTGTGAAGTTTGAGGGCGAGCCAGAAGAAGGCATGGAGGGATGCTTAAGCGTTCCCGACGTTTATGGCAAGGTTGCGAGATACCCAAAAGTGAAGGTAAAAGCTTTAAATCTTCAGGGTAAGGAAGTTCGAGTTACAGCGACCGGATTTTTAGCACGCGTTTTTCAGCACGAGATTGATCACACTAACGGTATTTTGTTTGTGGATCACGTAAAAGACGTCAACAAGCTCTTTAAGCTTGAACACAGCGGTCAATTCAGTAAGATCGATAAAAACAATGTTCCGATTGACCTGCCGCAGGTTAAAAAAGATGCCTAAGGTAGTATTTTTTGGAACCGATCAGTTTAGCGTTCCAAGCCTAAGGGCACTGATAGAGAAGAAAATTGAGGTGGCTGCGGTCGTCACAAAACCCGACGCAGCGTCTGGCCGAGGTAAAAAACTTATTAAGCCGCCTGTCGCTGAAATGGCAGAACAAAACGGAATAATGGTTTTCCAGCCTGAGAAGCTAGACGAAAAATTTATCGGTCAGCTCAAACAAATTGGCGCCGATATTGGAGTACTGGTCTCTTATGGCAAGATTCTCCCAAAAGAAATCATCGACATTTTCCCTCATGGAATTGTTAATGTACATCCTTCTCTTCTACCAAAATATCGCGGCCCATCCCCTATAGAATCTGCAATTTTAAACGGCGATACCGAAACTGGGGTTAGTTTGATGAAGCTTGATTCAGGGATGGACTCCGGATCAGTCTACCTCCAAGAGAGTGTCAATTTAAATAATACGGAAACTCGCCCAGAGGCATATCGTGACCTATCAGAATTAGGCGCAAAAATGCTGACGGAAAATCTTGATGATATCGTGTCCGGTCGACTCAATCCCAAAGAGCAAAATGACGATGACGTTAGCATTTCAAAACTAATTTCAAAGGCAGATGGATTCCTTGATAAAGAAAAATTAAATCAGCCTGCTGAAAATATTGAGAGAATGGTCAGAGCATACAAAGAATGGCCAGCTGTAAGATTAGAAGATAACTCTCAAATTATAGAAGCCAAAATAGCTTCAGAAAAGCTGCAGCCAGGAGAGATCCGTACAGAAGGTGGTCGTATGCTAATTGGAACGGCAACAAATGCAATTGAGGTCGTTAGATTGAAGCCAGCCGGGAGAAATGAGATGAGCGTTGAAGAATATTTGAGGGGCGCTAAAAATTAGCTAGACTCTGGTATGGGCTCTGTCTTTTCTTCTGAATCTGCCATCTTCTGGACAGCAATCTGCATATATTTTTCATATGCAGCTCTTGCGAAGTAACTCAAATTGGTTGCAGAGACCGTTGTATTCCCATTGTCGTCTTTTTTTGCAATCGTCCCATCGTTGAGTAACTCTTGATAAAGCTCTTCAACGCTTTTTACGGGATCTTTTCTTCTTAGACGGCTCCTAAATTTATTCTCGATAGCGAGCTCTTCCTTCCTTGCTTCTGCGAGGTAGCCAATGCGCTCAACCATGTCATCAATGTCTTTTTCCGGAATCGTTTCACCGTATTTTTCAACAAGTTTTTCTTTTGAGTTTCGCTCGACCAATGTGTCGATTCTTTTTGCTCCAACCGACTCCATAATGTCATGCATAATTTTCTGGAATATGAATTCCGTATCAGGGTCATAATGCTGTTCCTCGTCAATTCCAATACGACTAGAAATTCGTAATGGAGGCTTTTTCTTTGGGGCCGGCTCTTTGTCCTTTGGTGGAAGAGGCGGTTCATCGTCAATTGGGGGCGGAACAGGCGGTTGCTCTTGAGTTGGCGCCTCCTCTTCTTCTGGTCTCCTATTTGGCTCCATTTCCTTTCGAGGAGTTGTGGTGATGATCGGAGGCAAATCTGTAGGCATTGTTTCTGGAGCGCCCCCAAGATCTGTGATAGTTAACCTAATCTTTGATGACTCAACCGTTTCCATGACGCGGCGCTTAATAGAGTCAACTCCTTTTCCTTCAAGAGTTGCAAGAATATGAACTTGCTCCCTGCCTCCTTTGTTGCCCACAACCTGAGCTACTTCAATATATCGAGCTCTAGAGATTGCTCTGTCGCCGTTTCTGGAAAATAGGGATCTACCGACAGCACTGTCTTTATCAATAACTGCTTTACCATCAGTATTAATTGGTATCTCAACAGGTCGATGTTGATGGGCTGCATCAGGTGATATCAATAGCTTAAGCTTGCCTTCTTGTGCCTGCTGCATGGCGTCAGTTGAAAGCCCTTCGTGGAAAGAACCTTTTGGCGTCATGTGTGAGACATCAAGCACATAGTTCCCATTCGAATCCACTCCGCCTCCGCTCCCCCACCAGAGTCTGAGCTCGTTTTGGTCAAAAGCTCGAGTATCATTATCCATAAATAGGGTTCTCTCTACTTTGGTTCCACCATTCGCCATTCTAGAATAAAACTCTCTGACTGAAGTCGACTCAATCGCCGGCCGTTTAACTTCAATTGGAACTTCTTTAGTCGACTCTATAAGTCCGCTCTCGGCTAAGGCTTGCCTACTTTGTTCGGAGATGGTTCCACCACGCCCGACCTCAATATTTTTAACGAGCATCTCAGCATCTCCGATGTCGTCAGCTTTACCACGCATCAAATCCATACCCTGTTCGGTATGTTTGATAAATGTTCCATCTGATAGCTTTACAACTTCTCCATTACGAAGCTTTTCTAAGTGGAAGCCGGTTGGAGCAGCGTCTCCACCAGACTTAACACCGAATACGCCCGCAAGTAGTGTACGGTGCGCCTCAGATGAGCTTGAGCCACCCCCTCCCTTAACAAGAGATTCAACCGCTCCTTGTTGATCAGCCCTGATAAATGAGGTAGCTTCCTGAAAAACCGTACCAACACCAACACCGATCAAAGTACCTTTTATGACTGCCTTACCTATCGCTTTTCGCCTTAGGCTTTTATAAATGTCGTCTTTGGTGTTAACTTCACTTCTTAGCTCGAGCTCCTGAGCCTGCCTCAAATTCTGTAATACTTCGCCGATATTCTCTCCGGCGCCCAATTGAGCCAATTCTTCCGGTGTTGCAGTTTGACCCCACTCAGTCAACTGACAAATGGAGTCCGCTAATGCTCGGTGCAGTTCGAGCCTCTCGCGTTCAACTTGAGCAGGAGAACTATATGCAATTAAGTCTGCATTATGCTCGTCACCGTATCGCTGGCGGCCCATAATAGAGGATGTAAGTGCGGCAAGCTCAGCTCTTTGTTCAGGGGTCTTGTTCTCGATGGCAGTAAGGCGGCGGAGTTCATCAATGCTCTCCCGCGCACCAATTGTTTCATATCGAGTTTCTTCCATTTGAGCACGTCGCTCACCCTCAGGCAGCTCCGATCCGGTAGCTCTTTGTCGAAGATGCAGCATCCTCTCCCGTCGGAATGAGGCGCCCTCTCTCATACCTGCGAATGCCCCACCCGCAACTCCAGTCATACCGGGCATAGCAACAGCTGCAAGAGTACTTGCCCCTCTCATACCTGCCATTTGGACGCCACTATAAATAATTGCTACAGCAGATGCGATTGTGGTTTCGGAAGCTATTGCTGAACCAAACCTAGATTTGGTTAATTTCTCAATAATCTTATCGCAGGTTGTCTCGCTAACCTCAGTCTCTGCCCCGAGTCTTGTTACAGCTTCGTAAAATTCGATACTTTCAAGTAGACGATCTAGTGACTCCTGATGACCAGCAACCGCCATCACCTGCTCTGCAGCGGTCTCTATGTTGTCGGCTAATGCAGAGGCTCCCCCAATAAAATCTGGATACTCTTCTTGAATTTCTGCAAGCAGGCGCGTCTTCTCTTCCCGCATTGCTTCAGTCGAAAGTTCATCCGTAGCGTATCTTCTTAGAATATTTCTAACACCATTTTGGAGACGCAAAGTTGCTTCGGTTTGCTCCATCTCGCCATATTCTTCACCGTAACGCATGAATCCTTCTTGAAGGCGTTCAAATACCGCGTTCATAGCTTCCTGGTGGGCGCCTTCTGTTACCCCTTCTTCATGCGAATAAAGGTCTGGCCCGTTCTCACCGCCTAGTATTTCTTCTTTGGCTTCGCGTATAAATTTTTGACGAGTATATTCTCTTCCTAGCGTACCTCTCCAGATGGCTCGCATCATCCTTTTTGGAAGATTCCCTTCATGTGCGCTCTCAGCCATCTTTTCGTCAGCCATCATTCTGGCTAGCTCTTCGACGGCCTTGTCTATATCGCCAATTGCGATTCTTATGGGAGCCTCTTTTTGGTCGCCACCATCTTCAGGCTTTTTGGGATCAGGCGCCAATCTCTCATGCCCATCCTCAAGCGGGAGCTCCGCTGAAGGTATGTGGTCTGGTGCTGTTGGGGCTTCCGGCGGAGCGGCCTCAATTGGACTCTGTGCCTCCGGATCTGAGCCGTCTTCGTTGAGATCTTTCAGTTCGTCTGCCGCCGAAAAACCTTCACGCTTCTCTTTTTCCTTCTGTTCGTTCTCTTGATCAACAAGATCATCGAGCATCTGGTTGCCGCCATCCCATCCGTACGCTGGACCGCGCTCCGCCACTAAACCGCTCCTAGATAATCTTCTTTAAATTGTAGAAGCGCCCGAGTTACAATCTCGTCCATGTTTGGAATTCTGGATTCGCAAAATTTTATTGCCGCTTCCTGGTCCTGCTCATCCAGGACTTTCTCAAACTCTTCAAGACTTGACGGAGGCAGCGCTGCCACGATAGCAGCATTCACTAAAGCCTCCATTCTTTCAGATAATTGCTTATGTAGCTCTACTTTTACTTCTTTGGGTGTTTTTTCTAGCTCTGGCTTTTGATCCATGAGCCACCAAATATACTCATCCAGGTCCTTTGGAGGCATTTTTAACTCCTTCTTCTATCTGAAAGAGTAAAGCATAACCGCTATAAATGCAAACTTCTGGTAGGTGAATTATGACTTGAGTAAGCGATTGATGTAGTCAGCGTGTTCCCCACCCTTGTCTACCTCAAAAGAAAGCCTTGGGACGAACTTGGTCGTCATACGATGGGCTAAGGCACCCTGGATCTCTGAGCGACACTCTTCAACTTTTGCCATTAAATCTTTTTGACGATCCTTATTCGATACAATGCCGAGCCACACACGAGCATTCCTAAGGTCTGGGGATACATCGACTGATGTAACGCTCATTTCAGGAGCAGGAACCTGCTCACGGAGCTCCTCAGCAACAACTTGCTGAATTAAGCTTGCAACCTTTTTTGTACGCTGCGACATAACTACAAAGTTCGTTCGCGAGTCTCTGTGCGGAAGAACTCAAGAACATCTCCAACCTCAATCGATTGAGTAATCGCGACATCCATACCGCACTGCTCACCCTGCACGACTTCCTTAACCTTGTTCTGTTCTTTTTGAACGTTGGTAACCTTGCCCTTACCGACTTCTTCTTTATTGCGAAGGACTCTTACCTCAACGCCTGGCTCAACTTTGCCGTCAGTTACCTCTCCACCACAGATAACGTCGCTCTTGGTGGTTTTGAAAACTCCCAGAACCTTGAGTTTACCAACCGGTACCTCTACAACCTCGGGAGCTAGCATCTGGCTCAATGCCTGACGCATATCGTCGAGTAGTTCATAAATTACCTTGTAAAGACGAATATTGACGTTCTCGCGAGTTGCAAGCTGCTTAACCGCTGAACCCATCGATACGTTAAAGCCAACCAAAAGTGCGCCTGCCGTCTGAGCAAAGTTTACGTCGGACTCGCTGATGTCACCGATTCCGCTAGAAACAACTTTAATGGCAACTTCTTCGTTACGTATATCACTCAAACTTGAAAGTAGAGATTCGAGCGAACCCTGAACGTCCGCTTTTACTACGACGTTTAGCTCCTTAACCTGCCCGGCAGTAATAGCGTCAGTTAGATCTGAGGCATCAATTTTCTTTACCTTGACCATGCTCTTGATTGAGGCTTGGCGCTGGTTGCCAACGGCGCGATCCCGAGCCGTTTTCTCGTCTGCAACGGCGTAGAAAACATCACCAAAAGCAGGAACGGCCTTAAGACCGGTCACAACCGCTGGCATTCCCGGATGAGCTTCTTTAATGCGCTTGCCTCGATAGTCGTCCAAGCTTCGAATTTTGGCGTAGGTAGAACCGGCAACAACATAATCGCCAACTTTAAGGACACCATTTTGAATTAGTACAGTCGCCACTGGACCACG
>CAZWEJ010000004.1:0-45908 GCA_964632435.1 uncultured Candidatus Saccharimonadales bacterium
GATCAAGAGTGGCTTGTCAAAAGGCTAAATCTCAAAGCATAAAAATATTTACAAAGCAAAAAAAGGAAGATAATATACCGCCATCCAACCTTCGCAAGGAGTTGTGGTGCAAGTTGAGTTGACGTTTGATTGGAGCAATATTCCCTTCGAAAGAATGGGACCTATTGACCCTCAATCATTTCATGAAGCGTGCTTCGCATTGTCTTCTGTTTTTCTGGATCCTGGCAATCCGGCGCATCTTTGCCTTTTCCTTCAGGGGGCGAGGGATCTGGCTGACCTCCGTGAGGAGACAGACCTAGAGCAAGAGAAGGAGATGTGGGCTGGTGTAGAAAAAGATTCGATTGTAGCAGCTTACAGAGAATCAACAGAAGTAATGGGGCGGCTTTTTTCGCGAATGTTGACTTATGTTGATGCCCTTCCAAATAATGCAAGTGAACAGGCGCAGAATGGAGAGGAATTCGATTTTCTTCTAGAGGTACCGATTTTGTCAGAAGGTCACTGGATTAACCTCCAAGAGGTAGTCATTGACTCAAGGGATGCTTTCTTGCGTTCTCTGAGGGGTAGTGATCTCGAGGGTGAGCTAGAAAGGCAGAGAGAGGTATTTAACACCATTGGTGGTCCAACGCAGTTGAGTCAGTTCCTGGTTTTCTGCCAGCTGCAAGGAGCGTTCAAACTCTTCGAAGAGACAACTGCCATATGCAAAGATCTTGCTGCTGGGATGTGTACTGGTCTCTTTCGCAGGATGATCAATGACCTAGACAGCATTCTGCCTTACAGGCCTTTCGAGGCCGCTGTACCCATCTCTTATTTGACGGGTGGAGATAGGTACCTAATCGTCGACTAGAATCTTGGCGGGGCTTAGGCCCCGCCATTTCAATGCATTCATTTTTGGCTTAAACAGGCTTATAATTAACTTATGATTGATATCAGAAATCTCCGCCAGAATCCCGAAATCTACAAAACTTCAGCAAAAGCCAGAAATATTTCGGTCGATATTGACCGCATTTTGGATCAAGATAAACGACGACTTGAACTACTTTCGCAAGTAGAAGAGCTCCGCTCTAAGCTCAATGTAAAAGGTAAGCCATCACACGATGAGCTTGAGCAGCTACAGCAGGATAAACAGAAGCTTGAGCCGTTAGAGAAGGAGCTTACAGACCTCGAAGCCACGCTAAATGAGGGGTTGTCGGTCATTCCCAACATCCTAGCCGAGAATACTCCGGAGGGTGGAGAGGAAGATAATCGACAGGAAAAAACCTGGGGAGATGCAAAACAACCCGATTTTGAGGTTAAGGACCACGTTGAACTTGCAGAATCAAACGGCTGGCTCGACTTCGAGCGAGGTGCAAAGGTTGCTGGTTCCAAGTTCTACTTTTTGAAGGGCGCAGCCGTACGACTTGAGATGGCTGTTATTAAGATGGCTATGGACCTGATTGAAAAAGAGGGCTTTACCTTGGTGAGTGTTCCGCATCTGGCAAACTCTAGAACCATGAATGGCACCGGGTTCAACCCTCGAGGAGATGAAGAGCAGATATACGAAATCAAAGACGAAGATCTAAATCTGATCGCCACAGCCGAAATTCCGCTAACTGGTTACCATGCTGACGAAATTATTGATCCTTCCAAGCTGCCAATTCTATATGTTGGGTACAGCCCATCTTATCGCCGGGAAGCAGGTGCATATGGAAAGTACAGTAAAGGCCTTTATCGCGTTCATCAATTCAACAAGCTTGAGATGTATGTTTTCTGCAAGCAGGAAGATAGCGAAAAATGGCATCAAAAACTAGTTGAGATTGAGGAGCAGATCTGCCAACTTCTTGGTATCCCTTACCGATTAGTGAGAATTGCTGCCGGTGATCTGGGAGCACCAGCTTATAAGAAGTACGATATTGAATATTGGAGCCCATTTGAAAACCAGTATCGAGAGCTTATGAGTTGTTCAAACGTAACAGATTACCAAGCCAGAAGACTGAATATTCGTACACGTGCCGAAGACGGCAAGCCGGAATTGGTTCATACTCTAAATGGGACGGCTGTAGCCTTTAGTAGAGTTTTTATTGCACTGCTTGAAAATCACCAGGATGCCGAAGGTAATGTCCACTTGCCGGAGGCTTTGCAAAAGTATTACGGCGGCGGGGTTCTCTAGCCGCGAAAGGAGGACGCATGATCAAGCTTCAAATAACGGGGCGTCACTACGAACTAGACGACAAAATCGTCGAATATGTTGAGAGGAAGATCGGGAACCTAGACAAGTACCTCCCTAAAAATCACCCCGCAACCAAAGGAAGCGTAGTTTTAATTAACGACAAATCAAATCGCCAAGACAACGACTTTGTATGCGAAGTTCACATCAACGTACCAGGTGAAAGGGTTCAGGCCACAGAGTCTACGGTAAACATGTATGCTGCAGTTGATATTTGTGAGCAAAAACTCAAGCAACAGATGTTGAGGTATAAAGACAAGCATCAGCCCTCAAAGAACAAGGGTAGGATGCTTTTTGCGAAAGCACTAAACCGTAATGGTGAAACTGTCGAGTAAACGTTTCGTCCTTTTGGACTCATCAGAAGAAATACACATTTCTTGACGTTAGCGGCAGAGGAGCAGAGCTGCAAACCTGACTGTTAGCTAGTCAAGCGAGCTCGATGCTCCTCCGCCGATTTACCGCAGAGACAAGCCGCCGCGTATCTCTGCGGCGTCTCACCGGGGCCGGCGCGGGCGCAAACACGCCGGTAGCGGTCAACCCGGTGGGACGGTTGGTGTGGCCAGGTCGCTGGTAATGGTCGGGGCATCCAACAGCTCATACTCCAGGATTTTTCGCACCTGGTTAATGAGGCTGTGTTTGTCGCGCTTTATAAGCACGTAATCGTCACCCAAGATCCAGCGGTTGATCCTGTCGGCGGTAACTCCCACATCTTTGTTGTTCTTCTTTTCGAGAATCTGAACAACCTTGAGAAACCACATTCCAGCGCGTCGTCTACGCGGGAGGGTGTTAACCCTAAGTTGGATCATTCCCGTGGGATATCCGCGGTCGTCCAGCTTCCAAAGCCATGCAGTGAAGGAGTTAACCTCCCATGCATGACATACTGCCTGAACCTCGACGCTGGTCCTGTTCGCTGTATCTGGATGAACCAAGAATCTAGGCGGATCCAGATTTACTACGAGCCTGTCGTTCATGTCAAACTCCCTTAGGAGGGCTTTTAGGTGGCCAACCGTTACGCTTCAAGCGCCTCACCTGATCGTCAGGATAAGCACTACAATAACATAAAAAGTATCATCAATCAATACCTGGGAATTGATCTGATGTGATAAAATAATCAGGTTATGAACATCAGAAAAAGCTTAGATAAACTATTCGGCGACATCAGTAAGCGCGAGATTACGAAGGCACAGAGACGGGTTGAGCAAATCAATGCTCTTGAAGAAAAAATCAAGAAGCTAACAGATAAGCAACTCAAGGATCAGACTTCAAAACTCAAGGAGCGGCTAGAGAAGGGTGAAACGCTTGATAATCTTCTCGAAGAAGCCTTTGCAACCGTTAGGGAGGCCTCCAGAAGGGCAATTGGTCAGCGCCACTATGACGTACAGCTCATAGGTGGAATTGTTCTAAATGATGGCAATATTGCTGAGATGCGTACGGGAGAAGGTAAAACGCTGGTTGCTACGTCTCCAACTTACCTTAATGCGCTCGCTGGAAAAGGTTCCCATGTTGTTACAGTTAACGATTATCTGGCTCGTCGTGATGCTGGGTGGATGGGCCACATCTATCACACACTCGGAATGACTACTGGTGTGATTGTTCCAGAAGCTACTTTTGGTGTTCCTGCCTACATTTTCGATCCAGAGTTCACAGATGAGGACGCAACAGATGAGCGCCTCAAACACCTGCGCCCAACTACCCGGCAGGATGCCTACAATGCCGATATCACCTATGGCACCAATAACGAATTCGGTTTTGATTATCTTCGAGACAATATGGTTAACGATGCTGCCAATATGGTCCAGCGCGACCTAAACTTCGCCATCGTAGACGAGGTTGACTCAATCCTAATTGATGAGGCTCGTACACCTTTGATTATCTCGGCTCCTGCAGAGGAAAGCACAGATAAGTATGTCCAGTTCGCCAGATTGGCAAGGAGTCTAAAGGAGGGAGAAGATTACACTGTTGACGAGAAAGATCGGGCAGTAAGTCTTACAGATGAGGGCATCAAGAGCCTTGAGAAATCTCTAGGAGTAGATAACCTTTACGAAGCAGGTCTTATTGAAGAAGCACACCACGTTGAGCAATCACTCAAAGCTGAAGCTATCTTTAAGCGTGACCGCGATTATGTGGTCCGTGAAGGTGAGATTATTATCGTTGACGAGTTTACGGGTCGACTGAAGTTCGGGAACAGGTATAGCGATGGTCTCCACCAGGCGATTGAGGCTAAGGAAGGAGTCCATATTCGTCAGGAGTCAAAGACGCTTGCTTCGATTACCTTCCAGAACTATTTCCGGCTATATAACAAGCTCTCAGGTATGACCGGTACTGCCGAAACTGAGAAAGAGGAGTTTTACAAGATTTATGAACTCGAGGTCGTAGTAATACCAACAAACAGGACAAGTCAGCGAATCGACCACCCAGATAAGATATATCGCACCGAGCTTGGAAAGTTCAAAGCTGTTGCCGAAGACATCAAAGAGCGGAATGATAAGGGGCAGCCCGTTCTTATCGGAACCGCCTCAATCGAGAAAAACGAGGTTTTAAGTCAGCTGCTCAATAAACTGAAGGTTCCGCACGATGTTCTAAATGCGAAGAATAACGAACGTGAGGCGGCTATTGTTGCCCAGGCTGGTCAGAAGGGGTCTGTAACTCTTGCAACTAACATTGCTGGTCGTGGTACCGACATCGTGTTAGGTGAAGGAGTTGTTGAGCTGGGCGGCTTGCATGTTATTGGTACCGAGCGAAATGAGTCCAGGAGAATTGATAATCAGCTTCGAGGACGTGCTGGTAGGCAAGGTGATCCAGGTTCAACCAGATTCTATGTGTCACTCGAAGATGATCTGATGCGAATCTTTGGTGGCGAAAGAGTAGCAGGTTTGATGCAGACTCTCGGTCTAGATGACGATATGCCACTCGAAAATCCGGTTGTTAGCCGTACTCTCGAAAGTGCCCAGAAGAAGGTTGAAGGTCACAACTTCGATATCCGTAAACGCGTTGTTGAATACGATGACGTCATGAACAAGCATCGAGAAGTTATCTATGCGAAGCGAAAGGCCGCTCTAAAGCATGCGAATCTCAAAGAAGAGATTCAGAAGATGCTAGAAAAGGAGTTTAAGACTCTTACTACAGTGCACACAGATGTAAGGACTGGAATCCTAGATACTGAGGCGGTGCTTGAGCAGGCGAGCGCGATGGTCCAGTTAGATCAGGGAATAATCGATAAGATAAAAAAGGCCGATCCCAGAGATGTTTCAGATATATTGATCGACTTCGCAAATACTACCTATGATGAGCGTGAAAGGCAGTTTTCAGAAGAGGGAATGCGTGTATTAGAACGGTTAGTGTATCTGCAGGTTCTGGATAGATTATGGATGCAGCATCTGGAAACGATGGAGTACTTAAGAGAGGGGATAGGCCTTCGTCAGATGGCTCAAAAGGACCCCTTGGTTGAATACAAATCCGAAGGCTTCCGCATCTTTAACAGGTTGCTTGCTCAGATGGAGTCCGAAATCGCTGGCATGATTCTTAGATCGAGTATAACCAGAGTAGATGAGCAACCCGTTGAAACAGCAATGACAAAGGCAGCCGAACAGGCTCAAGCCATGAGCGATAGATCTCAGGCAGGTGAGGATGGAGAGCCGCGAGCTACCGGCAATAGGGCTGCTAGAAGAGCTACAAAATCAACAAATAGATCTGGTTCAAAGAAGAAGCGAAAAAAGCGACGCTGATTTAAGATAGTGCAATATCACACATATAGTTTGGCTTTGCCAAGCAATATTTACTTGTTCAATTGATGAATTGTGAAAAGGTATAGTCATAATGCTTAACGAGGGTGACAAAACTTACAGATATACATAAGAAGATTGACCAGGAAATGATTGACAAAATAGCCAAAAAGTGATATATTGCTATATTCACTCAAAAAGGTAATGGTGAGGTGAGTAATACTTCAACTTCCTGGATGAGGGATCTTTGAAAACTGGATAGGCATGGGTTGTTAAGACCCATTCCAACTACTGCAATATCCAGTGTACTGCTTCCTGCAAGTGTGTCCGTGCCGCCCACGACACATTTGCAGTTAGTAGTACACTGGGCCTCGGCCCTGGAGCTTCGGTTCCAATAAGGGTCGGGGAATCCGACCGCCCCACGATACATGAAAGGAGGTGAGGTGCATGCGCAACCTGCGCGGCATCATCACCATCCTCATCGCCGCCGTGGTGGCGGTGATGAGCTTCACGGGAGTTGCTGGTGCGAACCAGCGGTTCCTGCCGAACGGCATCAACTCCGTCTCGCCGCTCAAGGCCAAGACGCAGGTCATGCAGTACGCTGAGGTCAACGACGAGTACGGCGACTTGCTTGCTCGTCAGGCTGGGCGTACTTCGTTCAATCGAAGTGAGTGGGTGCAGCGAGGTTACGGTAAGGCTCCGGCCAACACCCTGAACTCGTCCCTCACTCCTGCTGGCTCGCCGTCCACGCAGCCCGGTGCGGTGGGGACCAAGACGCTCATCCTGGTCAACATTCGCACCAGTCGCGTCGTGCACGTCATGGTTCGGTGTGGCAACCCCCGCATCTCCAAGACGGGCAAGTGCGACTGCAAGCCTGTCACTGTGAGGAAGATCAACAAGATCCGCGTCTACAAGCGGTTCAAGAAGGTCGTGACTCACACCTGCCCTTCGGGACAGGCGGTCACAGTGACCGTGTCAGGTGTCGCCAAGGGTTGGGTTCGGGCTACGGTCTGGGCCAAGGTGATCGGTAGCGCCAAGATCAAGATCAAGAATGAGATCGCCCTCGCGGTCTCGGCCAAGATCAAGATCGAGTGCGCCACTCCGCCGCCCCCGCCCCCGCCGCCGCCCGCTCAGCCTTGCCCCGAGGGTACTTACCTCGAAAAGGGTGAGTGTGTGCGTCCCAAGGCGTACGCGAAGGCGACCGCCAAGGCAACCTCGTACGCTCGGGCCGAGTGTCCGGACGGTACGGTTGCTGAGGCGAAGGGGTACGGTTATGGCGAGTCCGAGGCGTGGTCCGACATCTCGAAGGAAGACGCCTACAAGAAGGCGTACGCTGAGGCACTGGCGAAGGCGGAAGCCAACGCCGACGCCGATGCGTGGGCAACGGTGAAGTGCGGATCGAGTCCGCCTCCTCCGAACAAGCCGCCTTCGATCACTTGGATCAAGTGGCCACAGCACGTGTATACGGGGAATCGCTCCCTGTTGTGCGTGCAGGTCACTGACCCGGACTCCGGCGACTGGGTGGTCGCGGCCAGCATCACCTTCACCCCGATTTACGGGACCATGGAGGAGAAGGCCCCCGACCCCGAGGGACGTGCCAACGTCTGGTGCCAGTGGTATAAGGCGCCTGCTACTCCGGCAACGGAGGAGAAGGTTCGCGCCGACGCCACCGATAACCACGGGATGCCGGCCCAGCCGGTTTTCTCGAACCCGTTCCCGATCCCGTACGCGGGTGACTCGAACCCGGGTGACCCCTGGTACGACCCGAACGCCTAGCAGTAGTTGGAAACCCCGGAGCTTTTCGGAGCTCCGGGGCTCCAACTTTAAACATCCATGTCTATCCAGTTACTCAGAGAATTCAGAAGGTCATTGAAAATTGAATAGATTTGCATCAACTAACAAACTATTAATGTAACTTTCTGAATATTTCTTGTTATCAAGAGAAGGAGAATACTATGAATTTGATTAAGACTACTGCAGCAGCAATGATTTTGCCTGCAATGCTAATCACCACCCCAGCAATTGCTGCTGAGATGGGCCAAATCGAAAGCGGTGACATTTACCGTGCAAAAAATGTAACTAAGTCTAGCTCATTTACTGATGCTACGACTGCTGACAAATGTGAAGTTGTTAAGTATCGTGTTTTGATCCACAACCAGGGTCCAAGCACTATCAACAACATCACTGTTAAAGCCACTATTCAAAGTGGTAAGAACACCAAGAACACCTCAACTGCGATCGTCAGCTCTGAGAATGCAAGCCCTAAGAGCTCTTCCGACTCAACAGTCGTAAACCTCACTGGTGCTTATGGTCTCACCTACGTTCCAGGTTCAACCAAGTTACTTGATGCAAACAGTAACGTTATCTCTAACTTACCTGATGGTATCGTTGGTGGTGGCGTAAACGTTGGTACTGTTGGAGTTTCTATCCAACAGAAGCGAATGGTTGAATTCCAAGCTAAGGTAGACTGCCCAGTAACTCCTGAGCAGCCAACCCCAACTCCTACCCCAGAGCAGCCAGTTTCTCTTCCAGCAACTGGTCCTGAGGCTGGTCTAGCCGCAGCTGCTGGTACTGGTGCACTTGGTTACGCAGTACATATGTACCGCCGAAGCCGAAAGGCACTAGTCGACGCCGTTAAGCGCGCTAAATAACACAAAGCTAATTTTAAGAGTGCGGGCCGAACGGCCCGTTACTCTTAGTTGGCGTCTGTCGCAAGGCAGGCCGCAAGAAGCCCCTCATCTCTAAGATGAATAAGGGGCTTTTTGTGATTTAAGATATAATTACTCCTATGCAACAGATATTAAAAAGATTAAGCGAACTCCAGTTAAAGATTGAAACAGCTATGGACAGGCTCAATCTCAAACAAGAACAAGATAAACTTGAGCAGATGGACCAGCAGATGTCAGCCCCAGACTTTTGGAATGATTCAGCCACTGCCGCAAAAACTTCGCAAGAGGCGGCTTCTTTGCGTTCACATATCGACTCCTGGGTGCAACTTCATCGTGACGTAATGGTTGCCCGAGAACTGGCTGAAATAGGCGACGAATCAATGACCGATGATCTCAACTCGAACCTCGACCGGCTGGAGAAGACTTACAACGCAAAAGAGTTTGAACTAAAACTTTCGGGCGAACATGATCGTAGCTCGGCCATCCTTTCTATATATGCTGGAACCGGTGGTACAGACGCTCAAGATTGGGCAGAGATGTTGCTGCGAATGTATCTTCGGTATGCGGAAAAAGAGGGTTATTCGGCTGAGGTTGTCGATCGGTCGAATGGGGAAGAAGCCGGTATTAAAAGCTGCACGATCGAGATCAATGGCTCATATGCATATGGCAAACTTAAGAGCGAAAAAGGTGTTCATCGTTTGGTACGGCTAAGTCCTTTCAACTCAGATAATCTTCGACAGACATCTTTTGCTATGGTTGAGGTTCTACCTCAGCTGGAGCATCCCGAGGAGGTTGAAATCGACGAAAAGGATCTACGCATCGACGTTTTCCGGTCCGGGGGACATGGTGGACAGAGCGTGAACACGACCGATTCGGCGGTTCGGATTACTCACATTCCCACAGGGACAGTCGTTACAATTCAAAACGAGCGATCTCAGCTTCAAAATAAAGAGAAGGCGATGGGGATTCTTAAAGCAAGACTGACTGCCCTCATGATTGAGCAGCAAAAAGAAGAACTTAGCCAGATAAAAGGAAAACCTCAATCGGCTGAGTGGGGATCCCAAATAAGGTCATACGTGCTTCATCCATATACAAAAGTCAAAGATCACCGAACTAATCATGAGACGAGTCAGGCTCAACAGATGCTCGATGGCGATATCAATGAATTTATTGATTCTTATCTAGCCAGCCAAATCGGAAAATAAACTTTTTTAGGCATAGCTTTTTTGCCTTGCTTAAGCGCTTCAAAATTCTAAAGCTTATAAATATTGGCTTTACTAAGGCAAAAAAACGATTTGACATTATGTTTATGTTCCATTTAAATACCCAGGTAAGAAACGTGAGGGGGATACTATCACATTCGCGCGAAAACTGGGAACTACCATTGCCTCGGGGGCTTTACTATTATTTGTGCCGGCAATGACTGTTGCTCAAAGCTTTCAAGACTTAAGTAGCCAATTAGGCGACCAAAACCGTAAAGCGGCAGAGTCGCATCAGCACATCAACGATATTGATGCTCAAATTAACCGAGTTCAAGCTCAGATAAACGATACTCAAACAAAGATTGCCGAGACTAATGCAGCAGTCGAAGCCGCTAAACAGAAAATGGCCATCGATCAGGCGAAGCTTAACGAGATGGTAAGGCGGGAGTATCAACGAAATCGAGAAAGTGATCTTGAGCTGTTGGCTGGTTCCAATAGTATTTCTGAGTATGTCCAAAGGGACACATATCTTAAAGCTAGTCAGAACGAAGTCGCCGAGCTTGTGGCTGAGGTAGCTGCTACCCGAAAACAGCTCGAGGCAAAATCGGCCGAGCTAGAAAAACTAGGTGAGGAGCTACAGTCTCAGCAAAATGGTCTCAACTTTGTCCGCGCCCAAGAAGCGAATCAGCTTGCAGCTATTGAAGCAGCGCGCGCTGACCTAAAGCGTAAACTGGCTCGATTCGGAGGCCAAGTTGTCTTTGCTGGTGACTACGTGAATACAGGTGATCTTATTGGTTTTGAAGGAACTAGCGGGTGTTCCACGGGTTCACATTTACACTTTGAGGTTCAACAAGGTGGGCAGCCAGTAAACCCAAGACGCTTTATACCGGGAAGGTTTCGATGGCCACAGGATGGCTTTCAGGTAAATCAAGAGTTTGGTCCGCCAAACTGGGCAGCTCCATACAGTTTTCATACAGGAATTGATATGGGGCAACATTTTGGAGCACCGGTTTATGCGGCCGCCTCCGGAAGGGTGATATTTGCCGGGTACAACAGAACTGGCTTTGGTGACCACGTGATCATTGATCATGGCGGTGGATTGGTCACTATTTATGGGCATATGGGCGCTCGGGCATCCGATTACCCTAATTGTTGATAAGCATAAACGCTTTAGATTAAAAGTTATTAATGTTAGAATAATCTCGTGATTCTATTAGATCGTGTCACCAAAATGTACCCCAATAAGCAGATAGCGCTTAGTGGGCTCAATCTTCATATTCAGCCAAAAGAATTTGTGACAATTGTTGGTGCCAGTGGCGCCGGCAAGTCAACTTTGATTAAGTTGCTGACACGTGAAGAGATTCAGACTTCCGGCAAGATCATAGTCGGTGGTCTGGACTATGACACTATCGTTGTTAAGAACGTGCCACATCTAAGGCGCCGTATTGGAGTCGTTTTCCAGGATTTCAAGCTTCTGCCTAGCCGCAACGTGCACGAAAACGTTGCCTTTGCGCTCGAAGTAGCAGGCGCTCCTAACCGAGAGATCAAGCGTTCTGTGCCCAGAGTTTTACAGCTGGTCGGTTTGAGTGGTAAGGAAAAGAATTTCCCCCGAGAGCTTTCGGGTGGTGAGCGTCAGCGCGTTGCTATTGCACGAGCACTTGTGCGTCAACCGAAAATTCTTATTGCCGACGAGCCTACAGGGAACCTCGACCCAAATACTTCTTGGGACATCATTGAGCTTCTTCTCAAGATCAACCGTTTCGGAACCACAGTGCTACTTACTACTCACAACAAAGAGATTGTTAACGCGCTTAAGAGAAGGGTGATAACTATTCAACGCGGGCGGATAATTAAGGATGAGGAACAGGGAAGGTACGCACTCTAGTATGCTGCTTCAAACCATCCGGATCTCGAAAACCGGGCTTCATAACTTTGTGCGAAACGCCTGGCTAAGCACAGCTGCTACCGCGGTAATGAGCGTGACTCTAACTCTCGTTGCGGTTTCCTATATTGCAAATGTGGCACTGACTTCAACCATCAAAAGCGTTGTTGATAAAATCGACGTCTCTATTTTCTTGAAAGACTCTACAACTCAAGAGCAAACAAACGCCATTAAGGCTAAGTTTGAAGGCCTAGAAAATGTTGAGGCAGTTAAATATGTTTCTAAATCTGACGCGCTAACAGAATATCGACGTCAAAATGCCGATAACCCAAAATTGTTGGAGGCAGTCACCGAAACTGACAATCCTTTGCCAGCATCACTTCAAATCAAGGCTAAGGATCCAAATCAGCTGCAGCCTATTACGGATTTAGCAAACTCTTCAGAGGTGAAGCCTTTGCTTGCAGATCGGGATGCCGTCAGCTATAGCGGCGACAGAAAGGCGACGATTGATCGCATTATTCAGACTTCGAATTTCTTTAAGCTCCTTGGGATAGTCGCTTCAATAGTGTTTGTGGTTATATCTACCTTGATTATCTTCAACACAATTAGGATGGCTATATTTACCCGAAGAGAAGAGATTGAGATCATGAAATTAGTCGGTGCTACTAACTGGTTTATTCGTGGTCCCTTTATCTTTGAAGCCGCCCTTTACGGAATAATTGCCGCCATTGTTGCCCTGATATTTATCTACACAGTAATTATTGGTGGGGTTCCAAAACTAGGGAATTATATTGAGACAGCCAGCATCACCAACATCTTAAAAGAGAATGTTGCCCTGGTTGTGTTCGCCGAACTTTTCTTGGGGATCATGATTGGCGCCGCCTCCAGCATGTTCGCGCTCAAGCGATACCTCAAACTTTAGTCTTTTATCTGTTGTAAACTGCATAACCGGATTGACATTTACAAGCATAAGAGGGTAAAATAATAGGTGTTAAGGGGCAGCACCAATTAGTAGGGTACTGGTAACAAAAACTAAAAACACAGCAGTCAAAACAGTCCTATCGGTTGTGGCGGCTGCTTTTTTGGTGACTCCTCCGATTGCATATGCTCAGTCGCTTGATCAACAGATCAAGGCTCTTCAAGAGCAAGCGGCGGCCAATCAGAAGCAGGCTCAGAATTATCGCGCCCAAGCCGATACGCTGGCAAACAAACTTGCCGGCATTAACGCTCAATCGGCTGCCATTTCTGCTCAAATTTCTGCTAACAAGGCTAAGCAACAAAAGCTGACGGCCGATATAGCAAAAGCCAAAGAAGAAATGGCAATCAAGAAAGAGATTCTTGGAGAAAATATCCGAGCAATCTATCAGAACTCTCAGGTATCACCATTAGAGATGCTGGCTTCTAGCAAGAGCTTTAGCGAATATGTTGATCGTCAGCAGTATCTTGACGAGATAAAAGACCACATTCAAGAGGCTGCTGAGTCGCTCGCAAAGCTAAAGACAGAACTTGAAAAACAAGAAGCTGACGTGCAAATTGCTATTAGGCAACAGGCAGATTTACAGCAAGCCCTTGCGATTCAGCAATCCGAGGCTAATCAGTTACTTTCTGCAACCCGAGGCGAAGAAAGCCGTTATGCATCGATGGCCCAGGAGAATAAGGCAAAAGCAGAGGAGCTCCAGAGGCAGCAGGCAGCGATCCTGGCCGCGCAGTTCGGCGGAAACGTTACCGGTGGTGGGGCTTGCGGTGGCGGCTACCCTGGAAAATGGTGCTCTCCGCCAAGAGATACTGTAATTGATTCTTGGGGAATGTATAACCGCGAATGCGTAAGTTACACAGCATTTAAAGTTGCCGCGTCCGGTCGTTACATGCCTTACTGGGGTGGCCGCGGAAACGCCAAGCAGTGGCCAGGCAATGCTCAAGGAGCTGGAATACCTGTAAGCTACGGCAGCGGTGCTGAACCAGGGGATGTTGCAATCTCAATGGCAGGCCCTTATGGCCACTCAATGTATGTCGAGAGTGTATCTGGAAATAGTGTTTTTGTAAGCCAATATAACTTTGGAAATGCAGGCGAATACAGTACGATGACTATACCCCAGTCGGGTCTGTATTTCATTCATTTTTAATAGAAAAGTAGGAGATTGATGGAAGAGCGCCCAAAAAGGACGTATAGCTGGAAAATTGTCGGAGGATTCTTAATCCTAGGCATTCTATTAGGCCAGTTTATACCTAATATTGTTCCCGCATTTGCGAAGAATGATCAAATTAATTTTAATGAGCTGCAAAGTGCTTACGATATTCTTCAGCGCAAGTATGATGGTGATCTCGACAAGGAGAAGATTCTTGAGAGCGCAAAAGCAGGTATGATTTCTGGCGCCGGCGACCCTTACACTACCTACCTGAATGCGAAGTCGGCAAAAGAACTAAATGACCAATTGAGCGGAACTCTTTCCGGCGTTGGTGCAGAGGTTGCAATTAAGAATAACAAGCTAGTCGTTGTTTCTCCGGTTGATGGATCTCCTGCCGAAAAATCAGGACTTCGTCCCGGTGACTGGATCACCAAAATAGACGATACTGATAGTTCAACGTTAACTCTTGATGAGGCGGTAAGCAAAATTCGGGGCGAAAAAGGAACCAAGGTAAAACTTACTGTCGTTCGAGCTGGATCACAGTCTCAGGTTATTGAGATCACACGCGATGTCATTTCTGTCCCAAGCGTTAAGTGGAGCATGAAAAATGGTGATATCGGCTACATTGAGATTTCTCAATTCGGGACCGATACCTCAGAAAAAACAAAGCAAGCAGCCAATGATCTTAAAGCTCAGGGCGCCAAAAAGATTGTTTTGGACCTAAGGAACAACTCCGGTGGCTACCTTGATGCGGCGGTTGATGTAAGTAATCAATTCTTACCGAGTGGGAAGGTTGTAGTTGAGGAGCGCCAAAAGGGTAAGACGGTTGAAAAACTTCAAACCGAAGGTGGAGGTCAGCTGGTTGGACTACCAATGGTGGTACTTATTAATGAAGGAAGTGCCTCTGCTAGTGAGATTGTTGCCGGCGCTCTCAAGGATAACGGCGCTGCCATGCTGATTGGAGAGAAGAGCTTTGGTAAAGGAAGCGTTCAAGAGGTGATTAAGTTGGGCGGTGGGGCCGAATTGAAAGTTACAATTGCTCGATGGTACACGCCAAGTGGAAAGGGTATCGACAAGGAAGGCATCAAGCCAGACGTTGAGGTAAAGCAGAGCACCGAAGACTTCAACGCTGATCGGGATCCTCAATTGGAGCGCGCTCTTCAAGAGCTTCAAAACCGATAAAAATTGTACAGCTTAGATAAGCTGTGAGATACTAAACTTAATTTGTGGGGAAAAACAAAAGGAGTTTAGTGTGGCAAAAAATGGCAAACAAACGAAGTATATCTTTGTAACTGGCGGCGTGCTTTCTGGTTTAGGAAAGGGCATTGCTGCTGCATCATTGGGGGCACTCTTAAGAGCTCGCGGATTTAGTGTTGGCGTTATGAAGAGCGACCCATACTTGAACACCGATGCGGGTACTCTCAACCCAGCGGAGCATGGAGAGGTTTTCGTAACCGTTGATGGTGCCGAAACCGATCTTGACCTCGGTCACTACGAACGCTTCCTTGATATCGAGACGACTCAGTCCAGCTCACTAATGAACGGGAGGGTGTATGCAAACTTGATCGCCGATGAGCGCGCAGGTCGTTATTTAGGCAAAACGGTTCAAGTGATTCCTCATGTTACCGATTTGATTCAAAAATGGGTGGTTGAGGCTGGTAAAGATTATGACATATTCATTATCGAAATAGGTGGTACGGTTGGCGATTATGAAAGTCTTGCCAATATTGATGCGATTCGACAGTTCCAATACAAGGTAGGACGCGATAACGTAATTTGCGCCCACCTGGTTTACTTGCCGTACCTTGAGGCGAGTAAAGAGCTCAAAACTAAACCGGCTCAGAACAGCGTCAGGGATCTAAGGGCCGCTGGCGTTTATCCTGACATCATCTTTGCACGCGCCGATAAGCCGGTTAACGAACATGTAATTAACAAGATAAGTCTATTTTGTCGGCTCGATGAAGATGCAATTGTCGCACTGCCAACAGCAAAAAGTGTTTATCAGGTACCCCTAACACTTGAAGCATCCGGCATCGCAGATTATGTATGTAAGTATTTTGGCTTGAAAGCTAGTAAGCCAAATCTTAAAGATTGGAAACACTTAAATGAAGTGATTTTTGACGCTGACAAGCCGACAAAAACCATCGGTGTAGTTGCCAAGTATCTAGATCACGAGGATACATACATGAGTGTTGTCGAGGCCATCAAGGCAGCCGCATGGAGTCATAGCTACGGTGCAAGTATTAAGTGGATTGATGCTGAGAAGATTGAGTCGGATGGGGCGGATAAGCACCTCAAGGGTCTGGACGGGATTGTTGTGCCTGGAGGTTTTGGATCCAGAGGTGTTGAAGGAAAAATTGCTGCCTCAAGATTCGCTCGCAAAAACAATGTTCCGTATCTCGGATTATGCCTCGGTATGCAGGTGGCGGTGATTGATGTTGCCCGAGAGGCACTTAAAGACGAGTCTGCCAACACAGTAGAGATTGATCCCCAAACAAAACACCCAGTCATTGCTCTTATGGATGACCAAAAAAACATTGTCGACATGGGAGGGACTATGCGTTTAGGAAATTATAAGTGTGAACTTGATTCCAAATCTGTTGCAGCCAAAGCCTACAAATCAACCAGTATAGAAGAGCGACATCGCCACAGGTATGAGTTCAACAATAAGTATAGAGATGTAGTTGAAAAAGCTGGGTTGAAAGTTGTCGGGCAATCACCTGATAAGAAGCTTGTAGAATTAGTGGAACTTGTAGACCACCCATTCTTTGTAGCCAGCCAGTTCCATCCTGAGTTTACCTCTAGACCAAATCGACCCAACCCACTATTCAAAAGCTTTTTTGAGGCGGTTGTTAAAACTAAAAATGCTCCCGCAGTGGGGAGCAAAATTTAGGTTATTTAACTATTAGTCTTCGATACTTACGAAAGTACGTCGAACTTTTTGGCCGGTAAACTTAGTGATCTGTCTAATTGTAAACTTTACTCGACCGGCTTTTGTAGCATAGATGGTTTGGTCCTTGCCAATTTTGGTACCAGCACCAGCTTCCATGCGGGTTCCGCGTTGTCGAACTATAATGCTGCCGGGAATTGCAATTTGACCACCAAAGAGCTTAACACCCAGCCTTTTTCCTGCTGAGTCGCGGACATTCTTTGTTGTTCCTCCGGCTTTTGTCTTAGACACTTAATTCTTCCTCAAGATTAATAATTGACGGCCAACTATCTGGTCCGGCCGTCTATAAACCAATGCATCACTTTTTACGTGAGCAAACTGTTTAAAAGTATACCCCAAATCTGTTAATTGGTCAACAATTGGTAGTGGCTTCCATCCCTTTGTGGTTTGCCAAACAGGCGCAGTGATAGTGACTTCGGAGTTTTTGGGAAGTTGATCCGCCCAGTTTCTTAAGGATTTTGAATATAAGTCCAACAAATCAGACGATATTTTCTTATATTCCTCAATTGAAACTTTCTTTGACTGATTTGGCCCTAGGTAGCCTTCTGAAACAATGCAAGTCTCTTTAGATGGCAGCTTTACAGATTTAGCATCAGATAATTTTACTTCCCATTTTTTTGAAATGAGCTTCTGGGTCTTGAGCCAGTCGAGGTTTTTAATCGACGCTTCAACCATTTCGTCGCTTATATCCGATCCGCTCGCAGCTCGATCAAGAAGTAACGACTCCTGTAATATGACTCCAGTGCCACAGAAAGGGTCATAAACATGAGGAGAGGAGGTCGTATTGACCATAATTTGAGCCAGCTTAGGAGGAAGCATCCCGACCTTGGCGCTGCGGGTTGGACGCTTGTAGTCCCGCACCGCGTACCAATCAATATCTTGAAGTTGAGTCGTAACAGCAACAACCATTTTTTGCTTACTGATAACGATCAATAGTTCGAAACCGTTCCTAATAAGACTGTTGAACTTTACCTGAGCAGCTCCTAGTGCAAGTCCATGCTGCGGTGCGACAAACCGCACCGATCCCTTACCGCGCAAACGTTTTTTCATGGTTATACCGCTAGCGACAACAAAGCGTTGGGTTGCATTTAATCCATAATAGCTTAGGCCGAATGTCAGTTTACCCGAGCGCTTGAACTCCTCAAGATTTATTGGAGCCTCGTTTATATCTCTTGTTGGTCCTTCGTATATAACCCGACCAATTTTTTGAGTCCCACCCAGCCGATTGATGTCGGGCTCAGTCTCAAGTAGGGCAGCGAAGTTGCCCCAAGGCGTTACTGATTTGCTCCCGAAAAGTGATTCAAGCTCGACGAGACCAATTTCGGGCTGTCGCCCAAGAACGGCTAAATATTGCATAAGCCTATGATACCAACAACTTGATATAATGTTTGCATGCAACCGCCAACAGACCAGATAATTTCCGTTAAGGCGTTTTTGGAGATCCTCAACGAAACGCTTACATTCGCGTTCCCAGCGGTATCTGTTGAGGGAGAAGTTTCCAGCTTTAAGGTTAATCAAGGAAAGTGGGTTTTCTTTGATTTAAAGGACGAAGATGCTACTTTGCCATGCTTTATGCCTAAGTACCAGCTCAAGGTTCCGCTAGAAGACGGAATGAAGGTTCGTGTTACTGGTATTCCTAAGATTACTAACTGGGGTAAGTTTAGCTTCACTGTCAGATCAGTTGAACTTGCGGGAGAAGGAGAGCTAAAGAGAGCTTTCGAGATTCTTAAGGCAAAGCTCGAAAAAGAGGGTTTGTTTGACGAGTCTCGTAAACGGGAACTTCCTAGGCTACCTACTAAAATAGGGCTCATTACATCTGGCCAATCTGCAGCCTACGCCGATTTCATCAAGATTTTAGGTCAAAGATGGGGCGGTCTGGATATTACACTTGCCGATGTGCAAGTTCAAGGAGCGGCGGCGCCTAACCAAATCGTTGGGGCAATCAATTATTTCAATCAGCTGGCTTCGCCCCCTGAAGTTCTAATTATTATCAGAGGAGGCGGAAGTTTGGAGGATCTCCAAGCGTTCAGTACCGAAGAAGTTGCAAGAGCAGTCGCCGCGAGTCGAACCCCGACGATTGTGGGGGTTGGCCACGAAGTTGATTTTAGCCTGGCAGATTTTGTGGCTGACAGGAGAGCAGCGACACCGACCGACGCCGCAAGAATTGTGGTTCCTGATAGGGCAGAGGTTCTTCGCGATCTCGATCATCGCCAGAGAAGACTTCTTGGCTCGCTCCGTCAGCAGATCAATCATCATCAACACAATATCTCGAGGCAGATCCATGTCCTCGAAAGGTTCGTTCGCGTGCCAAGAGAAAAACTTGATCGGATGGAATCAAGTTTGCGAGTATCTTCAAAGCAAGTATTTGCTGACTACAGGCAGAGATTGATTTCAACACAAAGATTACTGGCAAGCTTTGACCCTACCGCAACGCTAAAGAGAGGTTACGCTATCGTGCGTCATGAAGGGCGGGTTATTACTAGCCCCAAACAGGTTTCGAGCGGTAATTCTCTCATGGTACAATTGGCCGAAGGATCACTAAACACAACGGTAGAAAAAAATGAGCAATAAAGAAGATTTTGGATCAAAACTAAAAGAACTCGAGTCTATTACTGAGTGGTTTGAGTCTGACGAGGTAGACCTCAACGAAGCTCTCAAAAAGTTCGAGCGTGGTATGGAGCTGGCTGCCGGATTAAAGAAAGAGCTTCAACAGATAGAGAATCGAGTTGAAGTTATCAAACAGAAATTCGATGGGAATATTGAAACAAGTGATGAAGCAATTGAAGAGGTAGCCCCGGAAGCAACGGATAACGAACCAACCTTGTTCTAATGTTCTGGCTCATATTCTTTATAGTGGCTTGCTTTGCAGCAGGGGCTATTTTGGGAGCCCCATATTTACCTGTACGGCAGAAAGACGCTGAGGCAGCACTAGATTTAGCTGACGTAAAAGCAGGGCAAACGGTGATTGATCTTGGTTCAGGGGATGGAAGACTGCTGATAGCTGCCGCCAAAAGAGGCGCAAACGCCGTCGGATACGAAATAAACCCGATAATGTATATCTGGTCAGTGATTGCCTGCATTAAGTTTCGAAAGCAAGTCAAGATACATTTGAGAAGTTATTGGAGTGCGAAACTGCCTAAAGCAGATGTCATATACGTATTTTTGATCGATCGATACACAAATAAATTAGACGCCAAGCTCAGGGCGGAACTCAAGCTTTCAACAAAAGTGGTGAGTTACGTTTTTGAACTACCTCGCAAATCAGTAAAGTCGACAAGAAATACTCATCTCTATATTTATCCATAGTCCTTGTACCTAGACCAAGTGTATGGTAAAACATAAGCAGTATGAATCAACGCGGCGAAGTTAATCTACATCTTCTCCTAACCATCTTCCTAGGAATAGGAATGGTTCTTTTTGGAGCGTTAGCAGTTTACGCTTACACCGAGAGGGAGGACGCCGTAAATAACCTAAACGTTAAGGTTAAAGCAGCAGTCACGAGGGCTGTTGAGGATCAGAAGAAGAAAGATGCCGAGGAGAATCGCAAGGCGAATGACCTCCCTTATCGTGTGTACACTGCCGATCAATTAGACGGAGGAT
Source organism: uncultured Candidatus Saccharimonadales bacterium (assembly GCA_964632435.1). Classification (GTDB taxonomy): domain Bacteria; phylum Patescibacteriota; class Saccharimonadia; order UBA4664; family SCTI01; genus CAZWEJ01. The sequence goes on from CAZWEJ010000004.1 coordinate 20,355, forward strand.
TTCAGCTGCAGATTCCTAAGTCATGGAGCTTAGTCGCAAACAAAAATGTAGACCCAACAACCCAACTAGAAATTCTTTCGAACCCCAATGCGGTAGTTGATAACCAGGCTCAAAATGCCATAAACACCCAAGGCTTTAAGATGCTTCTTCTTAAGAAAAGCCAGACGGAAGTTATTAAGAACTACGATGCTCTTGTAAAACAGAAAAAGGTAACCAGTAAGGGTACTACTGTGTCTGGAATAGCCGCTACTCGCTTTGAAGGTCAGATCGACAATCAGCGCCATACGGGTATCGTAATTGTGTTCCCAGTTAGAGACAAAACAGTGGTATTAATCACCGAAAATATGAACTACAAAGACGAGTTCGAAAAAATCGTCTCAACTGCTAAGATAAACCCATAAAAGCACCTAAAAATTGCTACTCTTATGCTTGAGAGTAGACCCCTGTAGTGGTACCTTAAGTAGGTATTAACGTGGGTGACGATGGCGCAGCAGAAGACACAGTTACATAACGCCAATGTCGAAACAACCACTAGTTTTTTAAACGACGAACAAAAAATTGCCAACAATCTACAGAGTTTGATTGGGCAAACTAAACTCATCGACATTCTAAAAGAATTGGCTATTGCCCTGGCGGACAGCAGAGGAATTGTTGCTTCGGTAGTTCTTGGGCGTAACCATTTAGGCAGAATGCACCATTCGGCAACCAGTAATGAATCTCTTAAGTTAGGGCTTGTGAAAGAGCTCACTGAATTTGTTGAAGCAAAAATGCCCACCTCGACAACAAAGATCGATCCAGAGCTAATTAAGTCATCGAAACCATCAAAGCATATTTTTGCTAAGCCGCTTTCTCTTAAGGGCTATAACTTGGGATTTGCAATTATTTTTTCTGAGTCGGAATTGATTGACTCAACTCTTGTCGATACCTATTGCAACCAAGCGTCTTTAGCTTATAAGGCTCTAAGGTACGAGCTAGCTGCAAACCGTGGCATACGAGAGATTGAAACCCTGCTCAATCTGTCCCGAACAATAACGGCCGCGGGAGATTTTAAAGGGGTCGCAGAAGAGATATTGAAGCAGAGTCAGTCTTTGTTAGAGGTTGACGCCTCAGCCATCTACACAAGCTCTGAGACGCCCTCGGGCATTGCTCAATCGCAGGCGGTATATGGTGATGATGCAAGTAAATTGCCGAAAGAGATTTCATTAGTCGAAGGCGCGGTTGCCGATTCTCTTGTGAGTGGCGAACCAGTAAAAATTCAACTTCCAAGTAAAGATGGTGGGCCATTGACAAAACAACTTAGGAAACAGGGCTTTTACACGATTTTGATTGCTCCCTTTATCCAAGAGCATCAACGGGCAGGAGTATTGTTGCTTGCAACAGTTGAGAGAAGCCGGTTTAGCTATTCTCAACTTAGATTGGTTAAGTTGCTTGCTGACCAGGCGGCAATTGCACTTGATAACTCTGAACTTCTTGCTTACAGCACAAAAACTCAAAACGAAATTGATCGCGTAAGAGAAAGTATGCAGGACGGCTTAATCACCTTGGACCAATCCGGGCAGATCTCGTACTTTAACCAGGCATCGCAGACTTTGATGGGTATAAACGACAACGCGATTGATCACTCGCTTATTGATGTTATTGAGCGCCCAAGCGAGTTCGGACTCAAGATAGAAGGTATCGGTGTTGAAGGCGATATCAACGAAGCGATTGCTGAAGCCAAGAGGGGGGAGCAGAAACGTCTGGCGCTTCAAATTATTAAAGCGGGTCCGGATACCACAATTGAGGCATTGTTTGGTCCATACTTAGGTGTTGGAGGAGAGATTATTGGCGTTCTTGTAAGCCTTCGCGATCAGACAGAAATTTACGCCGAGAGAGAGAAGCTTCGAATTATCCAAGAGAATCACGGCATTGGTCTAATTCTTCTTGATGAGGACAACAAGGTTACATCTATAAAAACAAAATTTGTAGAAGTTGATAGCTTTTTACGTGGCAAAGACGTTCTTAAGGCTATGCAGTCAGACGAGATGAAAAGTAAAATCATGTTCGATACCGACATTGAGGCAGTACTTAAATCGGTTAGAAACGGACGTGAGGTAACTTTTTATGCCGAAGCGAAGCTGGGCGGCAAGAATCAACATCTCCAGCTTGTAGCTGGCTCGATTTCTCGAGATTATGCTCACGATGGAATAGTTATAACCGCTCGTGACGTGACACCGCTTGTACAGAAAACAATCGAAGCAAACGAAATGGCAAGGCTAGCCGGTAAACATTCGCGGGAGCTAACCACCTTATTAGAACTTAGTGCTTTTGTTGGCTTTCGCTATGACCAAGTATTTAACAAGTACCTAACAACTATCTCGACTCTTCTTGATTCGCCCCATGCCAGTATCTATTTATATAAGCCCAAGGATAAAAAGCTCGAGAGAAACGCAACGCTAACGGTCTTCAACGAACATGCTCCAGAATGCGACCTTACGAGCCAAAACCCAGTCGTTAATGCCTTTGTAAACAGGAGAACGCAGAACTACTCGCCCAACCCTGAAGAAGAAGGAGTGTTTGAAGCAAACCTTTTGGCAGTGCCAATTATCTACCGCTCAAAATGCTGGGGCGCTCTGGTTGTCAGCCATCGACAGAACAAATACAACAGCCACGATGTTAAGTTAATCAAATTAATCTCCTTACGACTTGCCATCCTCATCGAAAACGCTGAGTTATATAACGAAGTAAACGCTCGACGTGAGCGCTGGGAAGCAGTCTTCAAGTTCGCCGAAGAGGGCATTGTGATTTTTGACCGCGATGGCAGCATCGTTGGGTTCAACCCCGCAGCCAGCAAACTTACTGGCTACTCGCTGAACGATGTGATTGGCAAAAAGTTTACAAATGTCATCAAGACAGTTTCACCGGAGGGGCTTAATCTCTCGGCGATATCACCGATCAAGAGAGTACTTGGAGAGGGGGAGGTCGTTACAAAGAGAGAACAGCTCCTTCAAACCAAAAGTGGCAACACTATATGGACCGAGATTAGCTATTCGCCGATTTTTGATGATCATGGCGGGGCAAGTAGCGGTATTGCGGTAATTAGTAATATCCAAAAAGAGCGTGAGATGGAGGCCGTTAAGAGCGACTTCATCTCGATTGTTTCTCACGAATTGAGGACACCGCTTACTGCAATTAAGGGCTTTATGAGTATGCTACTCCAGAGGAATTTTGGCGACCTAAACGAGAAGCAGGAGCATTATCTGGGCAAGGTTTATCAAACTAACCAGCGCATGATAGGGTTGGTTGAGGATTTGTTAGATGTTAGCTACATCGAGAGCGGCAAAATAAAACTTAAAGTTACCCCGATCGCGGTTGAACCAATTATCTCGGAAGTAGTGACAGAGCTATCGACTAAAGGCTTTGAGCGTCAGATTATGATTAAGGTAAATCGTAAACATAGGCTTCCGCTTGTTCTTGCCGATGAGGTTAGATTGCGTCAGATCTTGGTCAACTTGATTGATAACGCAATAAAATACTCTTTGCCAAAGAGTGAGGTGGTTATCGACTTTAAAGTTCAGGGCGGCGAGCTAATAACTAGCGTCCGTGACCAGGGAGTGGGAATTACTGCTAACCAGGTTGAGCGCCTTTTCCAGAAGTTTGGGCGCATCTACAACCCAATGAGCATGCAGGCAGGGGGCACCGGACTCGGGCTATATATCGTAAAAAATCTGGTGGAGTCACATGGAGGTAACATATGGGTTACTACGAGAGTTGGGAAGGGAAGCAAGTTTAGCTTTTCGCTTCCAATTGCAAAACAATTACCATTAATCAGTTAGGTTAATTTGTGAAAGTAACTTACGAAGCGTTTGCTATAATAGACAAACTTGAGGACTGATAAGGGAGATTTCTATGGCAAAAATTATGCTAGTTGAAGACGATGCCATTCTGGTAGAGATGTATGAAGCTAAGTTCGAAATGGAGGGGCATGATATAGTTGTAGCCTCAAACGGGCAAGAGTGCCTCAATTTGCTTGAGGGTTATACGCCAGACATTATTCTCCTAGATATCCTAATGCCAAAGATGAACGGGTTCCACGTCTTAAAAGAGATCAAAAAGCAGCCTCAACTTAGAAACATTCCTGTAATTCTCCTGACAAACCTTGGCGAAGCCCAGGTTGACATGAACCAAGAGTTGGCTCGTGCTCTTGGTGTAAACGATTATTTGATCAAGTCACATCACACTCCAGATGAGGTGGTTGAGAAGGTAATGAAGGCCCTCAGCGCCTAGAGTAAAATGTCTTTATATAAGACTCGAGGCATTGTAATTGGCCGATACGAGTTTGGAGAAGCCGATAAAATTATTGTTTTGCTGACTACCGATAAGGGGGTAATTAGGTGTGTAGCTAAAGGCATTCGGCGCATAAAATCAAAAATGGCTGGTCATCTTGAGCTTTTTTCGGAAACAGAGGTCATGATGGCTACAGGAAAAAATATGGACGTCATTACTTCTGCCAGGATGCTAACAAGACACGATGTAACCGCGAGTTATGACCAAATGAGAATCGCATATTTGGTTGGCGAAATGGTAAATCGTTTGGGCGCTGACGGGGACCACCCAGGTCTTTACGAACTGGTTTCGCAGACGCTCAGCAACTTAGACCATCCAGATGAGGTATTAGAGCTTTGGTTTAAGTTAAGGCTTCTAGATGTGCTGGGTTATCGCCCTGGTCTTGATGCTTGCATGAAATGTCATCAGAAGAAGGAGAATGAAGACTACAGTTTCAATGATGCTTTAGGAGGGATTGTATGTCGGAGCTGCAGGGTTGGGCTTGGGTCTCCAATGACCATTGAACAGATCAAGTTCTGGAGAATTCTGATAGACGGTAGTATAGCTAGGAGCCGAAGTGTTTCAAAGGCAGTTGATTTAGCCAAAGAGGGCATTGTTATATGCAATCAGTTCTACGAATACACCTTTGGTAAGCAGTTTCGCTCAGAACAAACTCTTGCTTAGAGGTCGCTTAGCCAAACCTTTTACAGTATAATAATCGGCATAATGTCAAAGCCGAGTACACAAAAAAGTGATTTTACAATCGAAGATTTAGTTTCCTTAGCTAAGCGGAGGGGATTTATTTTCCAGGGATCGGAAATTTATGGTGGCCTAGCTGGAACGTATGATTATGGCCCTTATGGTGTTGCACTTCGCAACAACCTCAAACAAGCTTGGTGGCGATTTTTCGTTGAGCAGCGTGACGATATGTATGGAATTGATGCTGCTATTTTGATGAACGCCAAAACCTGGGAGGCAAGTGGGCATACCGGTGCAGGATTTGCAGATCCACTAATAGAAGACAAGGTTACGCGGAAGCGCTATAGGGTTGACCACTTCCTAGAAGATAATGGAGTTGACCCAACTGGCATGACCCTCGAACAGATGTCGGCGAAGATTAAAGAGATGAAGTTAAAGAGCCCAGACGGGAATGAACTTGGCGAGGCAAGACAGTTCAACCTTATGTTTGAGACTCGCGCCGGTGTCGTGGAAGATACTGCCTCAAAAGTTTATCTTCGACCCGAAACAGCCCAGGGAATCTTTGTAAACTTCAAAAACGTAATGGATAGCCTGCACCCGAAGCTGCCGTTTGGTTTGGCTCAAATTGGTAAGGCGTTCCGAAACGAAATTACTCCAAAGGATTTCATTTTTAGAACCAGAGAATTTGAGCAGATGGAGATTGAATATTTCATCAACCCCCAAGGCTGGGAAGGTAGCTTTGAAAGTTGGGTTAAGGACATTAGAGATTTCCTTACAGGGATAGGCATCGATCTACAGGATATTCATGAACTCGATGTCCCAGAAGAGGAGAGGGCGCATTACAGTAAGAAAACCATAGATTTTGAATACAAGTTCCCATTTGGTACCAAGGAGCTGATCGGACTTGCCTATAGAACCGATTTTGACCTTGCGAATCACGCTAAGCATTCGGGTGCAGAGCTTCGATACCAGGATCCACATAGCGGGGAACGATTTATCCCGCATGTTATTGAGCCGTCATTTGGAGTAGATAGGCTAATGTTGGCAGTTATAGCTGCTTCTTACAGTGTCGAGGAAATTAACGGCGAGTCCAGAACAGTTCTCAAGCTCAAACCAGAACTTGCACCTGTTAAGGTGGCAGTATCTCCGCTCCTAAGGAATAAACCAGAGCTCGTTGAGGTAGCTCAAAAGGTTTACAAGGATCTTAAGAAAGAATTTGGAGCGGTGATGTATGACGATAACGGGAACATCGGCAAGAGGTACCGTCGACAAGATGAAATTGGTACGCCGTTATGCATTACGATTGATTTCGACACACTCGAAGATAAGTCGGTGACTATCAGAAACCGAGATACGCTCAAGCAGGATAGAGTTAAGATCGAAACCCTTTCGAGCTCGGTAAAGGAGTCGCTAGACAAATTCTAGCCTTATAACGCTTCCATTACTCAAACCCGCTCAGCAAGCGGGTTTTTTAGTTGAAGAAAATATAAATAAAGTGGGTAAAAGGGGGTTGACGTGGGTAATTGTGGGTAATATACTGAAATCAATGAGTCGCATACAGCTACTCATAGAGGGTTGAAACGGAGAACAATGAACAACTTCGAACGAAAACTGGATGACAAAAATCGGCTGACAATTCCAGTCGAGCTTCGTCCTGAATTCGAAAAAGGTTACATTGTCCTCACTAAAGGATACGACAACACTCTGGCGCTGTATTCACAGGAGTACTGGGAGAACGTTATTGAGCCGGCACTGGAAGGTGACTTCCGTGACGTCGAGAGCTTTCGCCTCAACCGACAGATACAGTCTGGGCAGAGTAAAACAAGCCTAGACGCCAAACAGGGTCGTATCACAATTGAGCAGCGCTTTCTGGACCACGCAGGCATCAAAAAGAATATCAATGCCTTTCGCGTAAAAACTTCCGGCGGCCGATCATACTGGGCGATAGAAGCTGCTTAACTGATAATCTTTGCACTTGTCCTTTTAAAACCAAAACAAAAACTCGAGAACACCTACTTGGCAGTCAGCACCACGGTCCGAGGGATCCGTAAAACCCTGGCTCCTCCCAACAAAAACTCCACCTCACACAATCGTTATAAGGAATGCGCCAAAATTCCCAGGAATTATGACCTTTCCTTACCACAACTCGAGCTCCAACTGGAGCTCAAACTCTACCAAAACAAAAACAGCAAACAAAAGCTGGCTGCTGGGTAGGTGACCTTGAACCTAACAAGCACTGTGCACTGTATTTCGCTCCGGTCACCACCTAGGGCTTAATACAAGCAAATGTGATACAGTCAGAAAATATGATGAAAGATACCTCAAAACATATTCCAGTCCTACTTGATAAAGTGGTCGAGATCTTGGACCCACATCCAGGTGAAACCTACTTTGATGGAACTGCCGGTTACGGAGGCCATGCCCAAGCCATTAAGAGCAAGACTCTAAATGGCAGGATGATTTTGGTCGATAGAGATCAGCGGGCGGTAAAGGAACTAGAAACAAAGTTTGGAGATCAAGCCGAGATTTGGCCAGAAGACTTCGCTTCGGTTCTTGCTCAACTAAAAGAGCAGGGTAGAACAGTCGATATGGTACTACTTGATCTTGGGGTTTCGTCGCCTCAGCTTGATGTTGCAGATAGAGGATTTAGTTTCAATAGTGATGGTCCGCTAGATATGAGAATGGACCAAACACAAGATGAAACTGCAGCAGATGTCGTAAACAACTTTAAAGAGAATGAGCTGGCGAACATCATTTACCGGTACGGTGAGGAACGCAAAAGCCGACGTGTTGCCAAGGCAATAGTTGAAAACCGGCCCCTTCGAACTACTAAGCAACTTGCGGATGTAGTTGCAAAAGCGGTTGGTCGTAGTGGAGACATCCACCCCGCCACAAGGACCTTTCAAGCTATCAGAATTTACTTAAACGAGGAACTCGATCAGCTAGAAAGAGCGCTGCCGCTGGCAGTTGAGATACTCAATCCAGGCGGAAGGCTAGCGGTAATCAGTTTTCACTCACTTGAAGACAGAATCGTTAAAGATTTCTTCAATACCGAGTCGAAAGACTGTATTTGCCCACCAGAACAACCGGTATGCACCTGTAACCACAAGGCAACCCTGAAAAAAATCACTAAGAAGCCGATAAGTGGTCAAGAAGATGCTTTTAACCCGCGAGCCCGAAGCGCGAAACTTCGAGCCGCAGTGAAATTAAACAAAAATAAAGGAGAGCTATGACTTTAGTCATCAAAAACGAAACTCCTCGCCGCATCAAAGTACGAATCAGTAAGTAATTTGATGCGAGCGGTTGGCGGTGTGTAACTACACGAGATGAGCGCCGCCAACCGCGGATAAAAAACAAAAACAAACGAGAAAGAGAGAACTTATATGAGCACAGCCACCTTAGCCGTGCGACGCAACCAGAACCTATACCGAACGAAGGCTGAGTTTAAGCTTGGTCCGGTATCGAGTGGAATGGTTGTGGTCGCCATCATCGCAGTCTTGGCACTGCTTTACCTTAACTCAATTACCAAAACTAGCGTCTTCGGATACAAGGTTACGGAACTCCAGCATCAGCGTAACGAAGCCATGAACGCCAAAAAAGAGCTTGAGGTAGAAGCCGCAAGACTCACTTCAATTCAAAATATTCAAAAGTCAAAGGTGGTTAGCGGGCTTGTGCCAACTTCACAAGTAACTTACGCTAAGTAATACAGATGCAACGCAGTTCCACCGGCAGCACTGGATTTAGACTGCGCAGCCTCATCATCCTAATGTTTGTTATAGGGGGAATAATGGTTGCGCGTTTGGTGTACCTGCAAATATTCAAACACGAACATTACGCTGCCCTGGCCAACTCTACGCATTTAAGAAAATATGAGGTTCCTGCTCCAAGGGGGCAGATTTATTTGCATGATGGGGAGCAGAAGGTCCCGCTTGCCTTAAACCAGACACTCAAGCTGGTTTACGCTGATCCAAGTATCATTCCTAATCAAGAGGAAACAGCCAAAAAGCTGGCCGAAGCTACTGGCGACAATCCTCAAGTATTTATAGATGCCATGAAAAAAGGCAAAGAGTATGCAGTGTTAAAAACTCGCGTCAATGATGAAACCGCTGACAAGATTAAGGCTTTGAAGCTGCGTGGAGTCGGTATGGTTAATCAGGATTACCGTTCTTACCCAGAGGGCGAGCTGGGCGCACAGATCCTCGGATTTGTTAACGGAGAAGGGAAGGGCCAGTATGGCATTGAAGGAGCGCTTGATGGAGAGCTAAAGGGTGTCAACGGTCTACTTAATGCCAAAACTGATACCAATGGCATACCGATTGCCACCACCGATAATTTGAGTCGCGCTGCAACTCCGGGGAACGATCTTGTATTAACAATTGATCGCAACATCCAGGCGCAAGCCGAGAAGTTTCTAAAAGAGGGTGTTCAGAGCACAAAAGCCGATTCTGGCAGTATTGTGGTGATGGATCCTAATACTGGGGCAGTCAAGGCAATGGCAAACTATCCTACATTCGACCCAAACGCTTATCAAAAAGTTAAAGACTATACGACTTTTGAGAATGACATTGTTTCGAGTTCATTTGAACCTGGATCCGGATTTAAGGTGTTCACGATGGCAGCCGGTCTAGATTCGGGTAAGGTGAGGCCAGACACTACCTATAATGATGAAGGCTGTCTGGAAATGGCGAAGTATAAGATCTGCAATGCCGACAACCATAAAGGTGGCCCAAACACCAACATGACGACGGTTCTCCGAGACTCACTCAACACAGGTGTTATATACATCCTGAGGCAGCTGGGTGCTAACCCAGACAAGGTTACTTTTGAATCAAAAAAGAATTTTCATCACTACATTACTGAGCAGTTCGGATTTGGTGATAGGACCGGGATCGAACAGTCGGTTGAATCCAAGGGTTTGATCAACCCTCCAACAAGTAATGACGTAAACTACGCCAACATGACCTTCGGACAAGGTTTGTCTGTTACCATGATCCAAATGGCCTCAGCTGTGAGCGCGATTGCCAACGGAGGCACGCTCTATAAGCCGTATGTAGTTGAAGAGAGAGTAAGGCCGGACGGATCAACTGATAAAACTCAGCCCAAGGTGGTAAAAAGTGACGTTATAAGTAAGCAGGCGGCGAGCGACCTGACAGAAATGATGAAGGTAGTTGTTCAGAGAGGATCTGGGTGGGCTGCCAGGACGCCGGGTTACAACATTGCCGGTAAAACCGGTACAGCTCAGATCGCGGATCCAAATGGAGGCTACCTCAAGCAGGGCAACATTGGTACGTTTGTTGGTTTTGCCCCAGCCGAAAAACCTCAATTCGTGGTGATGGTGCGTATAAATAAACCTAAGGTTGAAGGATTTGCGGAAAAGACGACAGTACCAGTTTTTGCGAACCTGAGTCGCTGGCTACTTCAATACTATGCAGTCCCGCCAACTCCAGGGGCGGGGGAGAGATAAATGACTCATCACGCTAATGTTTTTAACCTGAAAATATGGTAAGGTACTACTAATGCAATTCGTAACAGAAGCCGATATCGTATCACTTTCGAGAATCCTTTTTCTGGGTTTCCTGGGATTCGCGATTTCTATGCTTTTGACGCCGGTTTATACCAAAATGGCTTACCGCTATAAATGGTGGAAGCAGGTCCGTGATACAGCCACTACTGGAGAAAAGGCACCTATTTTCCATAAATTGCACGCTGCAAAGCATCGGCGCAATATCCCAACGATGGGTGGTCTTGTAATTATTGTTGCAGTAGTAATAGTTACTCTTATATTCAATTTAAGCAGAAGCCAAACCTATTTACCTCTGGCTATTTTGGTTTCTGCTGGTCTTGTCGGGCTGCTTGATGACTGGATCAATATTCGAGGCAATGGGGCCGGCGTCGCTGGTTTAAGAAGTAGACTCAAGTTTGCATTGATCTTTGGAGTAGCTCTTTTCGGAGCATTATACTTCTACTTCAAACTGGGGTATAACTTGATCCACATCCCAGCTGTTGGAGATTTTTCCATTGGCTGGCTCTATGTGCCCCTATTTGTTTTAGTTGTTGTTGCAACCGCAAATGCAGTCAATATCACGGATGGGCTTGATGGGCTCTCTGGGGGGCTATTAGCGTCCTCGTATGCGGCATTCGGTGCCATTGCATACTTCCAGGAGAGCTACGGAATTGCAGCTTTCTGTGCAACCATTGTTGGAGTAATGCTTACTTACACCTGGTTCAATATATATCCTGCTAGGTTCTTTATGGGCGACTCTGGTGCCTTTGCTCTTGGCACAACTTTGGGCGCAATTGCGGTGCTAACCAACGCCGTGCTCGTATTGCCGATAATTGGCTTGGTGTTCGTGCTCGAGGCTGGCTCAAGTTCAATCCAGATCCTTTCAAAGAAAATATTTAAGCGAAAAATATTTCTATCCGCTCCAGTGCATCACCATTTTGAGGCTAAAGGCTGGCCAGAAACTAAAGTAACGATGAGATTCTGGGTTATTGGTCAAATCTCTGCTGTAATCGGGTTAATTATCGGTCTACTAGGCAACCGAGCATTGTAGGGTAGATATGGCGCTACCCTCAGCAGTAAACAAGATCAATCCAATCAGGGGGCATAGAGGCGACTATGTCCTTGGCTTAACTGTATTTGTGCTGATCGCGTTTGGCTTAATTATGATGTACAACATTAACCCAGCTTTAAGTCAGAAGCTTCTTGGTAGGGTTGATAGTGGCTATTATTTCCGTGGTCAATTAATGAACATTGTAGTTGGAGTAGCAGCTTGGGTTTTTGCAATTAACTTCTATTATCAGCGATGGCGCAAACTATCTCTCCCGCTGCTAATCGTGGCCTTTGTATCGGTTATACTTCTCTTGATCCCTGGAATAAGTGTTGAAAAAAACGGTGCTACTAGATGGCTTGAACTTGGGCCGATAAGCTTCCAGCCAGCTGAGCTCCTTAAGATCGCTATGGTGCTTTACCTTGCCGTGTGGCTGGAAAAGAGGGGAGATGAGATACGCAGCTTTTGGGATGGCGTTGTGCCGTTTTCGATAATGATTGGGGTAACCAGTATTATCATTGTGGTCCTTCAGCGCGATATGGGCACTATGATGGCCTTAGCTTTAGCATCAATTGGCATGTTTTACGTTGCTGGAATGAAAATGAAGCATTTGGCCTTAATATTATCAACGGGATTTGTTATGGGCTGGATAGCTATCGTTAGCTTCCCGCATCGCATGGAAAGGTTGATGACGTTTCTCGATCCCTCCAAAGATGCCAACGGCCTTGGGTATCATATTAGTCAGGCTCTTCTAGCAATTGGTAGCGGGGGGATACTCGGCCTAGGTTTGGGGAAAAGTATCCAAATATATGGTTATCTTCCAGAAGCTGCAAACGATTCAATCTTTGCTGTTATCGGAGAAGAATTTGGTTTAGTTGGGTGCTTGATCATTATTGGTCTGTTTGGGCTACTGACATATCGCGGAATTGAGATTGCTCGAAAAGCTCCGGATCTTTTCGGAAGACTACTAGCTACCGGTATTTCACTGATAATAATGTTCCAGGCATTTGTTAATATCGGCGCCATGTTGTCGCTGATTCCGCTCACAGGTATTCCGTTACCGTTTATCAGTTACGGCGGATCAAGTATGCTTATAATGATGTTGGCAGTTGGAATTCTGTTCAACATCTCAAGATACACAGTAAACGAGGGAGCCAATGCGGATAGTCGTAGCCGGCGGGGGGACAGCAGGCCACATTTCACCAATTCTAGCAGCCGTCGCCGAGTTAAAGCGGCGCGATAAGTCCATACAGGTTCTTTATGTCGGCCAGAGGGCAGGCATGGAGGCCGATATGGCGCGGTCGGCTGGTATTGAATTTAAAGGCATCAAGGCGGGAAAGTACCGTCGAGCGCCACACGCCAGTTTAGCAGACAAGCTTGCCGACACAAAAAACCTGGCTCTAAATGTTCGTGATATCGGCCGTAGTGTATCAGGTTTAACGGCGAGTCTTCGAATATTAAGAAAGTTTAAGCCAGATGTAGTTTTCTGCAAGGGTGGGTTTGTGGCCCTCCCTGTAGGCTTGGCAGCAAAGATATTAAAAATTTCGCTGGTCATTCACGAGTCCGACGCAACTCCTGGATTAGGTACAAAAATATTGGGGCGCTGGGCGGATGATATTGCGGTTGGTTTCCCGCCAGAGCTGTATGAAACTCTTCCAACAGGAAAGGTAATATTTACCGGCAACCCAGTTAGAAATGAGATTGTTCATGAGAAAGCGACTCGTACTGCTTGTATAGAGCACTTCTTTGGAGAAGGTAACGCAAAAGGGCTGCCCGTTGTTCTTGTGATTGGTGGGAGTCAGGGGGCGGTCCCAATCAATGATGCCCTGGTTGATAACGCAAAGCAGCTTTCGGATATCGTCAGAATAGTTCATATCACAGGTAATTATGATTACGAAAGAGTAGTGGGGGAGGTAATCAAAAAGAAGATTCATAAGGAATCATATGTGGTAAAAGAGTTTCTCTCCGCTGAAGAGATGGCAAAAGCTTACAAGGCCGCTGATCTTGTAATCAGTAGGGCAGGTGCCAATGCCATTACGGAGCTTGCTGCCGTTAAGAAGCCGGTAATTCTTGTCCCAAATCAACTAATGGCGGCTCATCAGCTAGATAATGCGGTTCGCCTTGCAGAAGCCGGTGCCGTTGAACTTATGCGAGAGGATGCTCTGTCAAACACATTGGTTGAGACAGTTAACGAAATAATCGGGTCCAAAGGACTTCAGAAAAAGCTGGTTGAAGAGCTTGCTAAGGTCTACGTTCCTGATTCAACATCCCGGCTTGTCGATTTGATCGAAAAGGCGGCTAAATGAGGCCACAGAGACAGGTCAGAAGAAGCTACACTAGGCCAGTATATGGCCGTCGAAGGGCAAATGTAGTAAAGCGAAGTCGCCCCAAAGTACCTACTTTTAGAGTTACCTCTGGAGTTATAAAATTAATGGCCGCAATAGTAGCCTTACTGGCGCTTCTCGTGGTTTTTGCTCAATTCACGAAACTCGAGAAGATAACTATTAGTGGTGCGGAAGACCTTGATAAAGAGCATTTACAACGTGTAGCGGAGGAGGGCGCTAGAAGCCAGTGGTTCGGGCGCAACACGCTTTTATTAAGTACAGGTAGCCTAAGTGACTATATGATTGAGGCGGAGCCCGGACTTAAGGAAGTAAAAATTGATAGACAGGGGTTGAACTCTATCAATATTGTAATAGCTGAACGCCAGCCAACCTTAAACTGGAAGGCAGGGGGAACAACCTATCTTCTAGACCTCGACGGTACTGTGATAGGTGAGAGCAAGGGTCCGTATGTCAAACTTCCAACCGTTACAGACAGTACCAACTTACCTGTCGAAGCAGGGAAGAGAGTAGCCCCCTCAAGCTTTGTTAGTTTTTGCGCGGGAATGTATAAAAGGTTGCCCGAAGCGGGCGTAAAGCCTGTTGATATGATAGTCCCAGAGACGACCACGGAAGTAAACTTCAAAACTGACAAGGGATATTTAATCAAAATGGATACCACAAGAACTGTTGAAGGGGAGCTCAACGACCTCAAGGCAGTGCAAGAGGAACTAGCAAAGGCCAAAAAAGTCCCCGCTGAGTACATCGATCTTCGTATTGAGAACAAGGCTTACTACAAGTAGGTACTCTCTCCTCTCCCAGCTATTTGTTCGGTTTTTGTTTATTTGCAAAAATGAAAAATTAGCGGAGACAAAATGTTTTTGAAAACTAAAAAAGAGCAGGGAAGAGAAGAAAAGAGAAACAAGTTAATCGTCGCAAAATATATAATAAACATAATGAATGTAGTAAATACAACACAGCAAATTTGAAAGAATTAAAGAGTCGTACAAATTTTAAAATTTACAAATTAAGGTACACAAACTCTCCCTCCTCCTTCCCTATATTTTAAATAAGGAACATGCCAATTTTGGGGAGAACAATAAATACGCGTGTTGGTATTTTCGCTTTATATAGGGATAATCGAAGTAATACTGATATTCATAAAGGTCCAATCCCACACGGCCTTTATTAATATTACAATGTCGCAAAAGATACATTGTGCGACGTAGTCTTATAACGCGCACACTTTAGCATTTGCACGCGCAGAATGGCAATACATGTAAACTACAGACGAAATGCTGATTACTCTCTGTCTTTTGTAAGAGTACTGACTACTTGCTGCGTAAGCTCACTTCTTGCCCAGCAGGGATAGAGGACTCAGAAGTCGAATTAGATGATCCAGCTGCGGCAACGCCTACTTCTCTGTTTGTTCTCGAGGGATGACCTTGGTTGTGCCTGTGGGCATCCGAGCTCCTCCTTTGCCTATTTTGATGATCTCCCCTTCTCACTTGGTTCTTGTTTCTGTTTTCTTTTGGGTTCTTCAGCTGTCCCAAGAAAGTATCAGAATCTCTGTTCGGTTTTTGTTCTTTCACAACAACATTGCCGTGCGAGTCCTTTGGCGCATCATCAGCTTGACCGCTACTCCAACGGGTTATAGATTCTTCAATTTGATCTCGCCTAGAAGCGTATTTGGCGCGTGATTGCTCAATGATTACAGACGTAAGGTCACGCTCAGGATCTGGCATACGCAAAGTCGTAGCCGAGAATGGTGGAGCTTTTTCTCCATCAATACTTAAGCTAAGAACAATGTGCTGGTTGTGTAGCTTTATGAGGTCAGACCCCTCAAATGATGGTTGAAAATACTTCTCTAGGACTCGCCCATCTTCCGCGCCAACACGGAAGCTAATCATGGAGCCAACGTTGCCGAAAACTGCGTCACGGACCGTCTCAGGCATTTGAGAGACGTATTGGTTAGCTACTGTAAGGTTAAGTGCATACTTACGAGCCTCACTCAAGATGACCGCAAAAGAGTCGGTAGCGAAGTTCTGAAACTCGTCGACATACAGGTAGAATGGACGTCGTTGCTCTAGTGGAACGTTAGCTCGTCCCATAGCTGCTAACTGGATCTTAGTGACCATCATGGCGCCAAGAACCGCCGCATTGTCCTCACCGATCTGCCCACGAGAAAGGTTGACGATCAAGATCTTGCCTTCATCCATAATCTGCCTCAAGTCAAAGCCCGACTTAGGTTGACCAATAATATTTCTAATCAATGGGTTAGCTGTGAAGGCTCCAACCTTGTTCAACACCGGAGCAACTGCCTCGTTTGCAAACTTGTCGTTCCAGCTGGCAAACTCATTAACCCAGAAATTTTTTACAACAGGGTCTTTTATCTCTTTAATTACCTTCTTACGGAATTCCTTTTCAGTGAGCATACGAGTAATACCCAGGAGTGTGGAATCTGGGTAGTCTAGAAGGGCCAATATTGTGTACCGAAGTATGTATTCCAATCTGGGACCCCAGGAGTCAAACATACGTTTAAGCACCCCTATCATTTCTGATGAAATACTATTTTTCATTGCCTCGTCGGTTACTTCTAGCGGGTTGAATGCGATCGGGTTATCTCGATCTGTTGGGTTGAAGTAAACCACATCCTGAAGACGATGCTCGGGGATAAACTGAAGCATATCGGTCGCAAAGTCGCCGTGGGGGTCAACAATTGCAAAGCCTTCGTTGTGGTATATATCCGAGAGCGTCAGAAGGTTTAATAGTTTCGACTTACCGGTTCCGGTTTGCCCAATAATATAGAGGTGTCTTCCCCTGTCCCTTCGTTTCAGGCCAAATCGTTGCTGGACTCCGCGGAAGTTAGTTAAGCCAAATAGGCTTACCTCCCCTGGTTGAACCACTCCCTCAGTCGGTAGGTTTGAAGGCGGCTCCGATGTCTTAACGGTCGTCCAAACCATGCTTGGGGTTTCAACGCTTTTATGAGGAAGGTGGTAAAGGCTAGCAAGCTCTTCGATATTGAGGATGAAACCGTCGTCCATAAACAAACGCGCTCGATATTCATCAATCCCCTCTCTGCCCTGTTGAGTCGCGGCAGTAGCAAATCCATTTAGGTTGGTAGTGTTGAACTGCTTAAATCCTCCAACGATAGCTTGAATCCTCTGTTTTGCCAGAGCTTGATCAGCGCCTAAGTATGTAATCCTGACTTTTACCTGATAACCGAGTTTGGTAGTTTTCTCTTCGATCGCTTTGATCATGGCGCTTTGAGTAGTTGAAAGTTTGTCGTCTTTCTTTACCTCTTTGGCTTCTGGCGGGCTAAATAGGGCCCCGATAAAATGGGTTATTACGTAGATTGGGATGGCGATCAGCTCGCTGAATACCTGGCCTCTTATAGAAATGCCTTTTCCGTTCTTGATTTCCTCAACAGCGCGCGCGCCTTTATTTTGCCAAGAATCATCGATTGGGCGAGCTAAAATTTGGATCCACATCTCCTCGCCCTCTTCTTCGAGCTTGGCCAAAACAGCAGTGATGCCTGCTAGCGGGTCGACCTCAAAAGACTGGAATGTTTTAACCGGCAATACCTCATTGTTGGTCATCTTTAGCTCGGTGGTATAGGCATTTCTATGACCAAGATCGGTCTTTGAGTAGTCCTCTACCCCTTCACGGATACGTACGTTTGGGTATTGAGCGTAAATTTGCCCTTCTACAAAATCCTTAAGGTGCTTTGGTGTCCAGATATAAAACTGTATTTTATTGCCGATAGAAGCGATCTCGTAACTGATGTGCTCCTGAATGGCACCTTCCTTACGGAGCTCTGACTTTGGGCGCAAAATTCCGTGGAGGCTGGCAAACATCTGTTCTGCTGATAGCTCTTTTTTCTCGTTATCTCTTGGAACTTCAATTAATAGAAGAATATGATCGGTTTGATTAATCCACTGTTCTCGGCGGCGATTTTGCCAAATCAAATATGCTAATACTGCGACAATAACAACCCAGCCGTAGAGTTGAAAAATTACGATACCGAGAATTTGAAAAATAGCCTGGAATATACCCTCTATCACTTCCCTACCTCAGTGCGTAGGTGGCCTTCGACACCCGAATAAACTGATCCTTTTCCTGGAGGTTGAGTACAATAGTGGTCGTTTTGACCTGTCGCTTCTTTAGCACGCGCTTAACGATTTCATCCTTGTGGAGCGGTGATTCTTTGCTCAGAATTTCGGTGATGATGTCGGCAACTGTGCCAGGTGTATATCCCCACTCCGAGAGCGCGTAGATACCTCGCCCTACTAGGACAAATCGAGGGTCCTTGATCAGCTCATTGTGAACGGCCTGAACGGTTACATCACGTTTCTTTTGTCCGAGGTCAGAGATCTGCTTCGCTATCTCGCTAAAGTGGAGTGGCTTATTACTTTTTGCGAGTACCAGGTAGGTTTTGTCGCGAATTGACCTAGGATTAACATTTGGCCAGTGGCTTAAGCCCCACATCCCATCAAGATGTGCCAACTTCTTAGAAATTCGCGCAATCTGCTCGACAGTTTGGCGCTCAAGATGAGGTGCAGCTTTAGCATGAATAGTATCAACGGGCATTGGCTTACCATTCTTCTTTAACTGAGTAATAATATCTTCAACAATCTGGTTGATGGACTTTTTATCAAAATCTGGAAGCACCGCCAGAGCGTGGTGATAATGATCTCCATCCTCAATAACTTCAATAGTTGGAGCAAGCGTTGCCAGGAAGTTAATATACGACTTTTGAGAATCAGACTCAGCGCCAATCATCTTTGCTACATCATCGATTAAGGTAATATGGCCGCGAGAACGTAGCTCGTTTCGAAGCATCTCGTCGATCTGCTTGAGTTCAGAAGTGCTGCTCTGCTTGAGCTTGTTTGTAGCGGCTTTCTCGATCTGCCGTACTCGCTCACGCGTAATATTGAAATCGCTACCGATCTTCTCGAGGGTTTGCTTTTTATCTAGCCCCAATGCAAAACGTTGAGCAACAATCTTGCGATCGCGCTCATTTTTTAGCTGGTTGAGAATTGCTTCTGCGGCTGAAATGTAATCAAGTTCTATCTTGGTCGCTGTAGGCATATATTTTCTTAAAAACTTATCTGAATCGTTATTATTTGTTAGATAAATTATAAAATATAGAATTTAAGGTGTCAACGCCTCTAATAGAAGACTATGGGGCTGCAGGATTAGTCTTTTTATTGGGAGCCTGAGGGGCTTGAGGAGGTTCCGGTTGAGGCGGAATATTGCCGCCTCCGCCTCCGCGTCCTGGTTCGTCAACAGGTTGAATCGGCGCTTGAGCTTGTTGCACCTGCTCGACAGGAGCTTCTGCTCGGGCTTCAATTATTGGTTGAGGCTTAGACTGTGAGTCTGACCCCGAACCACACCGTCTGGTTTCTTGTGATTCCGCAAGAAATACTTCTGTAACACCATTAGGGTCGTTTTGGTCTACTAACCCACCGTCACTAGCGCAAACTTTTGCAAATACTACCCCAGGAGGAACTGGAAATTCTTTAATCGGCATCCCGGCATGTGCCATTTCCATATAATCTTTCCAGATCGGGGCAGCTCCAGTGACACCATCAACGTTTACCATCGGCGAGTGGTCATTGTTGCCTACCCAAACAGCAGTTACAATATCCGGTGTATATCCAACTGCCCAGTTGTCACGATAGTCGTTTGTAGTTCCGGTTTTAACAGCAGCAGGTCGACTTAATTTAAGTGGTGAGTTGGTGCCAAACATTTCCTCGCGTGTTTTGTTGTCACTCAAGATATTGGTGACCATATAAGTTACACGTGGGTCGATAACCTGTTTTGAAGTGTTCGGTGCCGGCTTTGTAATGTCATCGCCATACTTGTCTTTAACTTGCTTTATTGCTCGCGGTGTAACCGTTGTGCCGTAGTTGGCAAACGTCGAGTAAACCCCCGCCATATCAAGCGGACGAACCTCCCCGCCTCCAAGAACCAGACTCAATCCGTAACGATCTGGCTGAGTTAGGCTTGGCGCTTGAATACCAAGGCTATGAGCCATGGTGATCGTATCTGGTAGACCAGCGTATTTTAAGACCTCAATCGCTGGGATATTAAATGAGTTAGCCAGGGCACGCCGGAGAGTCATCTGCCCCCTAAACTTGCCGTCGTAGTTTTTAGGCTCGTATACCGTACCGTCATACTGAGGAACCCTCATTGGTTTATCATCAACTTTGGTTGCACCGTTCCAGCCCTTGGTGAAAGCGGTTGCATATGCGATCGGCTTGAAGCTCGATCCTGGTTGAAGCTGAGCCAGTGTTACATTGACAGCACCGTATCCCGGTTTGTTGTAATCAACACTACCCACCATAGAGATGATGTCGCCGTTGTTGGGGG
Source organism: uncultured Candidatus Saccharimonadales bacterium (assembly GCA_964632435.1). Classification (GTDB taxonomy): domain Bacteria; phylum Patescibacteriota; class Saccharimonadia; order UBA4664; family SCTI01; genus CAZWEJ01. Next base: position 40,606 of record CAZWEJ010000004.1, read on the forward strand.
TGACGGCAACCAGGCCGCTGTTGGTGGCATTACGGCTTGCGAGTTTTTCAACCTGGGCCTTTACTATCTGTTCGGCTGCTTCCTGTTTCTTGTAATCTAAAGTGGTAGTGACTGTTATGCCGCCTTTTTCGACGATATCGGGACCATATTTTCGCCTTAGTTCATCAAGTACGAAAAATACAAAGTGTGGAGCTTTTATGGTGATCTTTCGCATCCCAGCAACAACTGGTTTGTTGGCGGTTTGATTTGCAATCGATTCAGTAATATACCCCTCTTCCTGCATACGACTAAGCACATAATCTCTTCTATCTTTTGCCGCTTGCTTATCTACATTCGGGTCATATCGGCTTGGGCTTTGAGCTAGACCAGCAAGAAGTGCGCTCTCTTCTAGGGTTAATTCTTTTGCGGGCTTGTTGAAATAGGTTTGAGCAGCCGATTCAACTCCGTATGCTCCTTGGCCGTAGTAGATTGTATTCAAATACATCTGAAGGATTTGATCCTTGGAGTAGCGCCTCTCCATATCTACTGCCAAAACGGCTTCCTTGTATTTGCGGGTGAAAGACTTCTCGTTTGTTAGGAGAGTATTCTTTACTAGCTGTTGAGTAATGGTTGATCCACCTTGAACCATCCCGGTGTGCCTAAGGTCAGCAATAATCGCTCGGGTTGTCCCCTTCCAAGAGAAGCCCCCGTGTTGATAAAAATCTGGGTCTTCGGTAGCTAGTGTGGCATTTTTTAGTGAATCCGGCATTTCATTCAATGGAATGTTGTGACGTGTGACTGCCCCATAGCCCTGGAAAAGAACTTCGCCGTTTCTGTCGAGAATGGTTGTTCCGGTATTTTTACTGTTCATCAAGGATTCTGGGTTGCTGATATTGCGCTGATTTGCCTTCATGGTTGTCATTCCCATGTCGATCGCTATAGCGCTACCAGTTATGACGATCAGAAAAGTAATTGAAAGTATTGCGATGCGGGAATAGTGGCTGGTTAGCGCACCCCATGATTTTCGGGAGCCCTTTGCCATATCATGAGCGATAGCCTTTAAATCAGCTATTACATGATCAAAATTTATGTTACTCCTCTTCGCCATAGTTTTATGCTACCGCGCACCTTATCTTTACCCTTGATACAAAAGTCTAAAAAAGCCGCCAGAAATAGCGGTTTTTCGTTCAACTCTACTAATGAACCTAGCAGTTTTAGGTTGATATTACAAGAATAAACTAGCCGTTCTTTCGAACTCTTCGGCGACTTTTTCGTTCTGGAGCCGCCGCGAGTAGCTCTTTGGCCTCATTCTCTGTTATGGACTTAGGATCCCTGTCTTTAGGAATTTTGGCGTTCTTTTTGCCGTCGGAAATGTAAGGACCGAAACGTCCATTGAGTACCTGAACCCCATCTGAAAAATCTGAGATTATGCGGTTTGCCTCGGCTTCTCTTTTTTCAGCGATCAGCTGTTGTGCCCTTTCGAGCTGGATTGAAAACGGATCATCCGGTCTGATAGAAGCGGACGTCTTTCCGGCCTTTACGTAAGGACCGAAAGGCCCAAAATTTGCCATGATATCTTCACCCTGATCTGTTTGACCGAGTTTACGAGGAAGGCTAAATAGCTCAAGTGCTTGATCCATATCAATATCGCTGAGCTTCATTCCGTCTGGTATAGGTGCAAATGCTGGCTTCTCTTCGTCTGTGGCTTCGCCCATTTGCAGCATTGGGCCGTATCGCCCCATTCGAGCAATGATTGGCTTGCCGGTCTTTGGATGCACTCCAATTTCTCGCGCCTGGCTAGCTTCCTGGCGACTCACTTGCTCTGCACCCTCGACCGTTTTATGGAAGGGACCATAAAAATCAGATATCATCTGGTGCCATTCAATTTTACCTTCAGATATTGAGTCAAACTTGGTTTCTACTTCTGCAGTAAAATCGTAATCTACAATATCCGGGAAATACTTAACAAGGAAGTCGGTTGTGAGCTCCCCCATAGGGGTTGGGATCAGCTTGTTGCGATCTGCGCCAAAGTTCTCATCAATTTCTTCGTGTTGAATATCCTTGCCACGAAGAGTCAGCTGCGTAATTTTACGAGTGCTTCCTTCGATGTCAGCTTTTATAACGTATTCTCTATCCTGAATGGTTGAGATAGTAGGGGCATATGTTGATGGTCGACCGATCCCCTCCTCCTCGAGCTTTCTAACAAGTGTCGCTTCTGTATATCGCGGCTTTGGTCGGGCGAAAGTCTCCTTGGCAATAATTTCTTTCATGCCAAGTTTCTGCCCCTGCTTAAGCGGTGGCAGGAGGTTTTCTTCATCATCATCCTCGTCACGCCCTTCAATGTAAACCTTAAGAAAGCCGTCGAAAATTATGGTGTCTGCCTCAGCTTTAAACATCTCGCTTGTGGCGCTAGGTTTGATAGAAACGCTGGTTTTTTCAATCTTGGCATCGCTCATCTGCGAAGCGATCGCTCGCTGCCAAATTAGTTCGTAAAGCCGCTGGGCATTTCGGTCGCCGTCAACACTGCTTCGTGAAAAATCGGTTGGGCGAATAGCCTCATGAGCTTCCTGCGCACCAGCGGACTTGCTTTTGAATGTACGCCTTTGTGAGTACTGATCACCGTAGCTAGATTTGATAGCCGATGCAGCACCGGCAAGAGCTGTCTCCGAAAGATTAACCGAGTCGGTACGCATATAAGTAATGAAACCATTTTCATATAGCTTCTGCGCAACCGACATAGTTTGACGGACTGAGAAGCTAAGTTTGCGGCTAGCTTCTTGCTGCAGTGTTGATGTTGTGAATGGTGCAGCTGGAGTGCGTTTGCCTGGTTTCTTCTCAAGGGCGTCTAAAGTGAATTCAGCGCCAGACAAAGCTTCTAAGAGGCTTTGGACTTCAGGCTCACTTTCAATTCTTCTGGTTAAATCGGCTTTTAGGTTTGAGCCATCGGCATCAAAGTTACCCCATAATTTAAAACTTGAGGTCGCATTGAAGTTTTCGATTTCGCGTTCCCGCTCAACAATTAGGCGAACCGCTACAGATTGAACACGCCCCGCACTAAGGCCCGGTGCAACCTTCTTCCAAAGCACTGGTGAAAGCTCGTATCCGACTAGGCGGTCAAGTACACGTCTTGCCTGCTGAGCGTCAACTAGTCCGTTATCAACTGTCCGAGGGTTCTCGATAGCTTTCTTAATCCCCGGTTCGGTGATTTCATGAAAGACGATCCTCTTTGTATTTTTGGGGTTGAGCCCGAGTGCGTAGCAAAGATGCCAGGCAATCGCCTCACCCTCTCGGTCTGGGTCTGATGCTAGCCATACGGTTTCGGCTGCTTTAACCTTTTTCTTTAGGTCGGTAATAGTCTTCTTTTTATCGGGACTGATCTCGTATGTTGGCTCAAAATTCTTCTCAATATCGATCGACATACCCTTCTTTGGAAGATCACGGACATGGCCATAGCTGGCCGCTACCGTGAAGTCCTTTCCGAGGTACTTCTCAATGGTTGCCGCCTTCGCCGGGGATTCAACAATTACGAGATTCTTGCTCATACTCGGCTTACTTTATATAAAGGGCACCTACAATGTAAAGGGCAATTTTTCTTGCCATCTATTGAACTTTGGTGATCGATATTTTTTTGAGAACATCCATTGCCTCATCGTATGAGTGGCTGTCCATTATTCGGCCTCTTATCTCAACCGCTCCAGGAAAACCATTGATGTATAACTTCGCGAACTTTTTCATTGGAGCAAACGATTTTGTATCGCCCCATGTGTCTTGGTAAAGCTTTAGGTGCTTCTCAAAAAGGCTTATCTTATCGGTTGCTGTCATTTCTTGAGGCGCTTCCGTCAGCGCTTGAATATCGCGCAGCACGCCTCGTCCTATCATGATGCCATCAACACCAGACTCTTGCGCAAGCTTCTCTCCGTGCTCAATATTTTCAACATCACCGTTACCAATGATAATGGTCGCAGGTGCTATTTTGTCGCGTAGTTCAACGGCCTTTTTAATTTCATCCCAGTGAGCAGGAACCTTACTCATTTCTTTGACGGTTCTTCCATGAATAGTTAATGCGGCAATATCTTGTTCTAAGAGAAAGCTGATCCAGTTTTCGGTAATAATGCGGTTAACTCCGATGCGGGTTTTAACGCTTACTGGGAGGTTACCTGCTCCCTCCTTGGTTGCTTTTATAATCTGGGCTGCATTGTCCCAATTCTCTTCTTTAATAAGGCCACCGCAGCACCCACGCTTAACAATCCCCTTTTCGGGGCAGCCCATATTGATATCGATCCCAACGAACTCCCCGCTAGCAGCCAGGTCTTTCGCCATCTCTCGATAGTTATCAGGATTATTGCCCCAGATTTGTGCCACAATTGGCACTTTCATCTCTTTCTCGCTGTTGTTCACTATGAGACGCCTCTCAACACTAGGGCGACCCTTGGGATGAGCATATCCATCCGTAGACGCAAACTCGGTCATAGTAACATCTGGAGAGCCAACAGACGCCACTATCTCACGAAATACGGTGTCTGTTACATCGTCCATTGGCGCCAAAACAAAAAATGGCTTCTTATTATTCTGAGACCAAAAGCTCTTCATAAAAAGTTATTATGCTATCTGTATTAATAAATGTCAATTTACCTGAAAAAGAATTGATCGTGCTAAAATCAATAGCAAAAGAGCTTAAGCAATGTTCAAGAATGTCTTTAATCGCAATGCCCGTTCCGCTGATCTGCTAGAGATATTTTTTGTTGCGGCTCTAAGTACCGTCCTTCTAACTCGTTTTTATCTCGAGATTACGAATTATCCCTCTGTAGGAGGCGATACTCTACACATTGCCCACATGCTCCCGGGGGGACTGCTAATGCTTATTGCCATGGTAATAAGTTTCTCCTTTATTGGTTACCGCGCCCTTATTCTCGCTAGTCTCCTTGGCGGCATTGGTTTCGGGCTCTTTATTGATGAGCTAGGGAAATTTATCACTAGGGATAATAACTACTTCTTTCAACCTACAGTAGCGCTTCTTTATCTTGTGTTTATGGGTCTATTTATCGGATTCCGAAGCTTAGCTCGAAACGAAAAACTAACTCAACGTGAATATTTAATGAATGCTCTTCAGATGTCTGAAGAGGCAGTGGTTGAAGATCTGGACACAGCTGAAAAAGAGCGAGTTCTCAAGTATCTTCGTAAAGCCAACAAGAAAGACCCTATGGTGGCTAGCCTTATTGACGCTTTCGAGAAATTAGACGCTGGAGACCCACCTAAGCCATCATGGTTGCGAAGGTATCGTAAGAGTATAGAGAAGGGATATCGTGAATGGGTACTGACAAAAT
>CAZWEJ010000005.1:0-42626 GCA_964632435.1 uncultured Candidatus Saccharimonadales bacterium
ATATGACCGACGTCGAGCAAATAAAGGAGCGGCTCGATGTAGCGGAGGTGGTAGGCAGCTACATTCAGCTTAAGCAGGCAGGGCGAAATCTTAAGGCACCCTGTCCTTTTCATCATGAGAAAACAGCCAGCTTTATGGTGAGCACGGAGAAGGGAATTTGGCACTGTTTTGGTTGCAATGAAGGCGGCGATATCTTTAAGTTCGTAATGAAATACGAGGGCATTGAATTCCGCGAAGCGCTTGAAATGCTGGCTAAGCGTGCCGGTATTGATCTCAAACCCAGGACTGCTAGCGATGCCAAAGCAAAAGAAGAAGCCGAAAAACTCAAAAAAGCGACTGCACTAGCGGTTAGGTATTATCAGGAAACTCTAATAAAGAATAGTGAAGCCCTGAACTATGCGGTAAAAGTTAGGGGACTCGGCAAAGAAACGCTGAAAGATTTTCAAATAGGGTACTCCCCAGATGATTGGGAGGCTCTGGGCCAGTTCATGATTAAGAAAGGCTTCAATAAAATTGAGCTCAAGAAAGCTGGCTTGGTTGGTCAAAAGAGTGGACGTGATAACACCTATGATCTTTTCCGCGGACGACTTATGTTTCCAATATGGGATGCAAATGGTAATCCAGTAGGTTTTACCGGCCGAGTGCTCGATGACTATCGTCTCCCTAAATACCTCAATACTCCTCAAACCGCAATCTATGATAAAAGCCGGATTATCTTTGGGCTCCATTTGGCAAAAGAAGCGATCCGTAAAGCCGATGAAGTTGTGATTGTTGAAGGAAATATGGACGTTGTTGCCAGCCATCAAGCTGGGGTAAAAAATGTTGTCGCAGTTAGCGGTACGGCGCTCACCATGGAGCAGCTCAAGATATTGAGTCGACTTACTCGAAATATAAAGATATGCTTCGATGCTGATGCTGCAGGCATTCGAGCCGCCGAACGCGCCATCGAACTTAGTCAGAGCCTCCCGATTACTTTGAGTGTTGTCCAATTGAGCGAAGGTAAAGACCCCGATGAGCTTATTAAAAAGAGCGTCACCTCTTGGAAACAGGTTATTGCCAGAGCCAAGTACGGTGTTGATTATCTCTTTGAGCAGCTAGCGGTTGAGTTCGATCTCTCAACAGCCACAGGGAAGCGTCAGTATAGTGACCGCTTGCTCGAGAATATTAAGCGGCTTCAAGACCCGGTTGAACGCGACCACTACATCAAACTGTTAGCCGAAAAAACCAACTCAACCGAGGACGCTATTAGGCAGAAACAGCAACGGAGCACGAAGGGTGATGTAAAAATACCGGTTCCCAAGGAGTCTGCGACCAAGGTAGTGCCTCAAATTCGGCCGGCTAAACAGCTGTTAGAAGAGTCGGTTCTGGCCATTAATTTGGCGTATCCAGAGGTAAGATTAAGCCTTGATGAGCTCACTCCGGCTCACTTTGGCGACTCCGATCATCAGGTTATAGTCGAGACTTTGCAGCGACTCGGAAAAGTAAGTATTGAGGAAATCTCAAAACACTTGCCAAACCAGGCAGATTATGTGAAAATACTCGCACTACGGGGTGAAGAGGAATATGGCTCATTTGCTCCAGCAGATCGCAGCTTAGAGGCATTCGAGCTGGTTAGACGACTGCAAATCGCTTCTAACAAAGACACTCAAAACAAGTTAAGAAAAAAGTTGCGCGAAGCCCAAGAGAACGGGGACACGCAGCTTGTTCGTACTTTGTTGACCCAATACCAAGCATTGGTAGGGGACGACGATAAGTAGGCATTCATAAATAAGGAAGGACACACTTTTGGCCAGAAAAGCAGCACCAGTTACCGAAGAAAATACTCATAATTATTCACCAGAGATCGAGCGACTTATTGCGAAAGGTAAGGAGCAGGGATTTGTTACTCAACAGGAAGTATCACAAGTATTCCCTGATGCGGAGGAGAATCTTGAAGAGCTCGATGAGCTATATGCCGCGTTACTCGAAAACGGGGTTGAGCTAACCGATCAGAAAGATCGATTGATCTGGGATACCGATACCGATAGCGAAGACGCTACTAAAGAAAACGATGATTACGTTAAGGACATTGCCGACGACTCAGTTCGGCTTTACCTGCGCGAGATTGGTCGAGTTCCTCTGCTCACCGCTGACGAAGAGATCGAGCTCGCCAAGCGAATTGCTAAAGGCGATAAGGCCGCTAAGGACAAGATGGTTGAGGCAAACCTACGACTCGTTGTCTCAATTGCAAAGAAGTACATCGGCCGTGGATTAGATTTACTCGACCTCATTCAAGAAGGCTCAAGTGGTCTCTTGCGCGCCGTTGAAAAGTTCGACTACACCAAGGGATTCAAATTCTCGACTTACGCCACTTGGTGGATTCGCCAGGCAATTACGCGAGCTATCGCCGACCAAGCTCGTACCATTCGTATTCCAGTTCACATGGTTGAAACCATCAACAAGCTTATTCGAACTCAGCGACGTTTGGTTCAAGAGCTCAACCGCGAGCCTCTTCCAGAAGAAATCGCAGCCGAGATGGAAATCGACGTAGATAAGGTTAATCACATCCTCAAGATCAAGCAGGACATCGTCTCGCTTGAGTCACCAGTTGGAGACGATAAAGATTCAAGCCTAAGTGAGTTTATTGAAGACGAGGACAGCAAGACTCCAGAGGAGAGTGCAACCCATCAGCTTCTCAAGGAACAGGTTGCAGATGTGCTTTCTTTGCTAACACCAAGAGAGCAGAAGATTCTTCGAATGCGCTTTGGGCTAGAGGACGGCCGAAGTCACACACTAGAAGAGGTAGGACTTGAGTTTGGTGTTACTCGTGAACGAATTCGTCAAATTGAAGCAAAGGCACTCACGAAGTTACGACGTCATCGTGAAAGTAAAAAGCTAAAGGATTACCTAGGCTAAGCCACAATTTTGTCTCAAATCGTTGAAATTTGAGTCAAATTAAGTATAATATTATTTGTAACGTCCATAGACTAGCGGTCCGGATGGTCGCTAGCACTAGGAAGTAATCGTCTAAAATCGTATGGAGATATCCGCGTGAGCGGCCATTCTCCCGCTATGAAAGCGCGAAGGGCGATTGCTTCATCCCGTTAAAACCCACCTGACGAAGCCGATCCAGGTTTTGTCTCGACCTCGCACAGGAGGTTCCAAAGGATGTTGCAATCACGTGTGGCGGTGCTTCTTTTTGCACTGGCCATAACTTCGCTGTCGATCCTTGTCCCCACGGTCGTGGGAGCGGAGACCGGCAGTAACAAAAACACGAGCAACGATGCCAATGCGTCCCTAACGGTCCGCGGAGGCTTCGATCCGATTACGCTCATCGAGCGTGAGAAGGAGAAGACTCGTCATAACTCGGCCATGAGCAACCTCGCCAAGGTGCGGAGAGCCAATAAGCTCTGGAAGATTGAGCAGGCACGCATCAGGGCGGAAAGGATTGCTCGGGAGCAGGCCAGGAAGGCTGCTGCTGCAGCAAAGGCGACTGGTGTCTCTTCGGGCACGCTTGAGTCCATCGCTCAGTGCGAGAGTGGCGGGAACCCCGCTGCAATCAGCGCTAACGGGTCATACCGTGGCAAGTACCAGTTTGATTATGGTACTTGGGCGTCTGTTGGCGGATCGGGTGACCCGGCCGCTGCCCCTGAGGCCGAGCAAGACATGCGTGCTGCCATGCTGTACGCGCGCTCCGGTTCGAGCCCCTGGCCTGTCTGCGGGCGGTGATGAAGTTGAATATTCATCGCATCGCAATGGCTGGTATCATGGTGGTAGTGATGGCTCTAACGGCTGTCACCGCAACTTTCGCCAGCCAGCCAAGCACGAACGGCGGCCAAGCTCCGGTTGCTACCACGGCTCTCCCGAAGGATAAGGAGAGATCCGATGGCAAGAAGGTCAAGAAGACCAAGAAGAAGTCTCGAGCCCCCTGGATGCAGCGCGTTCACGGCAAGCTCGTGGTAAAGCCGAGGTCTCTGGCCTGGCATCTCAACAAGAAGTGGTTCGGAGTCAAGCACTGGTGGGCCCTCGACAAACTGATCTACAGGGAGTCAAGCTGGAACCCGTGGGAGACGTATGGTGACGCATGCGGGCTTCCGCAGGCAAAACCTTGTGGAAAGATTCCGAACTGGCGCTCGATCAAAAGCCAGCTGGTCTGGATGATGAAGTACATCAAGGGTCGATACGGAAATCCGACCAATGCACTGTACTTCCAGATCAGGAATAACGGCTACTAAAACTTGCTCGGAAGCGATGGGCATTGCAACCGAGCGAGACGGCTCCGGGACATGGACGTCCCGGGGCCACTTTTTTGTCTTTTTATAGCTTCATTAAGATATAATTACCTGTAATGGCAAAACGTGAACGATTAGTTTTGGTTGATGGCAGCGCGGTGTTTCATCGTGGTTATCATGCTATCCCGCATTTAACTAATGCCGAGGGCATTCCAACCAATGCCACTTTCGGTTTCACAACTATGCTCCTCAAGGTTCTTGCAGACCTCAAACCAAAGTATGCAATCGTTGCTTGGGATAAATCGGGCGACACCTTCCGGAAGGATCAGTACCCAGAGTACAAGGCCACCCGAAAGAAGCAGCCCGATGATCTTTACGCTCAAATGCCATATGCCCGCGAGGTGACCGAGGCACTCGGTCTACCATGGGTTGAGTTACATAAATACGAAGCGGATGACATTATTGGAACTCTTGGCCGGCAGGCAGAGAAGCGTGGGCTAGAAACCATCATTGTTACCGGCGATAAAGACGAGCTCCAGTTAATCGACGAATACACCAAGGTGTATACAATGCGCCGTGGGTTTACCGATACGGTTATTTACGACCTCGATGCGCTTAAAGACCGTTACGGAGTCACACCTAAGCAGTTCATTGATTTAAAAGCTCTCCAAGGAGACGCCAGCGACAATATCCCGGGTGTAGCAGGCGTTGGCGAAAAGACAGCAATGAACCTGATTACCACCTATGGAAGTCTTGAAGGAGTATACGATCACATCGATGAGCTCAAAGGTAAGCTCAAAGAGCGTTTGGAAAACGACAAAGACAACGCTTTTATGAGCCGCGAGCTCGCAACCATAGTTTGCGATGCACCAGTTGACCTCGAGCTTGAGTCAGCAAAGGTTGGTCACTATGATCGCCAGCATATTCATGACCTGTTTCGCCGCCTTGAGTTTAAGAGTTTACTCAATAAGCTGCCTGCAGAAGCTTCACTTGAACCTGGCGTTCCAACCCTTTTTGATCCGCAGCCAGAAGAGCCAGCCGAAAAAGTGCGCTCTCATATTGAGAATGCCGATTACCGCGCGGTTACAACTGCTGAAGATCTCAAAAAACTGGTTGATGAGCTTTCCAAGCAAAAGGCATTTGCGTTTGACACAGAAACAACTTCCGTTGACGACAACACTGCCGAGCTGGTTGGTATTTCAGTGAGCTTTAAAGAGGGGAGCGGCTATTACATTCCAGTTGCCCATCTTGAAGGAGTTCAGCTCAAACTGGAGGATGTTTGCAATACGCTTAAGCCAGTTTTTGAGGACGAATCTATTGGAAAAGTAGCCCATAATGCCAAGTTCGACTACAAGGTGCTGAAGCGGTTCAATATTGAAACTAAGCCGATTGTTTTTGACACCATGATTGCCGCTTTCTTACTCAATCCAATTGGTCGATCGCCGTCGCTGGATGATCTGGCATATCGTGAATTTGGCATCGAGATGATACCTATCACCGACCTTATTGGAACGGGGCGAAATCAGATAACCTTTGATGGCGTTGATATTGAGAAAGCCGTTCAATATGCCGCTGAAGATGCGGATATGACGTGGCGGTTATATCAGGTTCAAAAACCCCTACTTGATAAGGATGAAAAACTGGATGGGCTAGCAAAACAAACCGAGTGGCCACTCATATCCGTACTAGGTGATATGGAGCTTGAGGGGATCCTGCTAGACGTAGATTTTCTTAATAAATTGAGCAAAAAGTTTGCCCAAGAAATTGAGGATTTGCAAAAGCGAATTTTTGAGCAGGCAGGTGAACAATTTAATATTTCGTCTCCGGCCCAACTTGCTGACATTTTGTTCAATCGACTGGGCCTTGAAACGGCCGGCGTTAAGAAGGGGAAGACCGGCTTTTCAACCGCCGCCAATGAGCTCGAAAAGCTTCGTGATGCCCACCCAATTATTCCGTTGATCGGTGAATATCGTGAGCTTACAAAGCTGCAGTCGACCTATATTGAGGCCCTTCCAAAACAGGTTGATGCGTATAATCGCCTGCATACCAACTTTAGCCAAACAATTGCTCAAACTGGGCGACTAAGCTCAAACAATCCCAACTTGCAGAATATCCCGGTTCGAACTGAAATTGGTCGTGAGATTAGGAAGGCATTTCTTGCACCAAAGGGTCGAACGCTGGTTAGCGCCGACTACTCGCAGATTGAGCTCCGCGTCGCCGCTGCCCTAAGTAAAGACAAAGGAATGATTGAAACCTTCAAGAAAGGGATTGATCTGCATCAACAAACTGCGGCTGAAATGTATGGTGTCCCTCTGGATAAAGTGACTAAAGAGCAGCGATATAGTGCCAAAACCATCAATTTTGGAGTCCTTTATGGAATGAGCCCACACGGTTTGAGTGTTGCTACTGGCATGAATAGAGAAGAGGCAACCGCCTTTATTAATCGCTATTTTGAGATCCGTAAAACACTAAAAGACTACATTGAGGAGACGAAGCAGTTCGCGCGCGAGAATGGCTATACGGAAACCCTTTTTGGTCGAAGAAGACCATCGCCCGAGATCAACTCAAACAACTTTCAAGTTAGGTCGGCGGCAGAAAGAATCGCCGTTAATGTTCCGATTCAAGGTACTGCAGCAGACTTGATGAAGCTCGCAATGATTGCAATATCAGATAAAATGCCCCAAAATGCTAAGTTATTGCTTCAAATACATGACGAATTGATTGCCGAGGCGGATGATTCAAAGGCAAAAGAGGTGGGTAGTATCATGAAGGAAACAATGGAAAGTATATTTAAACTTGAGGTACCAATCGTTGCTGATGTATCCATTGGCAAGAACTGGGGAGAGCTATGATTAAAAAAACCAACCCAAACAATTTTATTGCCAAGATCGTCTTAATAGTTGCAATCGTTGCTGTACTGACTTTCTTTAAATCTATCTTCTTAATGATTCTGGCAGCAGCATTTATTACTTTGGCGCTACTGCGGCCGGTTAACTTTATGTCCCGGCACAAGATCCCGCGAGGTCTGGCGGCAATGATAGCAATTCTTGGTGTTATCGCCATATTTGCGGGCGTGGTCTGGTTTATCCTTCCAGTAATTGTGGCTCAGCTGCCTCAGATGATTGATGCTCTCAATCAGGCGTTAAAACAGATTGGCGAAGCTACAGGATTCAACATTGCCAACATTAATGTACCCGAACAGCTGACAAAATATGCAGATCAGGCAATTTCGGTTACGACAGCAACAATCGATGCAGTTGCCTCCATCATTGTCGTACTTTTCTTCACATTGTATTGGTTGATCGACTACTACAAGATCAAGGCTTATTGGGAGAACCTACTCAAACACCCTAAAAGCAAAACTTTTGCCAAGATTGTTGGTGCTTCGGAGAAGAATATTGGTGAGTGGGTTAAAGGGCAGGCTCTTCTTTCACTAACCTTTGGTGTGCTGGTTTACATCACCTACATGATTCTAGGTGTGCCATATGCTGCTTCACTTGCTTTACTAGCTGGTGTATTCGAGCTTATTCCTTACTTGGGACCAGTCCTCGCAACAATTCCAGCGGTACTTCTGGCACTTACTGATTCTCCAGAAAAAGCGGTACTGGTAATTATTGCCTACATCTTCTTGCAGTCGATTGAGAGCTACGTACTGGCTCCAAAAGTTATGGGTGGAGCAGTCGATTTACACCCAATTATCGTTCTGCTTGCCTTTATGATTGCCGGAAAACTGGCTGGTTTGGTCGGAGTCTTTTTGGCAATCCCGGTTACATTGCTCATAAAGAGCGCTCTGGAAGTTTTGTATCCACCTTCGGTTGCATCACCGCCCGAAAAAGCTAAAAGCTAAAGTCTACTTTACTAGCCGGCTGCTTAAGCCTTTAGTACATTCGATGTAGATCAATCGGAGAATCGAATGAGTATTGAAGTAAAAATCCACGACGCCCAAATCAATATATTGAGAGAGCTGCTATTTGTACCAGAAGCCGGCTATGCCGATTTGCAAAAACCAACTGGCCTTACCAGCGACCATTTTAACTTTCATATAGGTCGCTTAGTCGAGATAGGTCTGGTTGAAAAGATAGGTCGAGGGCGCTACCGTCTTACAATCAAAGGCAAAGAGTATGCAAATAAACTGGATACGGATGCCCGAACGATCGAGCGTCAGCCAAAGACCGCCGTCTTGCTTGCGGTAGAAAAAGAGGTTGATGGCGAAAAACAGCTTTTATTTCAGCAGAGAACAAAAAATCCATACTTTGGATACTGGGGTTTTCCTTCGGGGAAAATTAGGTGGGGAGAAACTATAACTCAGACCGCCGCCAGAGAGCTAGAGGAGGAGACTGGGTTGTCGGCAGATTTTAAAACGGTCGGCCTTTATCATGAGCACACATTCGTCGATGGGGAAGAAGAGGCTGTTGAGGACAAGATGTTCTTTGTTGTTCATTGCACTAATCCTCATGGTGATCTTATAGAAAAGTATGAGGGTGGGGTAAATAAATGGATGACTATCGACGAATCTAGGAAGCTAAAAAAGCGTTACACTAGCTTTGAGACGGAGCTCGAGATGATTATTGGGAATAGAGAAGTCTTTACCGAGGAGACTCACCATTACTCAAAAGACGAGTTTTAGATAGAAAAACCCCCACATAAATGTAGGGGTGTCGGGCAAGAAGGCGACGGATTACGAACCGTCTTCACAATTAATGTGCTTGCCGCCGTAATAGCTACATCTTTGCGATGAGCTGCAGGAACTCAGCCATCAAGGCGTCTCTCTGTTGAGAGAGTTCCCTGAGGTCAACATGCAGTTCCTCGATCTTCAGATTCCTGATGCGACGCTGACCGTCCAAGATCTCGCAGTCCTCAGGAGGAAGAGTTTTCCGAATAGATGGGGCAAGCTCGGTGAAAGCGAATTCTGCTCCTTCGAGCGAGCCAATCTCTCGGTTGACGAGAGCCATCTTCTGCTCAAGCCCGTCGATTTGACCGAGGAGTCGAGCGATTCGAATTCCAGTGCCAGGTTCCATCTGCTTCTCCACCGTAGGGAACAGAATCGACTACTATAGCATAACAACTTAAAAAAATCAATAACCAACAGATGGGGCATGGTATATAATCGTGTTATGCCGGAGTTACCAGAAGTTGAAACAATTCGCAGGGGACTAGAGCAGGCCATTGTTGGCCTGAAGTTTACTAAGGTTAAAACTCTTCACCCTAAATCGTTACAAACCCCAATCGATGTAGTTGAAAACCATCTTATCGGCGCCGAAGTCAAAAGCCTATCTCGATATGGGAAAGTTTTAGTTATCAACCTGGATAATGATCATAGTTTGATGTTCCATCTCAAAATGACAGGGCAGGTCGTCCTTGTACACGCATCAGGTAGGCGAAGTGCGGGAGGCCATCCAACTAAAAGCATGGCCGATAAATTACCCGATAACAGCACAAAAGTCATTTTCGACTTAAGTGATGGCTCCAAGCTCTACTTCAATGATCAACGAATTTTCGGCTGGATTAGGCTTGTACCAACAGAAGAAATCGCCCGAGATGCTTTAATTGCTCGAATGGGGCCAGAGCCTCTTACCGAGGCTTTTGAGTTGAAAAAGTTTACTGCTATCCTTGCGCGTCGCCCCAAATCGCCAATCAAGGCGGTAATTCTTGATCAATCAACCGTTGCTGGTGTTGGGAATATCTATGCAGATGAGTCTCTCCACCTGGCGAAAATCCATCCCGCAACTCCTGCGGCTGATCTTAAACCGGCGCAAGTCAAAAGGCTCTATGAGGCGATCAAAACTATTATTGCCCTAGGTGTTGAGCATGGAGGCACAAGCTTTACCAACTATGTGAATGCGCTTGGGGGAGTCGGCGACTACCTTCATCACGCTCGAGTTTTTCGTCGCCAAGGCCTTGAGTGTCCAGTCTGTGGGTCCGAAATAATCAAAACCCGTGTGGCGGGTAGGGGGACCCATTACTGCCCGAAGTGCCAACCGGCTCCGAAAGTTGAGGCCAAAAAGTGATCTTTTTCTTCTATGGGCCAAACTCGTTTGAGGCTCGCAGCCAGATTGCAAAGCTCGTAACCCAGTATCAAAAAAAGACCGGTAACGACTTTGGCCTCGACAAGATTGAGGGCGAAAAAGCGACTGTCGCAGAGCTAAAGGCAGCCCTCCAAGCGGTGCCATTTTTGGCATCCAGCCGTCTCGTAATCATCGAATCCCTAGGTAAGAACAAAGCCGTTTCAACTCAAATTGATCAAATAATTGAAGGAATTCCTTCAACCACAGTGGCAGTCTTTTACGATCCCGAGGTTGACCACCGAACCAACTACTTTAAGACCCTCAAAGAAAAAGCTAAGGTTGTTGAGTTTAAGCAGCTTGATCATGCAAAACTAATGCGTTGGATAATTAAGTTGGTTGAAGATGCTGGTGGAGAAATTGATCGTGCTGCCGTCGGCCGCCTTCTTGATCTTGCGGGCGAGGATCAATGGCGTCTATCGAACGAGATTGAAAAGCTGCTTAACTACAACATGGAAGTAACAGTCGAAAATATCGACCTCCTGGTAGAAAGCTCAAGAACTGAAAGTATCTTTAATCTGGTTGATGCCATGTCGGCAGGGAAGAGGCAGCTCGCAATCAAAATTTACACCCGTCTTCGCACAAATGGCGAAAACGAAATGTACATTTTAAGCATGATAATCTGGCAGCTTCGTAATCAGCTTTTGGCTAAAAGTGCAGGTAGAATCACTGCCCCTCAATTAGCGAAAGAAGCTGGAATGTCGCCTTATGTTGCTGGTAAGGTCTTGGCGACTCGTCATCTATACACCGAAGAGCGAATTAAGGAATCGTTTATTAAGGCGATTGACACCGAGATGGCAATCAAATCGGGAGAAGGCGACAGCGATTACATGGTTGAGCAGCTAGTTTCGTCTCTTTCGGGAACATCAACTTAGTCCTGGTCTTTCTCTTTGATTTTATCGATCAATTCTTCGAGCTCGGTCATACGCGCTTGGAGTCTTGTTAGCTCGTTTTTGGCAAGCCAGCTGTTACCTGGGGTCGTGGCATAATCTCGAATTAGTTTGATCTGATCGACTATTTCGGCGGAAATATCCTGAATCTGCGCTCGTATTCTGTCTTCTGGAGTCTTCATGCATTTTAGTGTAACAAAAAACCCGCCTGAAAGTGGCGGGAATTTATTGAAAGAATTGGTGAGTTACTTGGCTGTTTTCTTTGCAGCTGGCTTCTTGGCTGCAGGTTTTTTAGCAGCTGGCTTAGCCGCAGCTTTAGGAGCAGCTTTTTTGGTGCGCTTCGTCTTGACCGGCTTAACAACTGTGTTGGCTTTCTTGGTCAATTGAGACTTGCGGCGAGCAGCAGTGTTCTTGTGGAGAGTGCCTTTCTTTACAGCTCGATCGATCTCAGAGATAGCTTCTCGAAGCCTTTCGGTGGTCAGTTTGGCATCACCGGCATCAACAGCGTCCTGAAAAGCGCGAACATCACGATGAATAGCTCGCTTAACCTGTAGGTTGCGGCTTCGTCGCTTTGCGGACTGTCGTACTCGTTTAATTGCAGATTTAATAATTGGCATAACGAAGAAGACTATACCTGAAACACTCTTGGTTGTAAAGCATTGAGTGCGGAAATTACTCCTCAAACATAAGAGGTGTCCAGATATTGACTTATTGCTCCAAATCTGATACTATTGTTCATTCGTGAGAATATCATGGACAAAGAGTTAACACCCAAGCAACAGACATCAGAGTCGATCCGCCAAGCCGAGTCGATTCTTGTAATAACCGGTCAAAATCCTACAGTTGATCAGGTTGCTTCGACATTGGCTCTATCTGCAATTCTCAAAAAATTCGGCAAGAAAGTCAGCACTGTTATTAGCGATGACATTCCTGCTTCTGCCAAATTCCTAGACACTTCACAAGTTGAAAAGCAGCTAGGCGGTTTGCGAGACTTCATCATGCATATTGATCTCTCAAGGGCTGAGGTTGATAAGCTCAAATACACCATCGAAAATGGGAAGCTCAATGTTCATGTAACCCCGTTTTCTGGCTCATTCAAACAGCAGGATGTTAGCTATAGCTACGGTGATTATCACTACGATCTAATTATTGTTCTTGGAGTTGCTTCTTATTCCCGTATCGACCGCGTCTACGCACAAAATGAGCAGCTTCTTGAAGACATTCCGATGGTTAACATCGACTTTCATCGAATCAACGAGCAGTACGGCGCAATCAATCTTATTGAGCCAAATGCTGCCGGTCTTGGTGAGTTGCTTGTCGCGCTGTCGGAGTCGCTTCAAACTGGTCTAATTGATACTCAAATCGCAACCACTATACTTACCGGAATTATGGCGTCAACCGATCGCTTTACTGCCACCCATACCACTTCAAAGGCAATGACTGTTGCCGCTCAAATGATGGCTATGGGAGCCGACCAGAAAAAGGTTGTCCAGGGCCTTTATGGCGGCCGAAACAACAAGGGCAAGCAGGATCGTCCGCAAGGTCCTCAATCCCAATCTCAGCAGCAGAGCAGGCAGGACCGACCGCAGCGTCAGAATGAGCAGCCAAAGTCTAAGCCTAAAATGCAGGCCGAGATTTATGAAAAGGCCGGTCTCGAACCGGGTGGCACAATTGCCGAAAGGGCAGTCTTTATAAATGCTGAGCCCGACATTCACGCACCTCTTGAGGGCGTTGAGGTTGAGCAACCAACAATGGTTATTGAGCACGTTCAGGAGCCCCTGCAGAAGACGGTTGAACAGCCTCAGCCCCAGCCACAGGCCGTTGAAGCCCCTCGAGTTGAGCCCGTACAGGCGCAGCCCCAGCCCCAGCCTCATGAGTTTGAGACCGATGGTCCAGCGGTTACAGATCCAGATGACCAACCACAGGTTACTCCCGTAAATATCGACGACGAAGCCCCTGAGCCACTCATTAATGATCAACCATCTAGTAAGGCAGAAAAGCCTCAAGCGGCTCCGTCAGATTCAAAGCGATCAAACCCAACCAACAATCCGATTTTCGCCAACCGATTATCGTAAGTATAGTTAGTTTATGAACCAGCCACAGACTCCGTCAGGGATTCTTTTAGTAGATAAGCCTTCCGGGATAACCTCATTCGATTGTATTAGGCGCCTGCGAAAGCAGCTTGGAATCAAAAAGATCGGCCATGCCGGGACGCTTGATCCAATGGCTACAGGGTTGATGATCTTTCTGGTCGGATCTTCAACTAAGCTGGCAACCAGCTTCCTCAAGCACGATAAGAGCTATGATGCCGAAATCACACTCGGCTTTAATAGCGCGACAGCCGACAAAGAGGGGGAGCTGACTGCTGTGTCAGAAATCGTGCCCACGCTTGAAGAGGTTGAGAAAGCCCTCGAAGTATTTACGGGACTTATTAAACAGACACCACCCGCCTATTCGGCCATCAAGATTGGCGGCAAGCCTGCATATAAAAGGGCTAGAAGTGGTGAGCAAGTTGAAATCCCAGAAAGGGAGGTCAACATTTATAAGCTTGATCTCATTAGTTATGAGTATCCAATTCTTAAAATTTCGACCCATGTTTCAAGTGGAACCTATATTCGGACGCTAGCGGAGGATATCGGTAAGCAGCTTGGTACGGGTGCTTACTTAAGCGGCCTGCGTAGGACAACTATCGGTGGCTTCTCAATTGAAAAGGCAAAGCCCTTAGAAAGTGTTAACCAAAGTGATCTTTTTCAACGTACTGCCTAAGGTGTTGCAATCTGGAGCGTAATCTGTTAGACTGGTACTTATCATGTTAAAGACCGAAGTAAAAAAGAAGGTTATTACCGATAACCAAACTCATAAAAAGGACACCGGTTCACCGGAGGTCCAAATCGGTATTTTCACTCGAAAAATTGAAGAGCTCACCAAGCACCTTCAGGTTCACAAAAAGGATGAGCACTCACGCCGCGGCCTACTCAAGATGGTAGGTAAGCGACGCCGACTCCTTGATTATTTGCATAAGAACGATCAGAAGCGATACGAGACCATCCTGAAGAAGTTGAATCTACGTCGTTAGTTTGATTGCGGCAGGGCGCTAAACAAGCGTCCAACTGCGCTCAAAGTAGGGCGTGTGAGTAAAAAATACGCACACATTACGTGGTAGAGCTTTGGCTCTCATTGATTCGTGTAACAAAAGTGTTCAATGAGTGGCAAGTCCCTGGCACGTATCGTGCGAGATAAGGAGAATATGTCACAAGAAATTATCCACCCTTTTGGCGGAAAAACGGTTAAGTTCGAGACAGATTTTGCTGGCAGAAAGCTAGTAATTGAAACCGGCAAGATGGCCTTTTTGGCCGATGGTGCTGTAACCGTTCAATACGGCGACACTATGGTTATGGGCACCGCCACAGTAGCCAACAGCCCAAGGGAAGGAATCGACTTCTTCCCATTGCTAATCGATTACGAAGAGCGAATGTACGCTGCCGGGAAGATTTCCGGAAGCCGTTTTCTTAAGAGAGAGGGCCGTGCTACCGAACAAGCAACTTTAACGGCTCGACTTATTGACCGCCCAATCCGCCCGCTATTTCCTAAGGGTTACCGCAACGACGTTCAGTGTGTTGCCACTGTATTGAGCGCGGATCTGGTTCATAGCCCAGATATTATCGCCATGATTGCGATTTCAACCGCTCTCACAATATCCGGTGCACCATTTGAGGGACCAATCGCTGGCGTTCGAATCGGGATGATTGATGGCAAGCTAGTACCATTCCCAACCGCTGCTGAGATGACCGTTAGCAAGCTCGATCTTGTAGTTTCGGGAACAAAAGACGCCATCATGATGGTTGAAGCCGGCGCCAACGAAGTTGACGAGGCAACTATGATTGAGGCCATTGAGCTAGCCCATAAGACTATTCAGCCCGTTATTGAGCTTCAAGAAAAGATCGCCAAAGAGCTTAAAGTAGAGCCAAAAGAGTATGAGCTTCACAAGCCAAACGCCGAGGCTACCGAAGTGCTTGATAAGTACCTCGATGGTAAGCTCGATGCTGCGATTCGACATAAGAATCAGTATTTGCGACACGATGCTATCAAGAACCTGCGCCGAGAGGTAGTTGATAAGTTTGGTGGCGAGGACGGTCAGTTCAACTCTGACGATCTGGAAACCGCCTTCGAGAAAGTTATTGATGCCGAAATTAGGCGAGCAATTTTGGATCACGAAGCCCGACCAGACGATCGCAAGCCAGATGAGATTCGACCAATTTCCGGTCAAGTTGGGTTAATTCCACGAGCTCACGGTTCAGGATTGTTTACACGAGGCACAACCCAGGTACTTAACGTCACCACGCTAGCTTCAACCAGCTATGCTCAAATCCTCGACACGATGGAGATGGATACCACCAAGCGCTACATGCACCACTATAACTTCCCACCATACTCAACTGGTGAAGTTCGACCAATGCGCAGCCCAGGTCGCCGAGAAATCGGCCACGGTGCTCTTGCCGAGCGCGCTTTGCTGCCGGTTATTCCTTCCGTTGAAGATTTTCCATACACCATCCGAACTGTTTCCGAGGTAGTTAGCTCCAACGGTTCAACCTCAATGGCTAGCGTATGCGGAAGCACACTTAGCTTGATGGATGCTGGAGTTCCATTACGCAAGCCAGTTGCCGGTATTGCTATGGGCCTCGTATTAGGAGAGAAGGGCAAGCACGTTATCTTGAGTGACATTCAGGGCGCCGAAGACTTCGCCGGCGACATGGACTTTAAAGTTGCTGGTACCGACGACGGAATTACCGCCCTACAGATGGACATCAAGGTTAAGGGAATTACTCCCGAGATTATGAAGAAAGCCCTGGCTCAAGCCAATAAGGGACGCGCCAACATCATGTCCGAGATGCTAAAGGTTATTGATAAGCCACGTGCCGATCTTGCAGCCCACGCACCTCGAATCTCTAAAATGATGATTCACCCCGACGATATCAAGATCGTAATTGGTAAGGGCGGAGAGACCATTAACAAGATTATCAACGAAACTGGTGTTGAAATTGACCTCGAAGACAATGGTTTGGTTATGATCGCCTCCAATGATGGTGATTCGGCCAAGGCAGCTATGGAGTGGATTGAGCGTATCACTGCTCGACCAGAAGTGGGCAAGATTTACACCGGTAAGGTTGTTAAACTGATGGACTTCGGTGCATTCGTTGAGATCATGCCGGGTAAAGATGGTCTGGTTCACGTTTCGCAGATTGCAGATCATCGGGTTGAGAAGGTGAGCGATGAGCTCAAAGAGGGGCAGGAAGTTACTGTTAAGTTGATGGAAATTGACAATCAGGGTCGCTTGAATCTGAGCATGAAGGCGGTCAAAGAGCATGCCAGAGGCTCAGAGAAGTAAAGAGCAGCAGCTTAAGGCGCTGGCGGACGAGATTGTAGCCGCCGGTGTTGCTCCTGAGCTAGCTGCAGGAGCCCAGAACTTGGTGATGGGCGAGGGTAACGCCGATGCGGATATCATCTTTATCGGTGAAGCCCCCGGTGCCAAGGAGGATGAGCTTGGACGACCCTTTGTTGGAGCGGCTGGTAAGTTTTTGGACGAGATGCTGGCAAGCATTGAACTTGATCGAAAAGACATTTACATCAGTAATATCGTCAAATACCGACCACCAGGTAATAGAGATCCAAAACCGGAAGAGATTGAAGCCTTTAAGCCTTATCTCAAAAAGCAGGTTGAAATAATTGAACCAAAACTAATCGTCTTCTTAGGCAGGCACTCGATGAACGTGTTCCTGCCCGAGCTGAAGATCAGTGAAGCTCACGGCCGCGCATACAAGCGTGATGGCCAGGTTTATATGCCGCTTTATCATCCCGCGGCAGCACTTTACAACGGAGGAATGAGGAAGACCTTGCTCGAAGATTTTGCAGGTATTCCGCGTTTACTCAAAAAGATTGATCAAGAAAAAATTGAATCTTAATTAAATTGAAAGGAGAATTCATTCAATAATGAATCCCAAAGAACAAAACAATAAACCGAAACCCCAGGGGCAGAAGCCCTCAAGACCTAACGGTCGCAATGGTTCGGTAAATAGCGCCAAAGTCAGGCGTAGGCAGCAGCAGGCTAACCCCATGGCTGCCAAGCTGATGAATCAACCTACTATTCCGATCAACAAGTCGGTTTTTAATGGTGCCGGCGGCGAGCAACAGACTCAAGTTAAAGAGCGAAAGGCGAATCAGGTTACACGTGAACCAAAGATCCGTGTAATTCCTCTGGGTGGCCTCGGTGAGGTTGGTAAGAATATGATGGCGATTGAGTTCGATAATGACATGATCATTGTTGATATCGGCTTTGCCTTCCCAGATGATTCTCAGCCAGGAATCGACTACATTATCCCGGATGCTACCTATGTTGAGAAAAATGCTCACAAACTTCGAGGCATAGTAATTACTCATGGTCACATGGACCACATTGGTGCAGCCGGATACATTTTGCCTAAATTTAATGTTCCAATCTTTGGAACCAAGCTAAGTCTTGCCATGGTCGAAAAGCAGATTGAAGAGTTCAAGATGCAGACCGCGCCAGACTTTAGAGTTATGGACCCAGATCGTCATGAGCAGGTGCAGCTCGGTGTATTCAGCATCGAGCTGGTTCGTGTGACTCACTCAATCTCAGACGCTACGGCGGTAATTATCCGCACGCCTATCGGTACCATTATCAATACCGGCGACTGGCGACTGGATCCAGACCCTGTTGATGGAAAGTTGATGGACGTTACTCGCTTTGAGGAGGTCGGTAAAGAGGGTGTGTTGCTGTTGATGAGTGACAGCACCAACACAGAGAGAGTAGGGCGTACCCCTAGCGAAAAGCTTATTGAGCCAACGCTCAATGACCTCTTTGGTAGAGCGGGTGGCCGAATCATTATCTCGACCTTCGCTAGCTCGCTGACTCGAGTTCAGTTGATTATTAATGCCACACATAAAGCTAACCGTAAGCTAGCCTTTATTGGGCGCAGCATGCTCGCAAACGTTGAGCTTGCCGTCAAACTGGGCTACATCAAGGTCCCACCGGGCCTCATTACCCGAGTTCAGGATGGTGCAAAGTCCAAGGACGACGAGATCGTAATCCTTTCAACAGGCTCACAGGGCGAAATCAACTCAGCATTAAGCCGCATGAGTACCGGCGATCACCCTCACGTAAAGATTAAGCCTGGCGACACCGTCATTTTGAGCTCAAACCCAATCCCCGGTAACGAGAAAGCCGTTGTGGCATCTGTAGACGCCTTGATGCGGGAAGGTGCGCGCGTTTACCTCAACTCGATGCGTGAGCTCGACCAGTTTGGCTTGCTGCACGTTTCTGGGCATGCCAGCTGGGATGATCTTACCGACCTAGTTAGGATTGTGAAACCAAAGTACTTCATGCCAATTCACGGCGAGTTTCATATGCTCGTACGTCACGCTGATCTAGCTGTAAAGGCAGGAGTTGCAGCATCCAACGCATTCGTTATGGATAATGGTGATGTTCTCGAGATTACGCCTACTTCTGGTCGCAAAGCTGAGCGAGTTGAAAGCGGCATTGTGTTGATCGATGGTTCCGGTATTGGTGACGTTGAGAACCTTGTCCTACGAGATCGACTAGCGCTTGGACATGACGGAATGGTAGTAGTCATCGCCACCGTGGACCGAAAGAGCGGGCGATTACTTACCAGTCCCGATATCATTTCACGCGGTTTCGTTCATATGAAAGAGAGCGAGGATCTAATCGGTCGACTTCGAATGGAAATCCGCAAGTCGTTTGAACGACGCGATAAGACTAAGCCTGCAGATTGGTCTCGCTTTAAACTTCAACTTCGCGATGAGGTTGCCGACTTCTTGTACCAGAAGACTAAGCGAAATCCAATGGTTCTACCGGTAGTTAATGAAATCGACATGAGGGTACCGGCAGGGAAGTAAAAAATTGAATATTCCAAGATTTAGAATTGGTGAAATTTGGAATGAACTCAAGCTTGTTTTTCGTGTTAGCAAAAGGGTGATCGTTGAGCAGTGGGAAGTTAGCAAATCACTGCTGATAATTAATGCAATCTTTGTTCCTATAACTGCCTTAACACCTATCGCCGCCAGCTATTTGGCGGGTGTTGCAATCAACAAGCTTGTAGATGCTTTGGATGGGAGTATCCCGCAGAGTGAGGTATATTTAGCCTTTATTCTGGCAGCTTTTGTCGGACTGATCAGCAGCTTACTGTACCCAGTACAAAGGTTCTTCGTCGAAAAATCAGAGATCAAGCTCACTTTGTTTCTTGAAAGAAGAATGAACGAGTTTGTCGTTAATATTGATGTTCCTACACGAGAGACCCCCAGATTCGTAGAACTATTCAATAAAGTTCTTTATCGCCATGTGATGTCACACCAAATTCTATCCGAAGAAATTTTTAGGTCAGCAGGGTCCATATTCCAAATCGTTGGGGTCTCAATTATTCTAATCAACTATTCAATATGGTTGCTGCCCGCTCTACTTATAGCTGTGGTTCCTTCGATTTTTTCATCATCCTACATTAGTAAACTTAGAGATAAAATAGTTTGGAATGATCCCGACAATTTAAGAAGGCTTGAGAGGCAAACCGCTCAATATATGTATATGCACGATACAAATATTGAAATTCGCCTTAACACCGCAAAATCATATTTCTTGGATAAAGCCAATCATCTAAGAAAAACATTTGCTGATAGGGAAAGTAGAGTTAACGCTATACGATTTCGTCTAGATTCAGCAACAAATACTTTTGAAGATATTGTTATATTGATAATTCAGATTAGTTTTATAGGTAGAGTGTTAACAGATCGTAGCTTCGGAATTGGAACCTACACTTTTTACTTCCAAACTGTTCAAAGGTTTTCAACTAGTTCGACTAGCTTGTTTTTAAGTCTTGGAAGAATCTATGAGCATGCTCTGGTAATGAGAGATTTTTACGAAATTGCCGACATGAAGCCAGTATTGATTGAGAGCCCCAATGCAAAAAATATTGAACTTTCTGGCCCCCCGAAGATAGAGCTCAAGAATGTTTCTTTTTCATACCCCGGTTCGGATAAAAAAATTATAGATGATCTATCAATGACGATAGAACCCGGTGAGAACATTGCGCTAGTAGGGGAAAACGGCTCCGGAAAATCTACACTGGTTAAGTTAATTACAAGACTTTATGAAGTTGATAGCGGCGAAATACTTATTAATGGCTTAAACATTAATGAAATAAAAGCCGAAAGCTGGCATTCTAATGTTTCAGTACTTCTGCAGGACTATGGTAACTATATATACGATGTACATCAAAATATCGGCGTGGGACGAATTGAGAATATGAACGACGTGCAAAAGATTGAATCAGCAATAAAAAAAGCTGATGCAGATGATTTTATAAGCAAATACAAACATGGCATTAAACAAAAGCTATCACCGGAATTTGAGGACGGCCTTCATCCTTCTGGTGGGCAGTGGCAGAGAATGGGTATCGCCAGGGCGTTGTTTAGGGATGCCTATTTATTAATCCTTGATGAACCCACAGCGGCTGTTGATGCAAAGTCTGAATATAAAATATTCAAGCAAATACTTGAGCACCAGAAACAGAACAGTACTATTATTATTTCGCACCGTTTCTCAACTGTTCGGCAGGCAGATAAGATTTATGTTCTAGAAAACGGAACAGTTTCGGCAAGCGGATCTCATGATGAATTGATGAAGTCGGACAATACCTATAAAAAAATGTTCGAGTTACAGGCCGAAGGCTACAGGTAAGTACGCAGAACTTACATCTGGATTTCTCCTGGCATAACCGGTATAATATAGAGCAAGTATGGCTCGCAAAAAACGCAAAAAAAGTGTACCTACTTTAAGTTTCAAACCGGAACTTAATGAAGGCGTGGGCAAAGAGATTTTCGCAGTAGCCTTAATCGCAGTCGCTTTGATAATCACCTTCGCAATGTTCAACTTTGGTGGGGCCCTAGCGACTGGACTTTTCTCAATCTTAACGCTTGCAATTGGTTACAGTGCCTATCTCTTGCCGTTAGTTTTTCTGCTAATTGCTTTCATGCTCTTTCAGCCAGAGAAGTATGAGCTTAAGGCTCATAACTACATAGGTTTTCTCGGTTTTATCGTTACTTTAAGTGCGCTGCTTCAGATCGGCATTGACCAATCGGATTCGCTTCAGATGGCACAAGATGGGTCTGGTGGGGGAATGGTTGGCTACGCAATTAGTAGCCTCTTTTTAATGATTCTCAACGTACCGGCTTCAACCATCATATTAATGGCGTTGCTTGTTATCTCAATAATTGTGGCCGCTAACACCAGATTGAGCGAGCTTATCGCAAAGATAATTGGTTTGTTTAAGCGCCACCCCAAGGAAGAGCTTCAGGTTAATCAGGGTATTGAGGTACCAAAGCTTGAGATCAAAGGCACAATTGGTGGCCCATCCTCAAAGAAGAAAAACAAGGAGCCGGAAGTCGCCCTTACTACTGTTGCCGATCCGGAGTGGACGCCGCCATCGGTCGATCTTCTTAGCAAAGATTCATCTCATCCCGACGCTGGAAACATTAAAGAGAACGCCGCCATTATCCAAAATACGCTCTCAAGTTTCGGCATCGATGCTGCCATGGGAGAGGTCAATGTGGGTCCAACAGTTACTCAATACACTCTTAAGCCAGCAGCCGGCGTAAAATTGAACAAAATTACTGGTCTTGAGCATAACCTCGCACTTGCTTTAGCGGCTCCAGCGATTCGTGTTGAGGCCCCGATTCCAGGTAAGGGTGCGGTTGGTGTTGAGCTTCCGAACCGCGATATAGCCACAGTTCGCTTAAGGCAATTCATGGAAGCCAAAGAGTATAAAAGTGCTAAATCTCCGCTCTCAATCATTCTTGGGCAAGATGTCGCTGGTGCCCCCGCGATGGCCGATCTTGCAACCATGCCTCACCTTTTGATCGCTGGTGCCACTGGTGCTGGTAAGTCTGTCATGATCAACACCTTGCTGACGAGTTTGCTTTATCGCAACTCTCCGGCTCAGCTCAAGCTGATTCTGGTTGATCCAAAGCGCGTTGAGCTTACCCTTTATAATGACATCCCTCATCTACTTACACCCGTTATTGTTGAGCCAGAAAAGACTATTTCGGCGCTTAAGTGGGCAGTGGCAGAGATGGAAAGACGCCTCAAGCTGTTTTCGGAAGTTGGAAAGCGCAACATCAATGAGTACAACAACCTCAAGAAAAAGGAGAGTATGCCATATATTGTGGTCGTAATTGACGAGATGGCTGATCTTATGATGCTTGCAGGAGCAGAGGTTGAGGCGTTGATCGTGCGCCTAGCTCAGCTGGCCCGCGCTGCCGGAATTCACCTCGTGCTTGCCACTCAGCGCCCGAGCGTCAACGTAATTACTGGCTTGATCAAGGCCAACATTCCTGCCCGAATTGCATTCCGCGTTGCTTCTAATGTTGATTCAAGAACAATCTTAGATGCTGGTGGGGCAGAGAAGCTGCTCGGTCGGGGTGATATGCTCTTTAGCAATGCTGAGACACCTAAGCCCCGACGTATCCAGGGTGTTTATACCGATGAGACCGAAACCAAGCCAATCACCGATTACTTAAGAGAAGCACGGCAGCCAATGTACAACGAAGAGGTCTTGGCTCAACCCGTTAGCATGGGTGGTGGTGGAGGAAGCGGCGACTTTAGCGACGCCGATGACGATCTCTTTAAGGATGCAGCCGAAGTTGTAATTAGGACCGGCAAAGCATCCTCAAGCTTACTTCAACGTAGACTCCGAATTGGTTACGCCAGGGCGGCGCGCCTTCTCGACATCCTAGAAGAAAGAGGGATTGTCGGCCCAGCGGATGGATCAAGACCGCGGCAGGTGCTGGTATCAAGCTTGAATGACACAGATTCTGGTGATGCCGATGGCAGCGACGAATAAGGCGACAAAATCAAAAGAAGCTCCCAAAACAGTCGGCGAAATCTTAAAATCAACCCGGCAGGAGCAAGGTAAGAGTCTCAAAGAGATCGAGATTGGTACTCGCGTCCGTGGAAAGTACCTGATTGCAATTGAAGCCGATAAGTACTCTGAACTGCCTCATGATGTTTATACACGGGGTTTTGTCTCGAGTTATGCCGACTATTTGGGCCTCAACTCCAAAAAAATAATCAAGCAGTACGAAAAAGAGCGAGGGGATCAACCGGTTGAGCTGGCAAGGAAGGCCCAAGAACTGAGTGCTGACCCGGTTGTTAGTGCCAGGAGGCTTACTTTTGGAATGATTGCCCTGGTTGCACTTGCAATTGTTGGTTATCTATTTTGGCAGTTTAGCGCCTTAACTGCGGCGCCAAGCCTTGAAGTCAGTGAGCCATCAAAGGATGAGGTTCTCTACGGCAGTTTGATCAAAGTTAAGGGCAAAGTTGGAGGAGGTGGTGACGTGTTTATCAATGATTCGCCGATCCTGATTGATGCAAATGGCGAGTTTTCTACCAATCTAGCGCTTCAAAACGGTGTAAACACCATTCGAGTAACCGCTAAGAGCCGGTTAGGTAAAGAAACGACAGTAACTCGTAACATTCTCGCAAATGTACCTAGTTCGACAGAGAGCTCAGAGCTTCCCGCCGCCGTTTTTGATGGAGTCGCCGTCAGAATTCAAATAAAAGATGCCGCAGCAACGGTTACAGTTCGCGCCGATGGTAAAGAGGTCTTCAAGGGTACGATGCTTCCTGGCACCATCCAAGTATTTAAAGGTGCATCATTGATAAACGTATCGACCTCGAATGCCGGCGCAACGCTGTTAACGGTCACAAACTCTCAAACAGCCAATGTGGTGCTTGGGAGTAGCGGTCAAATGGGTCAATCCCGCAACAATCTTGAGTTCGCCAAAGAGACTCAATTTAAGTAGCTTTGGTATAATCTCCCTATGGCAAAAGATTTTTCATTCGATGTAGTTAGTGATTTTGATCCCGGCGAGATGACAAATGCTGTCGATCAAGCGCAGAGAGAAGTGGCTCAACGCTTCGATTTTAAGGGCACCAGTGCCAAGATTGAATTTAGTGATAATAAAAATGGTCTCAATCTTACAGCTGATAGCGTTAATCAGATCAATTCTTTGGTAGATGTAATACAGAGTAAGCTGATTCGGCGCGATATTTCGCCCAAGGTTCTTGATATCCATTCGACACAGCCGGCCGAAAGTGGAACGGTTGTAAAGTGGTCGATTAGCTTTAAACGAGGCTTGAATCAAGAGCAGGCCAAGAAGCTCTCAAAGTTAATTCGTGACGAGTTCCCAAAGTCGAAGGCTCAAATTCAGGGTGAGGCGGTGCGAGTTTCTTCAACCAGCAAGGATGATTTGCAGTCGATTATTAATTTACTAAAGCAGCAGGATCTTGAGTTCCCGCTACAGTTTACTAACTACCGTTAAGCTTAATATCTTCTAGGGCTTCATAGCCCTGCTCAATGTCTCGCCTTATATAGAGGCGAACTTTGTTTACCGTAATTTCTTGAGGTTTAATAATTTGATCACATTCTGCGGTTAGCATCTTCCTGTCCGATTGTTCAAGTCGCCTTGTAGCGCGCCCAACAGTGACATGGGCGATAAAGTCCTTACCTTCATGGTAGATAACACCGGCAGAGTCGAATTCGCTCAGATTATCCACTAGCGCTACATGGATTGGGCAGAGTGGCTTGGATTCACCCCTCAACGCAAGTGTTACAGGTGTGATAAAGAAGCTACTATCGATTTTGGTATGCACAGGCTTGAACGCATGTAGAGCTTTTTCAACACTATGTTTCCAAGCGGGAAGCTGGTCTTCGTCGATGTCTTGGGGGGCTTTTAATGTGAGGTGTGGCTCAATATGCGAAAGCCGCAAGTTGCGCTTAAAGCCCTCGCAAAAAGATAGCCTTAGAAATGACTGACCGTACTGATGAAGTAGGGGAACTCCAATAAAAACTCTCATAAAACCATTATACTTGACGTTCGTATTTTGTTCGGTTATGCTTGATTTAGGGTCACAAAAATTGAGCTTCCAGGGATGTGCCGGTGGTGCTGGGGTGCATCCCACGACCCTTAAGAATAATTTAATTCGTAACATATATTCTCGAAGCATCACAAAGAGGGACATGATAAAATGACAAAAGTAAAAGAGATTCAGGGGAGTACCGCAACGGTGAATAACGAAGATAAGACTGCGCGCTTAAAGGCAGTAGATTTAGCAGTCAGCCAGATTGAAAAACAGTTCGGAAGTGGATCAATTATGAAGCTAGGGGAAGCTCATAAGATTGATGTTAAAACTATCCCAAGCGGAAGTCTTTCTTTAGACTTAGCTCTGGGTGGAGGCTTTCCTCAAGGACGTATTATTGAGATTTACGGTCCAGAGTCGAGCGGTAAAACTACATTGGCACTACATGCTGTTGCGCAGGTTCAAAAGCAAGGCGGACTTGCAGCATTCGTTGATGCCGAGCATGCATTAGACCCAGAATACGCCAAAAGGATTGGTGTAAATCTCGACGATCTTCTTGTTTCGCAACCAGATACAGGGGAGCAGGCGCTGGAAATCACCGAAACTCTTGTACGATCAAGTGCCGTTGACGTCGTTATTGTTGACTCGGTAGCTGCTTTGGTTCCTCGAGCCGAAATTGAGGGCAGCATGGGTGATGCCGTTATGGGTATGCAGGCACGTTTAATGTCACAAGCCCTTCGAAAACTTACAGGTGTTATCAGTAAGTCAAAGACTACAGTTATTTTTATCAACCAGCTTCGTATGAAGATCGGCGTTATGTTCGGAAACCCAGAGACAACTGCAGGTGGCCAGGCTTTGAAGTATTACTCGTCTGTTCGATTAGATATTCGTCGTACAGAGCAAATCAAAGATGCAGACAAGGTTATTGGAAATAGAGTAAGAGTTAAGGTTGTTAAAAACAAGGTCGCACCTCCATTCCGCATGGCAGAGTTCGACATAATGTATAACAAAGGCATTTCAACCTCAGGCGACTTACTTGATCTAGCAGTGAAGCATGAACTAGTTAAGAAAAGTGGTGCATGGTATGAGTACAAGGGCGAGAAAATGGGACAGGGACGAGAAGCGGCCAAAGCTTACCTAGAAGAACATAACAAAGAGTTCAAAGAGCTTGATCAAGCTGTAAGAAAGCAGGTACTCGCTTCCTAAAATGCCAAAAATTACGGCAATAAACCAGCAAGTAAAAAAACAAGACCGCTACTCAATATTTGTTGATGGGAAATACGCGTTATCACTGTCTTCGGCGCAACTGATCGATTGCGGAATCGCATCAGGCGACGAACTAGACTCAAGGGAGATCGCCAAATTAGTTGATCTTTCGGGCTACGGCAAGATGATGGATAGGGCGTACAACTATTTATCATTTCGCCCTCGAAGTAAAAAAGAGGTTTCCGACTACCTTACCAAAAAGGGGTGTGATGAGCCGACTACCCAAAAAATTATCAATGCTTTGGCTGATCAAAATCTAATAAACGATGCTAGCTTCGCCGAAACTTGGGTCTCTGAGAGACGAGAGTTTCAGCTAAGAAGTAGACGGCAATTAGAGCATGAGCTTAGGCAAAAGGGTATCGAAAAGGATGTCATTGATTCAACTATTGATGGTTTCCAGGGCGAAGTTGAAACGATAAAAAATCTGGTTACAAAAAAATCTCTTGCCCAAAAGTACGCAACAAGAGAAAGGTTAATAGCATATTTATCTTCAAAAGGTTTTCGTTTTAGCGACATTCGAGCTGCTCTGGAGCAGCTCGAACAAAAATCTTAGTTGGTTGCGACGATGCGATAGGCTAGGCCAAACGCCGCGATAAACAATAGTGCTGTGACCACGAAACCACCTTATTATGATAAGAATTTTACTCGCGTGGTAGCACTTTTGCAAGGTTCTTATGCTTGAGGAAAACTGCCCTTTGCCGGGATGGCTTTTCTCTCCAAGATGCCTTTTTTGACCCTAGCATCCTTAACAGTTATAGCCTTTGGCGTTATATCAATAACCTGAGTTCGATCAATAACCAGGCTGTTATAAAGAAGACTTTTCACCAGTGACTGATGCACATACAGTTTTTGGATCATAAATGTTTTCAAATTGATTGTGTAATCTTCAACCTTCCCGAGCTTGTCTCCAGATTCATTCACCACATGTTTTCCAATAGGGTTGAAGCCTGCTTTTACAACATCCTTAAGCCTTACAATCTCCGAGGAGTCCTCAATGTCGTCGAACGAATCTACGATGATGCAATCGCCAGAAAATTGGCGCACGTCTCGAAGTAATATCACGCCTTCCTTAGGTTTACTCCGGCCAAGATTACAGTTAAGAGCCATTGCTTCAAGGTTCGCCATATTGATAATTGGCTGTTCAATATGAGCAATCGCTTGACCGGTTTGAATGCTCATTACAGGCAGATTCTTTAGTTGGCTTGCAAGCACGTACATGGCCATATTATTGACCAGCATACAAAATGAAACAACGGGCATATTTAACAATCAATTAATTGATCAATGGTAAAGTTTGAATAGTCGGTTGAGGGCGTCCTCAACCTTGACTTAACAGATAAAACTTGGTAGAGTTTAGCGAGGTATTTAACCTTTTTGCTCCTCAAGAAATTGAGCGGCACGGCATTAAGCCAGTTCCATAGAAAGGAGAACGTATGAAACAGTACGAGTTGGTGGTGCTTTTGCACCCAGATCTAGAGATCGATGTCGACACTCCAATCAGCAAGATTGAGAAGTTGATTGATGGCGTCGACGGTAAAATTACCAAGCGCGACAACTGGGGCAAGAAGCGACTTGCTTATCCAGTTAAGAAGAATCAGTTTGGTATCTATATCTACTTCGAAGTTGACCTCAAGCCTGAGGCGGTTCGACAGTTAGAGTCCTCGCTACTCATTACAGAAGAAGTCATTCGATTCCTGTTAGTTAAGCGCGTTGCAACCCCTGCGGTATCAACAGCCGAAAAAGCTGATAAGAACGATAAAGAAGAAGATGTAAAAAGGGCCGCGGTAGCGACCGAGAAGGAGTAGCATAATGGCAAAGAGCTTCAATCAAGCAATAGTAATGGGAAACCTAACACGTGACCCCGAGCTAAGAACCACACCTAGCGGACAGGCAGTTGCATCATTTGCAGTTGCAACCAATCGCAGTTGGGTCGATGGTAGCGGTGATCGTAAAGAGGCGGTTGATTATCACGAGGTAGTCGCCTGGGGGAAGCTCGGTGAGCTTGCCAATCAGTACTTGAGTAAAGGCCGAAAGGTTATGGTTGTTGGTCGTCTTCAAACCCAGAGCTGGGAAAAAGATGGCATTAAACGATCACGAACCGAAATTGTCGCAAGCGACATTAACTTCCTAGATCGCCCAACTGATGGACCTTCCGACTTCATGCCAGAGCAGCAAACTGCTCCAACCGAATCAAAATCTAAGAAAAAAGACGTCGTGGTTGATGACCTCAAAGATGATGAGCCAGTCAACCTAGACGAAATACCATTTTAAGGAGAAATATGGCTAACTTTTACAGCAAAAAAGTGTGTCGTTTCTGCGCCGAGAAGGTCGACGAGGTAGATTACAAGGATGTAAAACTGCTTCAACGATATCTCAACAGTTACGGCAAAATTGAAACCCGAAAAAGAACCGGAACCTGCATGAAGCATCAACGTCGAGTTGCGGTTGCGCTCAAGCGTGCACGTCACCTAGCATTGCTTCCATACGTTGTTCGTTAAGGATCCTAAATGATTTACGGACACACCGATCTTAAGAAGGGGGTTGTGATTGAACTTGATGGCGCTCCGCATCAAGTTCTTGAGTCGTCCCATATCGCGATGGGGCGTGGTGGCGCTGTCATGCGGACAAAGCTCAAGAATCTAAAGAGTGGATCAGTTTTTGATAAATCTTTCCGCTCTTCAGATAAACTTCCCGCTGCAGACCTGGCCCGTGAGAACATGCAGTTTCTATACTCAGACGACACGGGGTTCCATTTTATGAACCAAGATACCTACGAGCAGACCACAATTGGGTATGAACAGGTTGGAGATCTAGGAGGGTATATCAAGGAAGGCGCCAAAGCTATCGTCATGCTTTACGACGGCAAGCCAATTGCACTGGATATCGGTAACAACGTTTACCTTGAAGTGGTTCAGACTGAGCCGGGTGCCAAAGGCGATACGGCTACCACAGCTCTCAAGCCGGCTAAGCTGGAAACCGGTATTGAAGTGATGGTTCCACTCTTCATTAATACTGGTGATGTAATCAAAGTTGATACGCGTAGTGGGGCGTATTTGGAGCGCAAAAAATAGCCGACAAAAAAAGACTAGATGCCATTTTGGTTGAGCGCGGCATTGCCGATTCACGATCGATGGCGCAAGCAATGATAATGGCCGGTGAAGTAAGTCACAAAACCGCCAAACTTACCAAGCCAGGCCAAAATTTTGAGGCGGATATTGAATTAGATATCGCCAACCGACCTCGCTATGTTTCCAGGGGAGGCGATAAGTTGGCATCCGTCGCGGAAAAACTAGGACTAAACTTTGAAGATGCTGTGGTTCTCGATGTCGGATCTTCAACTGGAGGATTCACCGACTATGCTCTGCAGAACGGAGCAAAAAAAGTTTACGCCGTTGATGTCGGCACAAATCAGCTAGCTTATAAGCTGAGGAATGATGATCGCGTTGTAGTTATCGAGCAAACTGACATTCGAGATATCGACGTTCACTTGCTCGATCCTACTCCTAATATTGCTGTAGTTGATGTTTCATTTATTTCCTTAACGAAAATTTTGGATTCGGTTGCTAAGCTAATTACCAAGGATGGACAAATTGTTGCGATGGCCAAGCCTCAATTCGAAACCGATAAGCCTACTGCTGATAAGCACAAGGGCGTCATTAAGGACGAGAAGTTACGAGCTCAAATTCTTGCAGAGTTTGAATCGAAAATTGATAGCCATTTTGAAATCATTGCGAAAGAGGATTCAGAAGTTACTGGGGCCCAGGGGAACAGAGAGTGCTTCTATTTACTAAAGTCGATCGCTTAGACGTTAAAGCGGAACTCAACTACATCGTCAGGCTGCATAATGTAGTCTTTGCCCTCAAGACGGGCTTTTCCTGCAGAACGCGCAGCTGTTAAAGATCCTGCATTAATTAGATCTTCGTAACTCACCACCTCGGCTCGAATAAAGCCTTTTTCAAAGTCAGTGTGGATAGCTCCCGCTGCCTCTGGAGCAGTCGCACCTTTTTTAATTGTCCAAGCACGTACTTCTTTTGGGCCAGCCGTTAAATATGACTGCAACCTGAGCACTTCCTGGCCGATACGTACTAGCGAATCCAAACCAGACTCACTTTGACCAAGATCCTTCAGTAATTCACGAGCTTCATCTGGATCGAGTGAGCTTAATTCGGCTTCAACTTTAGCGCACAGTACAACCGCCTGTGCAGGAGCGACAGAAGCGATAAGAGATTTCTTCATTTCCTCGTGCGAAAGCTCTGATTCATCAACATTGAATACATATATGAATGGTTTAGTCGTAAGCAACTGCATATCGCCAAGATCTTCATTATTGAACTTTGCAGCAAACAGAGTTTTTCCTTCGTCCAGAATATCTCGCGCCTTCTTCAATGAAGAGGCGAGGGCCTTTTGGCTAGAATCCTTTGCAATTTTCGAAAGCCGCCTATCAATTGTTTGAATGTCCGCAAGAATCAGCTCTGTATTGATGGTCGCGATATCATCCTCGGGGCTAATTTTGCCGTCGACATGTGTCACGTTTTCGTCCTCAAACACGCGTACCACCTGGCAAATCGCATTCGCCTCACGAATGTTGGCTAAAAACTGATTGCCCAGACCCTGGCCTTCACTTGCTCCTCGAACGAGGCCGGCGATATCGACGAAGGTAACTGTCGATGGGATGATTTTCTTGGCTTCATACAGAGAAGCAAGTTTCTCAAGCCGCCCATCAGGCACAGGAACGATACCGACATTTGGTTCAATGGTGGCAAAAGGGTAATTAGCCGCAAGCACGTTGTTGCGGGTGAGTGCATTAAATAAAGTTGATTTGCCCACGTTTGGCAGGCCGACGATACCGATCTTCATAAGGAGTAATTGTAGCATATTCAAGAATAAGAAAAATTATAGTGCTTATGGTTTATGTTAAACTGTGAATATGAAAAGAACACTAATAGTTGCAGCTTTAGTTTTAGCATTATCGGTAACAGCTGTAGTGGTTATTCCTCAAGCCAAGGCGGTTCAGAGAGGTGGTCCTGGCAATGATTGGTACTGGAGGTACCGAAATGTGGACGAAAACTTATTCAAAGCGGCAGCATATATTTACTACAATAATCAAGGCGTGTTAGGTAGAGTTGATTGCATGCCTAAAGATGTTGTTATTGAATACAAGACCGGCAATGTTGACCCTTACAATAATTGGTTGGCTTGGGCAAACCTATATGGAGCATATGAAGGTACCTACCCTGAGGGCTCAAAAAAATATTGTAGGGTTTTTTGGAATACTAATTATCCTCCAGAAACAAGACCGAACGCCTGTGTAACTTTTATCCACGAATATGGCCATTTGCTTGGTCGAGAACACAATTTTGATAACACTAAGAGTCCAATGTATCAAGGTTTCGAATTGTATTCAGGTAATAAGGCGGTTGCCCTATGGAGGCGCTGGCATAAAAACCTTCTAGCTAGAACTGTGTGCAATGCTGCCGAAATAAGGGGCAGGTGATGATGAGGGGAGAATATAGATATCGCAAAAAGCGCTAATCCCTTTTATTGTCTTTGCAACGGTTATTGGCGCGTTTAATATTGGTACTTCAGAGGCTAGTGGAAGAAGTTGGAAATACTCATACAGGTCAGAGGATTTTTTTAGGGCTGCAATATACATCAATTGGATGAATAACGATAGATTAAAAGGGGTGGACTGTGATCCTAAAGATGTAAAATTTATATACTACGATTTTGGAGACGATGATAAAAATACCTTAGCTGAAGCAGGAGTTTGGGGAGCATATAAAGACTTCAAAGGGGTTTATGGGGATGTAAGTAAAAAGGATTATGACTTCAATTACTGCACAATAAAAGTAAACACTCGCAACAAGGAAATCAGAAAAAATGCATGCATTACTATGATTCACGAATATGGTCATCTCTTAGGATATGGCCATTCAAAAAACCCAGATAGTGTAATGTTCTCCCCTTACGACGGGATCCCAATTAATAAGCAAATTGCTCTTCAAGTAAGAAATCAAAAATATAGGCTATCTAAGTCCATATGCTCGGGACCAGGCTTGAACAAAATATAGCAAGTTATCTGCTATATTTGTCTTATAACTATTATGATTAAAAAATTATTAACAAAAGACTTTGCGTTCATTATTTTTGGATTGGTTTTAACGGTATACAGCTCAGACACTGCACACGCTGGCAGCAGGTGGCAATACTCCAACAGAACAGAAGATTACTTTAGGCAAGCAATGACGAGTTGGCATCAAAATAGTGACAACTACCAGAATGCTGACTGTAAGCCCAGCGATGTAAGGTTTAAATATTATGATTTTGGTCGAGGTCATGAAAATGAAATTGCGTCCGTCGATTATATTTGGGCTGGGTACAAAGAGAATTTATGGAGAGAGGTTCACTTTAACCCAATAGCCTTTATGAATTCTTATTGTAAAATCAATATCAACACCATGATTAACAGAGAAACCAGACCTAGAGCATGTATAACCATGATTCATGAGTATGGTCATTTGATTGGATATGAACATGTTAGGAATTGGAGAAGTGCAATGTATTCTTCGTGGGATGGCTTAACGGGTCAACGTCGCATCGATCTAGAATCGCGAAATATCAAACATAGGCTCGCAAGGTCTATTTGCCCTCAAATATATAGACATACGTAAAGTAAATGAAATGCCCCATCCCTGTGATAGCGGATGGGGCGTAGTTCAGCAGGAGCTGAGCACCTGCTTGAGGCTTCTTGCCTCCTTGGGAAGATTCTTGTGAGAGCTTGCCCTCATGGAATCCTCGTTGTACCACTCGGCGTGCCAGCGGTACTCGCTCTTCAGCGGTTCCACGAGGCTGTCGGTGACAATCAAGTCATGACGCTTTGCGAAGTCCTGCGCCCGGACCTCTCTACAGAGGCTTCTGGTGGCTCGAGTAACACGCTGGTTGCTGGTCGCAAGGTAGCTTCGGCTCACATCGCCGCACCACTTGAGCTTCGACGCTGGGACTTCACTTTCCCCAGCAAGGAGAGCGAGGTTTCGCCTGGCGACGAACATCTCGCCACGAGCCTTCCCAACCAAGGCAAGCGTCTTCCCGGAGGGGTTAGAGCGATGAGCCTTAAGCTTCGACTGAAGCTGGTACTCTGCTCGACAGAGCTTGAGAGCAGCCACCTTTGCAGGTGAGTTGGTGGCTGAACTGGGGGAGCCCTTAGAGCTACACGCCGTTGCCGAAGCAATCAGCGATGTCATCACGCAGAGGATTAGTCCAATGCGGATCATGGTACTTCACCTCCACGTAGTTGGAACTGAATCACCATACTATAGCATAAAAAGTTTAAAAATGCAAATAATTTAGTAAAGCAAAAGTAATTATGCTAACTTAAAAATAGTGAAGAAGATTTCTCTGATACTAATAATTGCCATCGTTTATTCATTAGCTCCCCATCAGGCAACTGCTAAAAATGATTGGACATATGGTTCCAAGAGCGAGAGTCATTTCAAGAGATCTGCTACTAACTACTACTTGAATGAGAAAAAACCCAACAGCACAGAAAGCGTTTTGAGTGGTGTACAGTGTCAGCCTAATGACGTAGAAGTAAATTATGGGGATTATGGTAAAGACGAGTATGCTCATGTTGTATTACCATATCTGGCCTATAGTTATATTGAAGTTTCATCAATACTTGTTACAAAATATGCATTATCTCCAGATCTGATAAAAGCTGCATATGATCAAGGCTACTGTAGAATATTCTATAATCAGGAATATAGAGAGACTAGGGCGTCTGCATGTGCCACATTTATTCACGAATATGGGCATTTACTCGGTAAACAGCACAACAATAATATAAGTAGTCCGATGTATACGGGTTATACGAAGTATCAGGGGACTAAAGCTCAAAAGCTGCTAGATAGAAATAGAAAGCGTATATTCGGAAAATCTAAGTGTGACAACTCAACATATTAATAAACACAGCGGCCAACATTTACTTGCAAAAATATAAAAAATAGTGTATAAGAATACATAGCGTTGCTGCCCGTAAGGGTAGTGAATCGAGCACCTTTTGGAGGTGGGATCCGTGAGGATCAAACTTGTTGTTATCGCCATCGTGTGCCTCCTCGTTGGGGCCGCGGTGACACCAATCGTTTCCCCCTCCGCAAAGTCGGGGAAGGGGTCGAGCTGCAAGAACCCGTACACAACTACGGGTATCAATGGAGAAATCTGGCGAGATCGCGTCGTCAAGATTCGCTACCGTGAGAAGAAGATCCCGAAGTACATCAGAAAGAAGTACTTGCGAGTCACGCCCGACTCGGGAATCAGAATCTGCAAAGTGAGAATTAATCTGGTTTCGGGAGAAAAGGTTTTCCTGCGGTTTCCTTCACGGGGGGGTATTAGAATCTGGTCAGAGGATTCTAGCAAGGGCGAGGCGAAGCCGGTGGACACCGTAACGGTATTCAGCCGCAGAGGTTAAGATTTTGGCTCGGAGGATTAACTTCCGAGCCTTATCTTATTTGATTTTGCTTATGCTTTTGTATATTGTTTTCATAGGGTGAAGTTAAAGTATATTCTAGCAATCATATTTCTTTTGACGGCTACGGTCGTTAATTTTGCTATATATTCTAAGCCCGTGCTAGCCAACAATTATGGGTGCAATACAAACACTAATTCTGATGATTATAAAAGATTCCCATTTGGATTTTTCTGCCCAAGAAATGACGGTGGTAATTATTCCCAAGTTTCTCTAAGGGACGGCCCTTCAACTCCAGGTGGAAACTATTCAGCAACTAATTCGGATGATAACGCAGAAAGCATCGCACCTGGCCAGGTTTTGAATTTTACAACTGGTTACAATAACGAGGGGGAGCCAGCTACGAATACTGACCCCTCAACAGAAGCATGGCCTCGAACTGCGCCTCCCAACGAGGGAGACTCTAGGCCTAATGGGGAGACTCAATATTATCCAGATACTGATTCGGACCCAAACAATAACTTAGTTTACGTTTGGACTATTATTGACGGAAATGACAGTGTCGTTGATTCGGTAGAAGACACTGGCTCCACTTTAAAGAATGGCTCTGCTATTCCGGCTTTTCGAACTTCGATTCCATGTCCAACAGTTGATGCGTATCAGGGATTAAGGAAGCCAGACTCATATAATGGTGGGGCAACCACAACTGGATGGGCGGGTAACTGGGGGTGGTCCGCTGAAGACCCCAGTAGAAGCCCATTTGCAGGAGGTGGGCTTGATGGTGGTGTAAACTGTGGAGCTTCAGGTCAAGGTAAAATGATACTCTGGAGATTATCGCCTTCTGATGCCAGGTCTCAAGTCGACATAGATAGCTTCAAGTTCAGACTCAACATGAAAGATTTCTCAAATGTTGGGGACGATAAAAAGGTATGCTTAAGAACCATTGTCTCCGTAAGGATGGGTGGTGATGAAGATCCATTTAATACTGATAATTTGAGATTCATAGCCGCCAAGTCAAAATATAGATGCTACCAAATCAACGAAACGACAATCCAAGGAACAGTCAGGTCTTCTGAGACAAACGCAACTGGAAAGCTGTTGAATGGTGTGCGGGTCATTTATGATAGATACTGTGATGGAAATGAAGATAAATACGTATTTACAGGGCAAAACGGGTGGCCTGAGGGTTTTTACTCATTCAACGCTTATGTTGGGGAGAAATACTGTGTGTATGTTAGGGGCAATTCAGGTGCCCCACCACCTTATTCAACCGAGAGGCAGACGGTAGGCGCGACTACTTACTGGAACCCAGTTGGTTTACTTAGAGGCACGGGGCTAGTAAAGAGCGAGGGAATACAAAAGCAAGTAGCTGGAGTTAGCTGCGATAACAACAATAGCGGTCAGGGGTCTAGCCCAGACGGAGGTAGCTATTTCGTAAATTGCACAGGAACTACCCAGGATATTCCATGGAATTTCGAAAATGAAGATTCCGACCCGGATAAAAAGAATACTAGAGGTAATGATTTCAAATACGATCCAGTTCCAACTTCGCCATCTATCGAAAAATTCTCTTTCCCGGATGGAACAGATGAAAACGGGAACTTTCTTCCTCCTGGAAATGAAAGTCTACGACCAGGGGACAGAGTAAGCTTTAGTATATCTGTAAAAAACGGGATTGATGCAAATCAGCCTGTTTACATTAAAGATTATATTCCTCTTAACATGATCCCCGACATGTCCGACCTAGATAAGCTTAGGGTCGATTGCGTAATTATTGATCCTTTTGGAGACGAAGCCCCTACAACTTGGCGAGTAGTAGATGGCACGGTTCCATGTAAGTCAGAGGGAGATAACCTTATCCCAAATGCAAGCAACTACTTTGATTATGGTAACGATGAGACAGAAATCGGTTATTCGTTAATCGGCGATTTGAAATATCAGAAAATTTCAGGATCCGGCAGTAATAGGCCTTACATTGGTTTTGATGTGAGTAAAATGCCCGCCTATAGCGAGATAACTATTGAATGGAGCGGCGTGGTAAAGCCCAAAGACCAAATCGGTGTTTACCCAGGATATACTGCAGCTGCAGCTACACCGACTGTTCCAAGTACTGGAGATTATCGTTACTGTGTTGCTCCTAATGGCAACACTTATAACGGTAATTCAAGTAGACTAATGACTGAGTGTGAAGATACAGCTGGCGGTTTCCAGGGAGTGGCAAATTATGTTGAGACTACTGCTTCTGGCGCAGTTTCGGCATTGTCGAATATCACCTATAATCCAATACCTGGAGACATAACTTCTTTCACAAAGTCAGTTAGCGGAGGGACCACTTTTGGAGGTGGCGAAGCGTACAATATAGAGAATCCGGCATACAATTATGCAACTTTTAGGTCGCAAGTAACTCCTAACCCCAATCTTGGACCGGTTAGATATACGGTTATAGACCAAACTAACGGATCAAATAATAACTATGGCTCTATTCCACTAGATAAGGCTATTGCAACAGTTGATAACATTCTGCCTTCCAATCCTGCTCCTACAAGAGGGGCTGGAAATGCAAATAGCCTTGGCTCAATAACCTGGCCCGAACAGAATTCAGCTCAGCCGGGAGCGCAAGATACATTTTCTTTCTATTCAACCTTCGACGGGGATAGACCTGTAGGCGAGTCGGCAATCAATAATTCGAAGGTTTGTTGGCGTGAATATTGGAATAATCCACACAACGAAGTTTGTAAAAACTCTTCTGCGAGTATACTCAGAGTCAGGATGGATGAGCCCAACGTAGCTGTTGATTTCGGTGGAGTTACGGGAGGTGGCAACATAACTGTGCGCGACAACGGTACACGGTGTGATGTTGCAGATGCAAGCAAGGGTGGCGTGGTAGGAAATCCTGGCTCCTACGGTATGTATATGCTCACTGTCCAGAATAAGACTGGCTACAACTCTCTGCTGTCCAAGTCAGGTTTCGGTATTCAAAAAACCTCAGAAGCGGATGGACTTTCTTGTCGACCAGACATAACAAAAGAAGCTAGAAATTATTCTAACTTCACAACACTTCCTTCTAACACTATTTCTGGACCGAACCCCGCTACATATCAAAACAAAGTGGTTAAAGCTAGCGGTGATGTATTTATTAATAACCTAACAGTTAATGGAAGATGGACGCTACTTGTTGAAGG
This sequence comes from uncultured Candidatus Saccharimonadales bacterium, assembly GCA_964632435.1. Taxonomy (GTDB): domain Bacteria; phylum Patescibacteriota; class Saccharimonadia; order UBA4664; family SCTI01; genus CAZWEJ01. The sequence goes on from CAZWEJ010000005.1 coordinate 38,018, forward strand.
AAGAGTTTACATAAAGGGTAATATTACCAAAGGCGGGGTAGGTGCGCTTGCACCTGGAAGCTCAGATTCATTGGGAATTATCGCCACAGACGGAATTTATATTTCCAAGGATGTTTCTCAAGTTAATGCCCTCCTTTATGCTGGTGGTTACAATAATTTTTCCGGAACATATTCGTCGGGGGTAATCGATACTTGTGCAGATGAAAACAATCGCCTTCAAGCAAAAACAACAACACCTGGGTACACTGCTGCAAACTGTCGCGAGAAAAATCTGACAGTAAATGGCATTATGTATGCGCGAACGTTGAAACTTAATAGGACTAAAGTTTCGGTTACTGACTGGGCAGATCGGGTAATTTTAACAGGTCAAACCTACTTAATGATGCCGCCAGCATTCAATGCGCTTTACAATAAGGGAAGTAGTGGGTCAATTAGGGAGCAGATACCTAGGTTCTGATATTCAATGATCTGGAGAGGTGAGAACATGGTTTACAAGCATAAGCAGTTACCGTTAAGATATAGCTAATGGGGATATTTAGCCAGCAAACAGAGTATTTTGGCTTAGATATCGGTTCGGGCGGCATCAGGGTGGTGCAATTAAAGAGCTCAGGAAAGCCGGTATTGATGACATATGGTCACGTAGCCGTGCCTCCCAAGGTGGCAATGAGTGATGCGCCTGCAGATATATCAAAAATTGCTGCAGTAGTTCGTCAGCTCATTAAAGACGCGCGCATAAGCTCAAAGAATGTAATTTGTGGCGTTCCATCATCAAAGGTTTTCGCAACCGTAATTACTACTCCAAGGCTTGGTCATGATGAGCTGGCAAAAGCAATTAAGCTTCAAGCTGATCAGTACATTCCTTTGAATGTTAAAGATGTAAAGCTAGATTGGGTTGTTCTTGGGCCAGGCAAAACGCCAGAAGAGCAAGAAGTTCTAATTGTTGCTGCACCAAACACTGTTACAGAAAAGTACCTAAGTATCTGTGAACAAGCTGGCTTGGATCTTATTGCACTTGAACCAAATGCCATAGCTCTTTCCCGTGCAGTGGTTCAAGCCAATGATTTAGCCGTACTAGTATTGGATATCGGAAGCGTTGCAACTGATATAAGTATTGTTCATGCAAATATGCCAAAACTTCTCCGTTCAATTAACGTTGGTGGCTCTACATTTATGAAGGCAGTTGAACAAAATCTTGGTCTTGATGCAGCTCAAGCGGAGCAGTTTACTCGTAAGTTTGGGCTTACTCAAACGAAGTTAGAAGGGCAAGTATTTAAAGCAATTAAACCAAGTATGGATCAACTTACAGCAGAGATTAAAAGATCGGTTGATTTCTTTGCAAATCAGTATCCAACAATCAAGCTGGAAAAACTGGTGCTAAGTGGAGGTACCACTGCTCTTCCAGAACTTCCAACGTATCTTTCAACAGCTACTGGTCTTCCCGTTGAAATTGGAAATGCGTGGGCAAAAGTGCAATATCCATCTAATCTCCAGAACCAATTGATGGGAATTGCAACGGAGTTTGGGGTAGCTGCTGGTTTAGCTGAAAGGGATCTATTGTCATGAGTCAGCCTCGACCAAAGGTGAATCTTGCCCCTGAGGTTCATCAAACAAATCAGCGCAACAAGCAGAGAAGAAAGCTTGCGGCGACAATTGCTTCTACAATTGGAGTAATATGCGGAATAATAGTTGCAGTTCTAGTACTTCTTGTCGGGGCTCAGAAAGTTACTATTGCAGCTCAAAATAATGAAATAAAGAATCGTACAAATGAACTCAATCAAATACAAGACTTAAAACGTGCTGTTACCATTCAGGAACATCTAAAGTCGTGGAAAGATATAGATACCAAAAAAGCTTATCTAAGCAGATTCTTCGATGTGCTTCAGGAGTTTGCTCCTCAAGGCATAAGTATTTCTAATCTCGAATTAACTGAAGATAACCTACTTACCGTTACCGTTACGGCAAAAGGCTACCCACTAGCGACAAAGTTTGCAAAAGCGCTTGAGGCAGCAAATGTAACAGTTGGGAAAAATGCTTCTGAATCATCTGAGCCATATTTTACAAACGTAGATTTAACTTCGGTTGCTGATAATGGAGACGGATTTATCTCATTTAAGCTAACAACGCAGATGTCAGGACAGGTGGTGCAAAATGGCAACTAAGAAAACCCTAGATAAGCGAACGGTTTCGGCAAATAATTACATTGCTATCATGGTTGTAGTTTCCTTACTAGCAATATTAGTCACTGGATTCATAGTCAACATTCTTGGAAAAGAGTTTTATATGAACACCAAGGTAATTATTGGTAAGCAGCAGGCAATCACCGACTTAGGTGATAACATTGAAAAGGCTAACCGCCTAATGAGTAGCTACAAGAATTTAGGACAAAGAAGGGACCTTATTGAGCATGCCATGCCGAATACTGCAGATTTCCCTCAAATAGTTACTATCGTAAATAATGCAGCTCAGGGAGCTGGCGTTAAGGTACAGGCAATATCTCCAAATGCAACTTCATTGACGGCTGCAGTTACCCCAGAACAACCCGTTGCCGAAGGGCAGCCGTCTGAATACAGGTTTGGTGTAGACGTTGAAGGATCGTATGTGAGAGTACGTGACTTTGTTAAGAACCTAGAGATGTCTGCTCGTCCGATAAAGATTGATGCTATCTCGATTAAAGGTGATGGTGATTCTCTCAAAGTATCAATGAGAGGAACAACTTATTACCAACCAGAGGCAAATCTAGATGTCAAAACGGAGCCAGTGAAATGAAAAGAAAAGAGTTCATACAACTTGGAGTTGCTGTAGTAATTTTATTTGCAGCAGGAGTCCTAATATTCACGGCTCTGTCGCCAAAGAAAGGTTCGAGCACGCAAGACAAGTATACTTACGAAAAAGTAAAAAAAATTGAGGCCGATTTTGATGAACAGGCTTTGCAACAGATTAGTAATAACTCCAAAGTAAGAGATTTCTACGTAGAGCCAGATTTAGGTAGCGGTTTAGGTAATCAGCAGCCTTTTAATTCGGCTAGATAGTGAGGGGCGGCGATGCTGCTATCAACTAAAACTCAACAAAAGCTTGAGGAACTGCTACTCGAGCGAGAATTAATTAATAGTAAGCAACTGACCGATTTTAAGTTAAGAGCGATTCAGGAGAATACTACCTTACTCAATATTATCAATAAGGCTGGAATTATTGATGATGAGCAGATGACAAAAATATTGGCAGAAGCAAATGGTTTGCAATACGCAAATATCAATGGGTTAGTTGTTCCGCAAAATATTTTGACAGCCATCCCAAAGGATACTGCTGAAACATATCACGCAGTTCCATTCGGACGTGTCGACGGGAAATTAGCAGTTGCAATGTTGGACCCAACCAATATTCAGGCGGTAGATTTTCTTAATAGAAAAACTGGTGAGAGTGTCCTTACATTTATGGCATCGCAGGCTGCCATCGATTCAATAATGGTCCAGTATTCTGCTGAGCTATCTAAAGACCTCAAAAATCTCGTTCAAGACGCTTCTGATGAAAGTGAGGCAATGAATGCCCCCAAAGAAGCAAAGAAGCTTCAAAATCTCGTTCAAGACGCCCCTATCAGTAAAGCTCTTGCGCAGATTCTTGAATATGCAGCCAATAGTCGTGCCTCTGACATCCACATTGAGCCACGCGAAAAAGATGTTCGAATACGATTTAGAATTGACGGCGTTTTGCGAGAGGCGATGGTTCTTCCAAAAAATGTCGAAGCAGCGCTGGTATCACGAATAAAAATACTTTCGAATCTAAAGATAGATGAGCACCGCGTACCTCAAGATGGTCAATATGTCATAAAGGTTGGGGCCAAAGAAATTGACTTACGTATCGCTATAGCACCAATCGTACATGGTGAGCAGATTGTTATCAGGCTTCTTGATAAAGATAATAAGCTCCTTACACTTGAAAACCTTGGATTTAGGGGCCGAGCGTTTAGAACCATCAGTGAGGGCATACATAAGCCTCATGGTATGACTCTCTCAACAGGTCCTACCGGATCCGGTAAGTCAACAACTCTATATGCGATATTGCAGGAAATTAAGGACGTTAAGGTAAATGTCGTTACTCTTGAAGACCCTGTTGAGTATAAGATGGATGGTATCAACCAGATCCAGGTAAATACGGATGTAGGTCTTACTTTCGCAAGTGGTTTGAGATCAATTTTGCGTCAGGATCCAAACGTAATTATGGTGGGTGAAATTAGAGATCAAGAAACAGCTAGCCTTGCAGTTCAGTCTTCTTTGACTGGTCACGTAGTTCTTTCTACGATTCATACCAACTCTGCTGCGGGTGTATTGCCTCGGCTTCTTGACATGAAAGTAGAGCCATTTCTTGTTGCTTCTACCGTTAACACTGTTATCGGCCAGAGATTAGTTAGAAAAGTTTGTGATAAATGTACAAAGGAGAGAGCTGCAACTCAGGCTGAGGTTGAATCTATAAATACAACCTTAAAAAATATTTTGCCAAAAACTAAAGATGAATTAACTAAGGCAAAAGAGGATTTAGGATACGACACCTTGCCTTTAGCAGATCAAACCGCTTATACTTTATTTGAAGGTGCAGGGTGCAAAGACTGCAAGGA